>CAJTZO010000021.1:15201-45019 GCA_910583755.1 uncultured Clostridia bacterium
GCAAGCAACATTGTGTCCAAACGGTGCAGTACAAAATCCCATTTGAAAGGTGGTGCGTGAAATAAAAAGAGCAGCAGTATCAAAGCCAGAAACCTTAGAAGAAAGAGTAAAAAGAATAGAAAAAGAAATCAAATTTTATTGGCGGTTGCTGGACGTATTTCTTTTGGTGGATGCGATTGTAATACTGATACGTCAAATAATGCCATTTGTGATTGGCATTATGGATTGTGTTAATTATCTTAATTGAAAATTTTATGGAAAAATGGTGATAAAGAATGAAAAAAGGGGCAGTATCAGAGCCAGCAACCTTAGAAGAAAGAATTGACAAAATAGAAAGAGAAATAAAATTTCATTGGCGGTTACTGGATATATTTCTCTTTCTCAATGCGATTGTGATATTAGAACACCAAATTATGCCACTCATTATTAGTTTATTGCATTAGTATTGATAGTGTTTTAACGGTAGTTATGAAAGATTTAATCATAACAATATAATAAAAATCTAACAAAAAGATGGGTGGTAAGAATATGCAGGAAGAAATTAAAAGTTTAATGCAAACACTAGATACCTTACAAAAAAGAGTAGAAGCACTAGAGAAACAAAAAAATTTTTTCAAGATTTCAATAAACTGGAAAGAAAGATTATTTTCAACTTTCTGTTTTTCTGTAAGTATTTTGTTTTGCGATTATATTTTAATTCCTTTTATTGATTGGCTTCTTTATCTTTTTTAAATGCTTTTTTAACAGCATCATATACAGTTGAACAGCAAAAAAGGGGTAAAATTATGAAAGTATGTGAGGTAATAAAAAATAGTGGAATACCAATAAAAGAAATCAGTAAACAAACAGGAATTGATTATTCTATATTATGCAAATATAGGCGTGGATTAAGAAGCCCTTCTGTACGAAATGCGAAAATACTAGGAAAATTTTTAAAATTTGACTGGTGGCTATTGTTTGAAAATGATGATGAAAATAAATAAGGCTGCTATAGCAGTTAACCTAGCAGCCTGCAAGCAACATTGTGTCCAAACGGTGCAGTACAAAATCCCATTTGAAAGGTGGTGAATCGGATGAACAAAGAGTACAAGCCTACAAAAATAGAAATCTGGATAGAGAACGCACCAGAAAGTATAGAAGAAACCTTAAAAAGTTTCACAGAAATGATAGAAATGGTAGAAGAAAAATATCCTGGTTTAAAATTGGGGCATTCTGCTGAAAATGCAGATATGAAAAATATAATAAAAGAAAAAATAATAAACCTTTTATTAAAAGAATGGGAAGTTTTAACAGAAGTGCAAAAAAAATTAGAACCGCAATCCCATACAAAGGAATATTGCCAGTTATCAAACCAGAAAATGGAAATCTTACAATTTATATGTAATTTATCAGAAAAGGAATGATTAATGAAATAAAACAAGAAAGTAAGTAGAGCGACTTTCTTAGAATGAGGATTTTTATGCAAATTATCAAGATAGAGTGCATTACTAAAAATGAAATTATCATTCGTATGGATGATAAAGAGTTAACCAATATCACGGGGTTTTCCTTAGAAATCAAAGTAGGAGAAACAGAAAGATATTATATTGAAAAGCAAATTCCAAAACCAAAAAAACAAGAAACTTTCTTAAACCATACAACAAATTGCCAAATTGAAAGATGGTGGACAATTCCAAAAGTAGTGCAGGAGTTTAAAGCAGAAGACCCAAAAACAGCCATTTGCTACAGCAGTATCAAAAGGTTAGTTACAGATGGGGTTATTTCACATCAAAAAAGTGGTAGAACCATACATGTCAATTTTGATGAAATCAAAGAGTATTATAGAAATGGTGGCAACAACACAACAGAAAAAGTAAAACTTTTGAAACAAAAACGGAATTTCAAGCCTATTTTTTAGTAAGATTTTTAAAAAGACATAACCGAAGTGAAAGGAGAAAAAAATGACAAGTTTGAGAGGTGTTATAGAAGATTGTCAAGAATCAATAAAACAAGGTGCTATGTGCGTCTTCTGGCAGAAAGAGGAATCTTGGCATGGCTATCCTTTTTGGGAACAAAAGAAAAAACTACTTTCGAAAGAAAATTTTTCTCTATTAAATAAAATAAAAGAAATAGATTCTAATGCAATGATAGTATATGGTACAAAATACACGAAAATGTGCTACAAAGAGTATGGTTTTATTTCTATGATAGAACAGGCAATTTGCGAAAAACATCAAAAAGGAAAAGGTTATAAAAATATTAATGTTTTTTTAAATTCCTATCAAAAAAAGAAATCAGTAAGAAACCCAAAAGATAAAATTGTAAAAATAATGCTAGATGAAATGGAACTTCTAGCAGAAACAAGTAATTGTCTTGCTCCAGAAGATTTATGCCTAGTAGTAGATAAAATGCTTGCGATTGCTCAATTTTTGAGAAAGCAAGAAGAAATGGGGAATGGAGATGGACAAACTAATTTTATTGAAAAACAATGATGTGTTTACAACCAGTTTCGTGATTGCAGAAGGAACTAATGTAAAACATAAAAATATAAAAGAATTAATTGCGAAATATGAAAATGATTTAAAAGATTTCGGATTAGAGCCTACTGTATAAATTTTTTTAAGCATACCTCAAAAAAGAAAAAAAGTCAAACTTGAACTTTGAAAATAAAATAAAAAAGTTGGTGAAACAATGAACTATCTTTTAGAGATAAAAGCATTTTACGATTGGCTCGAAGTAAACCAACTGTCAACGTCAGGGATTGCGCTATGGCACGCTTTAATGCACATAGCAAATAAGACTGGCTGGCGGGATACTTTTACAGTAGCTACCGTGGTGCTATCTACTAAAACAGGGTTAAAAAGAGATGCCTTTTACAATGCAAGAACTGCATTGCAAAATAAAGGTTTAATTTCTTTTAAAGTGAGAACGGGAAATCAAGCAGCAGTCTATAAAATCAATTCTCTTGTGTCTATCATGCCGACACAAACCCCGACACAAGTACCGACACAAACCCCGACACAAACCCCGACACAAGTGCCGACTATTAATAAACAAAACAAAACGAAACAAAATAAAAAAGAAATAAAACCCCCTAACCCCCTTACGGGGGAAGTGCAACAAGTTGCACAAGGGGAAGGAAAAAAAACAAAGCGGGAAGAACTCAAGGAAATCAGAAATAGTTTTGTTTTTCCACAAGAATTACACAAAAAAGTCAATGAGTGGTTGCTGTACAAAAAAGAGAAACAGCAATCTTATCAACCGACAGGATTGCACCGTTTGCTGGCACAAATAAAAAACAAATCTGCAGAATACGGAGAACAGGCAGTCATACAGGTGATTGACATGGCTATCGCAAACAATTATCAAGGGATTTTATGGTCAAAAATAACAGAAGGAAAGAGAGGACAAGGGGATGGAACGGGTTACGGAAATTATGGAGCAAATGCAGCTCCAACAAAAAACCAAAAGCAACAGCAATACGGAGACATGTTGTGAAATGGAAAAAACAGCAAAGTGTGTACAGAAAATTCTGGAAGACCACCCGAAAAATCCTTCCGCAGACAAAAAAGCTGAAGAAATCCAATGGACAGCTATTCACCCCAATTACCCTATCAAAGAAGGAGAATGTCCGATTTGTAGAGGGAAAGGCTTTTTAAGAGCGTTCATAAACGGGAATGAATACATAAAAAATTGTGTTTGTGAAGAAAGACGGATTGCGATGCAGCGCATTAAAAATTCTGGACTTGCAGACATTATTGAAAAACGCACCTTTGACAACTTTCAAACGCCAGAAGAATGGCAAAAACGATTGAAACAAAAAGCATTGCAATTCCTTGATGAAAAAGGAAAATGGTTTTTTGTAGGTGGACAAGTAGGTTGTGGAAAAACACACCTTTGTACTGCAATTTGTGCGGAATTTATCAAAAAAGGAATCTCTGTCAGATATGTTATTTGGTCAAATGAGATTGTGAAACTCAAAGCGAACAAAATGGAGGATGAAGCCTATCAAAGACTGATAAATCCCTTACTGATAACACCAGTGCTTTACATAGATGACTTTTTTAAAACGGAAAAAGAAAAACGTCCTAGTGAGGCGGATATTCGAACAGCATTTGAAATTATCAATTACAGGTATATCAACAGTGACTTGATTACCATTTTTTCTACAGAAAAAACGATTGACGATTTGATTGAAATTGATGAGGCAATCGGTAGTAGAATCCATGAAAAAACAGAAGGGTATCGGAATATTATTTTAGAGAAAAAAGAAAGAAACTGGAGATTAAAACAAACATCAGAAAGGGTAAAAAATGAATGAAAAATGGTTTCAAGACAAAGATAAATTTATAGAGTTAGGCGGTTCCGAAATAAAAGAAAAAATAGTATGTTTACTAACTGCAATTTTGGAAGGAGACAAAGATACTTTTGATAAAATTTATCATTCTATGAAGGGAAACATTTATTTTAATATTAATTTTATCCCTGAGGGGATTCGCTTTTTTCTTTATACTCCTACTTATTCTGTATATCTAAATACTATACCTGTAGAGCCAATTGTAAAAGCATATTATGATGGTGATTTAGATGATGATACAGAAAAGGGAATTATTTTATCAACATTATGAAGAAAGAAGCAGCTATACCATTCCTATTATAAAAGATGATTTTTAATTAATTTTAGTAAGAATTCCCCCACCTAAAGGTGGGGGAATATGTCATATATCACCCCTATAATCCTATCATAAAATATATCATGTTTTTCGATGGGATACAATAAGGGGGCGGAAGTTTTGAACGCAAAGATTTACTTGCAGCAATTAAAAAAATTAGACATTGCTATTAATCAAAAGATATGGGAATCTGATAAGCTTATCATAGATTTGAAAAGGAGTTCTCTGTCAGCAAGTTCTTACAACGAATTACTTCACAAAAAAAATTTATTAGAAGATGAAATCAATTCAGAAATCGACCACTTGATTCAAAAAAAACACATCATTATCAATCAGATACAAGGATTAGAAAATCCCTTTCATGCCCAAGTTTTATTTAAGAAATATGTAGAATATAAAAGTATTCACACCATTACACTAGAACTACACTACAGTCGTGCTCATGTTTGTAGGTTAATCACTTCTGCCTTAAAGGAATTTGAGCAAAAATTTTTAAAAGATGGGACAAAATGAGACTTTTTTTAAATTATAATAGGAGCAACAAGTAAAAAGGATAGTAAAAACTATCCTTTTTCTATCGTAAAAGGTACTGTACAGGCTCCTTACCTTCCTTGCGGGTCGCGAGCCCAGCGTATCTCTAGTTTTATCCTATTTTTTTGACGGTTAACGTTAACGGTAGAGGTGGCATATTTTGGAAAATAAAAATTTGACAGAAATAGAAAGAGTAACCGTTTCAGCTGGTGTACTCAAAAAACTTTTATTGTTAAAAGATGACAGTCGCGTTAGGCAGCTTGCAGGAGAAGGCATTTTTATCAGGGCAAGCAAAGGGCGGTATTTACTCTTTGAAAGCCTTCAAAATTATATTAAGACTTTAAAAGTACAAAAAGACATTGCATTAGCAGAAGACAAAAATGATATTAATTACAAAACGGAACGGGCAAAACTAGAGCAAATTAAACGAATGCAGGCAGAATTAAAACTTGCTTTGATGAAAGGAGAACTTCATAAAAGTAGTGATGTTGAAATGGTGATGACAGATATGCTCGCAAGAATTAGAAGCCGTTTTTTACAAATGCCTAGCAAAATGACACCCCTTCTTGTAGAAAAAGAAACAGGAGAAATTAAAAAAATGTTATCAAATGAAGTGCGTGACATTTTAGAAGAATTAAAAGAGTATGACCCAAAAGACTTTTATAGTGAGGATTTTGTAGAAATTGAAGAATAGAAAGGGTGAATAGCATGAACAAAAAATTAGCGCAATTACAAGAACGTTTAGAACTTTATTACAAAGCTGAAAAAGAAATTCTTTTACGCCAAAAATACAGAATAGGGAATAAAGAATTGACGATGGCAGATTTAAGTGCGGTACAGGAACAAATCAAAAAATTAGAAACAGAAATATCTGTATTAGAAAAAAATGGTGGTAAAAGATGTGTCAAACGGGTGATACCCTTAGACTTTTAAAGGTGGTGCAATATGTTTTTAGAAAATTTGATTGCAAAAATAAACCCACATCTAGCAGAAAAACGACAAAAATCACGTATGAAATTAAACTATCTCAAGAGTGTACAAAATTCAGGTTATTCTGAAGGTGGTGCAAGTCGTCGAAAAAATGCCTTAAAAGGATTTCGTGCAAACAGTTACAGCCCCTTAGAAGATATTGATGTAAATTTAGATTTATTACGTCAACGCTCCCGTACTTTGTTTATGACTTCCCCGATTGCAGCCAGTGCAATTAAACTAAACCGCACGAATATGATAGGGGCTGGTTTAAAGCTAAAATGTCGAATAGATAGTCAACTGTTAGGCTTATCACAAGAACAAGCGGAAACATGGGAAAGAAAAACAGAAAAAGAATTTGCTTTATGGGCTGGCTCTAAACATTGCGATACCCTTGGTTTGAATGATTTCTATGAGTTACAAAGTATTGCCTTCATCAGTTGGTTGTTAAATGGTGACGCTTTTGTATTAATGGATTATGAAAAACCGACTCCTTATATGCCATATACTTTACGTCTACATTTAATTGAAGGGGACAGAATTTCTAACCCTAAAAGCAGTGCTGGTTATGTTTCTCTGAATCAAAAAGCTGAAAACGGAAATCGAATTTTTAACGGAATTGAAGTAGATAACAAAGGAAAAATTGTTGCTTATTATGTCTGTAACACTTATCAAAATGGCAGTATGTTAGCAAAAAAAGAATGGATAAGAGTGCAGGCAATCGGAGAAAAAACAGGAATCCCCAATGTATTACATATTATGGAAGCGGAAAGGGCGGAACAATATAGGGGTGTACCCTATTTAGCACCCATTATTGTAGTATTAAGACAACTCACGCAATATACAGAGGCAGAACTAATGGCAGCAGTTATCAATGGTATTTTTTCTGTATTTATTACAACTTCCGATGGTGGGGAAAATATGGATTTTGATGGAAGTATAGAGGATTTCCAAAAAGCATATGAAACAGGGGATTATCAACTAGGGGCTGGATTAATCAATTATTTAGCACCTGGTGAGGACATTAAAATGGCAGATGCCACAAGACCCAATGTTAATTTTGATACTTTTGCTTCTGCTATGTGTAAATATATGGGGGCAGCGCTAGAAATTCCTTACGAAGTATTAATCAAATCGTTTAACAATAATTATTCTGCTTCTAGAGCAGCATTATTAGAACTATGGAAATATATTAAAATGCGTCGGAGTTGGTTTATCAATGACTTTTGTCAACCAATTTATGAAATTTTTTTAGCAGAAGCGGTTGCAAGTGGTCGGATTCAAGCACCAGGATTTTTGAAAGACCCTGCCCTAAAATGGGCTTGGTGTAAAGCAGAATGGAATGGACCTGCACAAGGGCAACTTGACCCTATTAAAGAAGCAACTGCAGCTAAAATCAGAGTAGAGCAAGGTTTTTCTACAAGGGAAAGAGAAACCGTTGAAATGAATGGTGGCGATTTTGTGGGAAATGTAACACAAGCAGAAATGGAAAATAAAAAAATGATACAGGCAGGATTAAAGGAAAAACAGTAAAACTAAAGAAAGGTGGATACTATGAGTTTTTGGAAGGTACAAAACAAAGAAGAAACAGCGGAATTACAGCTTTATGGAGAAATTAGTAATAGTGATTCCAGTTGGTGGGATGGTGCGCAATATATTACGCCACAAAAGTTTTTAGATGATATTGCACCTTTAAGAGAGAAAGAACAAATTACTATCAAATTAAATAGCGGTGGTGGTGATTTATTTGTTGGGTTACAGATTGCAACGATTTTAAAAAGCATATCAGCAAAAAAAGTTTGTATCATAGAAGGCATTGCAGCTAGTGCAGCCGTTTTGATAGCTTGTGCCTGTGATACGGTAAAACTTTACAGTAATAGTTTGTTAATGGTACATAAACCAAAAGCCACCTTTTTTAGTACAGGAGAAGATAGTGATTTTGACAAAGTTTCTAACATGCTTAAAATTTGCAAAGATAGCTGTATCGATTTTTACAGAAAAAAGACTGGAAAAAGTTATGAAGAAATGGCAGAAGTAATTGACAAAGAAACCTGGTTTTTAGGACAGGAAGCCGTTGATTTTGGTTTTTGTGATGAAGTCATTGAAGAAAATTTATCTATGGAAATAACAAACAGCCATTTTTTAATTGTTAATAGTATTGCACATAATCTTACAAGCTGTAAAAACTTTGAAAATCTGAAACAAAAAATAAATGCAAGGAAAGAAGGGAAAAGCAATATGACAATCGAAACGCTAAAAAAAGAGTATCCAGATTTATACAATCAAGTTTTATTGCAGGAAAGAAACCGCCTCAAAGAACTGGATGAATTTGACGGTCTTATTGATACAGAAATGCTACACAAAGCAAAATATCTTGCCGAAATGTCAGCAAAAGACCTTTGCTTTGAGGCAATGAAGCAAGGAAAAATAACAGGGGTTAACCATTGGAACAACTTGCAGGATGACCGTAAAAATTCAGGGGTTCATAATGTTATGGGTATGCAAGAAAAAGTAGGAAATCAAAAGCAAGAGCATATTAATTATTTTGCAAAAGTGTTGAATCAAAAAAGAGGTGCTAAATCATGAAAAAGATAGAAGAATTTTTACAAGGTGGAGAATATAAAAATCTGATTGCTGGTACAGAAATAAAACCTATGGTAAAAGGAATCTCTTTAAAAACGGGACAAGGAATCTTAAAAGCAGGGTCTGTTTTAGGCTTGACAACTACAGACAATTTAGGAATTTTACTAGATAAAAATGCTACCGATGGCAGTCAAAATCCAGTGGGTATTTTGATAGAAGATATAGATACTGGTACAGAATCGGATGCAGATTCTATTTTGTCACAAATGTTTATCAGAGGTGTTTTTAACCAAGAAGCACTTCTATTTACAGAAGGTACAAGCTTATTAGATATAGAGATGGAATTAAGGAAAATAGATATTTATACAAAAAAAATGTATGAATAAGCAAACAGAAAGGAGTTTCAAACTATGAATTTTACAACGATTGAATTGTTAGAAGTGCTAGAACAGCGTATGCCGGTTTACTCTTTTTTTACTAGTTTTTTTCCAGATGGAAAGGTACACCCTACTTCAAAATTACAACTAGACATTAAAAAAGGAAAACGTCCCCTTGCGCCTTTTTGTTCTCCTATGCAGGGTGGGAAAGTGTTAAAACGGGAAGGATACCGTTCAAAACTGATTGATACACCAAGAATTGCACCACAAACTATTTTGACGGTAGATGATGTGGAAAAAAGAATGGCAGGAGAAGCCATTTATTCTGTAAAAACACCGGAACAACGGGAGATGGAATTATTAGCGGAAGATACCAAAGAATTAGAAGACCGTATTGAAAGAAGCAAAAACTGGCTTGCTAGAGAAATGATTTATAACGGTAAAATTCAAGCTGAAGATAAAGAAGATGGCTATTCCTTTGAGATTGATTTTAATTTTACAAATAAAGAAGTGCTTGCAAAGGGTTGGGATGAAGCAGGTAGTGACCCTATCACAGATTTAAAAAGGGCAAGATTACATTGTATTCAGGCAGCAGGATTTGCACCCACCATTGCAATTTTGGCAGGGGATGTGGTAGACGCTTTTAAAAACAATGCAAAAGTACAAAAAGCAATGGATATTCGTAATTTTAATTTTGCAACCTATACCCCTAAAATTATCAATGACGCTGTTACCTTTTTAGGAACGATTGCAGAATTAGGACTTGAACTGTATCAATATGATGAATGGTTTGTGGATGAAAATAACGTTACGCATCCGTTTGTTCCGGAGGGTACCGTTGCACTTTTACCTAAAACCATAGGTACAATGGAATATGGCTTAGTAACACAATATGAAGGGGAAGAAAAAGGATTTCGTTCTTATGAATCTTCTTTAGTTCCCTTTATTTATGGTTCTGTAGAAGGAAATGCTAAAAACTTTAGATTGACTTCAAGACCTGTACCCGTTCCTAAAAATGTAGATGGTTGGTATATCTTGGAGGGTGTGACAAAATGAAAATAAGGATTAAGGCTTTAAAAAAACTATATTTTTTTGATAGAAAAGAAGTGCGTTACGTGCATCCAGGGGAATATGCAGAAATTGAGGATAAACTTTTAAATAAATTTTTAAAACTCAAGGCAGTAGAAGTGATTGCTACAGGGGAAGAAAAAAAGATACCATTTAGCAATGATTGTTCTGCAGAAACAGAATTGCCCGATATTGTGGCAGTGGTAGAAAAAATGGATGCCATCAAGGAAAAATCAGAATTAATATTATATGGCAACTCCCTAGGAATCCAAAACTTGACAATGGAAATGTCTGTAGAAGAAATCAAAGCTACTATTGTAAATGGATTGGAAAATGCAAATGACATTTAAAGAACAGCTTCAAGTGGATATAAAAAATGTGTTTTTTGATTTAGATATTTTTGCAGAAATACATAACGTTGATGGTACAGATATGCCAGTTGTGGTGGATAATGAATCCCTAAAGGAAATCAAAGCAACGCAAAAAGAACATACTGACGGAATTTTTATGGATGGAATTTTGTTTTATGTTTCTATGGAGCATTTGCAAGTTTTGCCTAGTGTGGGAAATGTATTTTATTTTGATAACACAATGTATCGTGTAGTTTCTGCAAATAACGATAGTGGTGTTGCAGAAATTGTTTTAGAGGTGACGCAATCATGGTAGATTTACAAATTGATTTAACAGAGGCAAGGGAACAAGCAATACAACGACTTGGGGAACTAAAAAATGAAAATGTAAATAAGGTACTAAAAAGAAGTTTGAAAAGAGCTACAAACTCATATCAAGCTTCAACAATAAGAGAAACGAAAAAAAAATATTTGCTTAAAAGAGAAAGTATTGAAAAAAATATGTATATTACACCTTCTGGTAATGGGTTTATTTTTACAACATCAAGTCGGTCAAAACTAATTACCCATTATGATTATAATAGTGTTGTAAAAATAGGAGGAGAAAAAAGAATTGGTAAACGTCAATATTTTAAAGCAAGAGTTTTTAAAAAAAGCAAATTAACATATCTTTCTAATACATTTTGGGTAAAAAGTGAAGCAGATAAAAAAGGTGGTATGTTATTAAAACGTCCTGAAGGTTTGACTGGTAAAGCTGCCCATCCCCAAAAAAAGAAAAAAAACTGGCTTGTCTTAGGACCAGCCGTTGGTACGATTGTTAGAAATCAAGAAACCGTAGATATATCAGAAAAAAGAGCAAATGAAATATTAAAAAAAAGAATTGACCATGAAGTAGATAGAATTTTAAGCCGTATGGCACAAAAAACATAATAGGAGTGGATATTATTATGAAAAAAATTTTTTTTAAATTATCAAAGCCTTTTACTTTTGAAGGTGAAACTTATACAGAATTAAATTTATCAGAGTTAGAGGACATTACAGGACAACAACTTTATGATGCTGAAAGGATATATGTAAAAAAAGGCGGAAACGTTATTGCAATGGAATACAATTTAGATTTCATTTTTATTTTATGTAGTATGACACTGAAAAAACCGATTGAATTTTTTTACGCTCTACCTGCAACGGATGCCTACCATCTGAAATATAGAATAACAAATTTTTTGGAGGGTGGGAATACAATGGAGGAATCGGACGAGCCATAAGAAAAACAGCAATGATGTTGTCTATGAATACCTATAGCAATATTACGTATTTTATGAATATGCCTTTACAAGAATTATGTGCATTTGTAGAAGATTACAATGCAATTATGAAAGAACAAAGAAGGTGAAACATGGCAAAAGGTAAAGGTAAAAAATATGAATTTGTTGTTTCTTTTGGCGGAAAAGTAGATTCTTCTTTAGCTGCTGCTATCAATGGCGTACAAGGGAAATTTAATAGCTTGCAGAACTTAGCAAAAAGGGCTGCTGTTGGGGTAGGTGCTGCTTTTGCAGCCGTGAAGGTAAAAGATTTTGTAGGAGATTCCATCAATACATACAAAAACTATGAGCAAAGTATGGCACAAACAGCCGCAACCGCTGGCATACAAAAAGGAAGTGCAGAATATGAAAAGTTAAATGAAGCTGCTAGGGCAGCAGGAAAAGCTACTAGTAAAACAGCTGCAGAAGCCGCTGACGCTTTAGGTTATATGGCTTTAGCGGGGTGGAATGTTAAGCAATCTACAGCAGCACTCATGCCAGTGTTACGTTTATCTGAAGGAACACAAGCTGACCTTGCAACTACTAGCGATTTGGTGACAGATTCTATGTCAGCATTAGGAATTAAAATGGATTCAGAGGGGAAAAATTTAACCCGTTATTTAGATGTCATTGCTGCAGCAAATAATAAATCCAATCAAACAGCTATGCAGGCTATGGAGGCTTATATTAGTGTAGGTGGTACCTTTGAAAGTTTAAATACTCCGATTGAAGAAAGTGCAGCTCTATTAGGTGTGTTAGCAAATAGAGGTACAAAAGCTAGTGAAGCTGGTACAAGCATGAACTCTATTTTAATTAACCTAAAGAAAAAAAGTGGGGAAAGCGCAAAAGCCATGAAAGCACTTAATTTAAGTGCTTATGATTCTCAAGGAGAATTTAAAGGTGTTACCAATGTGCTCAAAGAATTAGACGAAAAGCTAAAGAGTCTTTCTACAGATGAAGAACGTGATATGTACAAAGACATGATAGCAGGAAAAACACAGGTTGACACCTTAAATAAACTGTTGCAAGGTCTGAATACCTTTACAGATGATGGGGTTACAGAATTAGAAGCCTTGCAAAGACAGCTTGAAAATTCAGATGGAGCTTTAAATGCAATGGCAGATACTGTAAGTAATACAATGGGAATGGCATTTTCAAGACTTTCTTCTGCTACAGATGATTTTAAAATTGAGTTTATAAGCCATTTTGAAAGTGGCATTACACCTGTAATAGATGGATTAGCAAATAAAATAACTATGATTACTCCTAAAATAGGGGCAGTTGCAGAAAGTATCAAAGGGAAATTTATAACGATAAAGACAACGATTACTGAAACAAAGGCAGCTTTTATGACTTTGCTAGGAAAAGATACAAGTGATATGGGTTTTGTATTCAGTAAAGAAGGAGCAAAAAGCGCACTTAGTCGTATCACAGGCGTAACAACAAGTCGAATTGAAAGTTTTATTGAAATTTACTCTAAAACAAAAGAAGCTACAGCAGCTTTATTAACATTAGCAGGAAAAAATACAAGTGCTTTAGGAATACAATTTAGCAAAGAAGGGGCAAAAAGTGCACTTAGTCGTATTACTGGTATGACTGAAACACAACTTGATAGTTTAGCAGGAACATTTCAAAAAACAAAGCAAGACTTTTTAGCAACAGTAGAAGTTATAAAAAAAGTGGTTGGTGGAATTGTAGATACTGTTGGTAAAGTAGTAAGTTTTACCATTTCTCATTTAGATACCATAGCACCTATTGTAATAGGTATTGGGAAAGTGCTTGCTAAACTGTTTATTATGGGGAAAATATCAGGTGTAATTCTTAAAGTTGGAAATACAACTGGCAAAGTATTAACCACTGTAGGAAAATTTGGAGAAAAAGTGGAAAATGTTATTAAAATTGCAAAAAAATCTAAAGGGCTTCATACTATCTTTTCTAAAATTGGTCCAACAGTTGCCAAAATCGGTCCAGCAATTGCCAGAATTGGTCCAGGTATTGCTAAAATTGGTGGTATGGCTGCAAAAGCTTTACCCCTTGTGAAAGCTGGTTTTGCAGCATTGGCAGGACCTGTAGGAATTGCGATTGCAGTTGTTACTGCTTTAGTTGGTGTTGGTGTACTGTTATATAAAAATTGGGATACTATAAAACAAAAAGCGTCAGAAATCTGGACGAATGTTAAAACAACATTCTCCAATATGGGTACTGCTATTTCTACAAAAGTAACAGAAATAACAACAAATGTCAAAACTGGATTTACCAATATGAAATATGCAGTTATTTCAAAAGCATTAGAAATTTGGACAGGTGTTAAAACAGCCTTTCTTAACATGAAAAACAGCGTTATTAGCACAATAACAGAATTATGGACAAATGTAAAAACAACATTTGGCAATCTTAAGGATTCTGTCATCACAAAAGCGATGGAATTGTGGGAAGGTGTTAAGTCTGTTTTTGGAAATATCAGAGATAGCATTGCAAATGCCTTTACAGGTGCAGTCAATACAGCAATTGGTGGATTAAATACCCTTATTAACAAAGTCAACAGTGTACATATCAATATTCCAGATTGGATACCTGGCGTCGGCGGAAAAGAAATTGGATTAAATATTCCACAAGTACCTACACTTTCTTCTAACGTGCCAGCCCTTGCTTCAGGTGGTATCGTTACAAAACCAACCCTTGCTATGATTGGAGAAGGAAATGAAAAAGAAGCAGTTTTCCCCCTTTCTAAATTAGAAGAATTTTTAAGCAACTATGGTTCAGGAAGCACAAACAACACTGGTATGGTCTTTCAGATTGAATACAAACCACAAATTATTATACAAGGAAATGGGAACAAAGAAGAAATACAACAAGAAGTAGAAAAAGGAGCAGCAAAAGCACAAGTAGATTTTGAAACACAAATGAATCAATGGCTAAAAGCACAAAAAAGGCGTGGCTTTGCATAAGAAGGTGATATGAATTGTATACAACAATAGATGGGGATACTTGGGATATAATCGCAAAAAAAGTATATGGAGAGGAACAAAAAGCAGATTTTTTAATGAAAAACAATAGAAAATTATTAGATAAATTGGTTTTTCAAAGTGGGGTCGTGCTAGAAACGCCACCGCTTCCGATAGAAAAATCAACACTTTTACCAGATTGGAGATAAAAAATGACAGCATTTGCATTGCAAGAGGATTTAGCACACGAATTAAAAGAACTACTTTCAGAAATTCGTATCAAGGAAAAAGAAGATTGCAAGCCTGTTAATCTATTTGTACAAGATATTCCTTTTACAAGGGACAAAAAAGAAATGGACAGCTTATTTCCTTATCTTATTGTAAGACTAGAAGAAGGAAGTATAAGTAATGATAAAAATACTTGTCAAATAGTATTAATTTTTGGGGTACATAACGAGGACAGAAACAGACAAGGCTATAAGGATTTACTAAACCTTATGCAAAAAGTCATGTATCACTATACTACAGAAAAAGTGATTGCAGAGCGTTATCGCATAGGAGATGAAATAGAATGGGTGGTTCAAGATGGAGATAACATTTTTCCCCATTTCATTGGTGCAGTTAGTTTTGAAGTGGAATTACCAGTGATACGGATATTTAATAAAAACATTTAAGAGGTGATAGTGTGGAGAAAGCAGAAAGAAAAGTACCTTTTATCTATGTTGGAGAAACCATCCGACATATCTTAAAAAAATACAATGTATATACAAACGGCATTCCTTATGACAATTTGGAAATTAAAAATTTACTCAAAGAGTGCCCAAAATTAGAAAAACTATTTATTCCAGTTCACGCCTTAAACGAATGGGAGAAAAAAGTAAAACAAGATGGTTCTTTAGAACAATTTTATCAAAAAGCAGTAACAGAGTATTTTACTAAAAAGAAATAAAAGGATTTTTTATCCATCAAAGGAAAGGAGTAAAGAATGTGGCATATTCTTGCGGAATTAGTCTTTATGAAATACCAACCAGCGTCATTGCGCCGGTAGAAGGCGACAGTGCTATTATTGTTGCAGTCGGTACTGCGCCTGTAAATCAGCTTGAAACCCCTAGTATTAATGAACCTGTCATTGCTTATAACTACAAAGAAGCAGTTGAAAAAATGGGGTTTTCTAAAGACTTTAAACAATATACCTTAAGTGAAGTCATTGATGTTGCTTTCAGCAAATTTGCTGTTTGCCCGATTGTCATGATAAATGTGCTTGACCCCAAAAAGCACAAAGAAAGCAAAGAAGGGGAAGAATACAACATCATTGATAAGACGGTTACGATTGGAAAAGAAGGCATCCTATTAGATAGCCTTGTAGTAAAAGATACAACGGAATCCATTACCTATACATTAGGGGTAGATTATGAAATAAGTTTTAATAGTGATTTTTATGCTGTTGTACATATTTTACCAGATGGTACAGCCAGCAACGAAATTGCTGTCAAGGTTTCTTATGACATCCTTGATCCTACATTAGTAGAAGGTGATGATATTGTAGGTGGTTATGATAACATTGAAAAAAAATATAAAGGATTAGAATGTATTTCACAAGTTTACAGTAAATTAGGCGTTATACCAGGGCAAATTATTGCACCAGGATTTAGTCAACGCCCTGTTGTAGCAGCGGTAATGAGAGCAAAAACAGAAAAAATTAGTGGTTTGTTTCGTGCCATGGCAGTTGTAGATATTGACAGTAGTGAAACGGGTGCAGACAGTTATGACAAAGTATATGAATGGAAAACACAAAACAGTTATGTACATGAAAATATGATTTGCTGTTATCCAATGGTAAAAATTGATGATATTGTATACCATTACTCTACTATGTGGGCAGCTATGACAATGAAAACAGATGCCGAAAATGGAAACAATCCTTATGTTAGCCCTTCTAATAAAAACTTGCCCATTACAGGACTGACTACAGAAAGTGGAAAATCTGTTTATCTGGATTTGGCGCAAGCATCCATGTTAAACGGAAATGGAATTTGTACAGCAATCAATTTAAACGGTTGGAAAACAAGAGGGAATAATACCAGTATTTATCCTTCTAGCACTGATGTAAAAGACAGGTTTATCCCTGTCAGACGCTTTTATTCTTGGTGGGGAAATTCTTTTATTTTAACTTATTTTCAAAAAGTCGACAGCCCTATGAATCGGCGTTTAATTGACGCCGTTGTAGATAGTGAAAATATTAGGGCAAATGGCTATGTCGCTAGGGGAATGCTTGCAGGTGCAAAAATTGAGTTTAGAGAATCAGAAAACCCTGTAACAGACTTGCTCAATGGTGTCATTCGCTTTCACCAGCTTTTAACCCCATTTCCACCTGCAGAAAGAATTGAAAATACCCTTGAATTTGACCCTACTATGTTACAGGCTGCTTTAAGTTAGAGAGGTGAAGAAAGATGGCAAAAAAAGATTTATTACCACATAAAATTATTGCCTATAATGCTTATACTTTTGGAGAAAAGTTAATCGGTATTACAGGCGAAGTAGAGTTACCAGAATTAGAATTTATGTCAGATACCATTAGTGGTGCAGGTATCGGCGGTGAAGTGGACATTCCAGTGCCTGGAATTGTGGGTGCTATGGAAATGGAAGTTCCTTTTACCAGTTTGACAGGAAATATGCTAGAGCTATTTAAAAGAGATGAAGTTTCAGAAGTGACCTTAAGAGGGTCTGAACAAGCAGAAGATACTGCAGCTTATAAATTATATCAGGTACCCGTCAAAATCTCTATGCGTGGTCTTGTGAAAAAGATTAAGATTGGAAAAACTGCACCTGGCGCAAGTATGGAATCTTCCGTTACATTAGCATTACAGTATATCAAAATTGATGTAGATGGTACGAATCAGTTAGAATTTGACCCCTTAAATATGGTTTGTGTTATCAATGGTGAGGATATGATGGAAAATGTTAGAAGACAAATATAAAAGTATGTTTGTTTAGCATAATAAGAAAGGTGGATACAATGCAGGCACGGCGAACGGAATTAAATATCATTTACAAGGGAAAAGAATTTAGCAAAGACATTTTAAAATTTTTGAAAGGTTTTTCCTACAAAGATTGTGCTTCTGGAGAATCAGACGAATTAAGTTTGCAGTTTGCAGATAAAGAAGGACTATGGTTAAAAGAGTGGTATCCTCAAAAAGGCGACACCATAGAGGCAGATATAAAAACCATCAACTGGAACGGGGACGAAACAGAACAATGTTTTTCTTGTGGAATTTTTACCGTAGATGATATTCAATTTAGTGGTCGTCCACTTTCCTTTACTTTAAAAGCCTTATCAAAACCGATTGCAGAATCTTTTTCTGCAACAGAAAAAACAAAAACATGGAAAAAAGCAAGTATCAAAGCCATTGCAGAAGAAATGACCCAAAATGCAGGAATCGAATTATATTATGACGCTAAAAATGTTGTGGTAGAAGAAATGGAACAAAGTGCAAAAACAGACTTAAGTTTTTTATATGACCTTTGCAAAGATAACGGAATTGCTATGAAAGCATACCGACAAAAGATTGTTTTATTTGACGAAATCGCATATGAAGCAAAGCTTCCCATTGCAACATGGAAAGAACAAGATTTTATTTCTTGGACGGGAAATTCTACCATAGAAGGTACTTATGATGGTGTGATATTGTCCTATCAAGGCAGCCAAAAAGAGCAACCCATTACCTATGAATTTCACCCAAGAGAGGGAAATAGAATTTTAAAAGTAAATGAAAGTGTCGAAAATATGGCAGAAGCAGAACAAAAGGCAAAAGCAAAATTAAGAGAAGCAAATAAGACAGAAACCACACTTTCCATTACCAAAAAGGGAGATATTACTATGGTCGCAGGAAGCTGTATTACCATTACAGGGCTAGGACATTTTGACGGAAAATATTATATAGATAGTATAACTCATGATATTAGCAGTGGGTTTACAACAAAATGCGAACTACACAAAGTATTAGAGGGGGGATATTAATGCATGATGTGATAAGAGTAGGCATTGTGAGCAGCATTGATTACGAAAAAGGATTTGTACAAGTCACTTATCCTGATAGAGAAAATGCTGTTTCAGGGAAATTACCTTATTTTTCATACTGGTATCAAATGCCAGAAGTAGGGGACAAAGTAGTGGTCTTATACTTAACAAATGGAAATCATGAAGGCTTTGTATTAGGGAAATACTATCATGAAAGTAATCTACCTATAAAAACAGGAAAAGGACTGCTTCATAAACCCTTACATCAAAATGGTGCAGAAATACAATATCAAGAACAAACAGATAGTTTTGCTTTAAAAGCGGGAAAGATTGCTGTTGATAGCACTGCTATTCATATCAACGGTACTGAAATCAAACTTTCTGGAAATGCCCTTACTTTGTCTGGTGGTACATGCAGCATGGACACTGATGGAAAAACTATGAAAATCAAAGCAACAGAAGTGATTGTGGAAGCAGATAGGATTGTATTAAATGCCCCTAACATTATGTTAAATGGCACAAACATTTCCTTACAGGGAGATAGCATTACTCTACAGGGAAAAACAGAAACACAGGTCATTGCTTAAGATGATAGATAAAAAAACGGTGTTATTATTTCAAAAAATAGCCAAAACCTTAGCCCCACCCCCTACCTTAAAAATATCAGAATGGGCTGATAAATATAGAAGGCTTTCCAGTGAAGCCAGTGCAGAAGCCGGAAAATGGAACACGGCAAGGGCAGAATTTCAACGGGAAATCATGGATTGTGTAATAGATTCTGAAGTAGAAGATGTGGTTGTCATGTCGTCAGCGCAAGTAGGAAAAACAGAAATCCTATTAAATATGATTGCTTATTTTATAGATTATGACCCTTCCCCTATGATACTGGTACAACCCACAGACTTATTAGCACAAGCATTTTCAAAAGACCGCCTTGCACCTATGATAAGAGACACCCCTAGATTAAAAGATAAAATTGCAGATTCTAAAAGCCGTGATAGTGAAAATACCATTTTACATAAAAAATTCATTGGAGGACATATCACAATGATAGGTGCCAACACGCCAACAAATTTAGCTTCCCGCCCCATACGGATTGTACTTTGTGATGAAGTGGATAGATACCCGGCAAGTGCCGGAAAAGAAGGGGATGTTATTAAACTTGCAGAAAAAAGAACCAATAACTTCTGGAATCGGAAAAAAATTAAAGTTTCTACTCCTACTATCAAGGGACAAAGTGCGATTGAAAAAGAATATCAGAATAGTTCTCAAGGGGAATGGTGTGTTGCTTGTCCTTCTTGTGGCTTCTATCAAAAATATAACTTTCACAACTTACGGTTTGAGGATGCCAAAATGAAATGTGTCCATTGTGAACAATATTTTACAAAAACAGAATGGGAAAGTCACAAAGGGAAATGGATTCATCTATTTCCTAACAATAAAAAAAGAGGGTTTCACTTAAATGAAATGGCGTCAGCATGGCGGTCTTGGGAAGAAATTATAGCAGACTTTCAAACTGCAAAAGAGGATTTTAAACAGACAGGAAGCTATGAGGCATTAAAGGTTTTTATCAATACAGCACTGGGGGAAACATGGGAATTACAAGGAAAAAGTGCCAATAATGATAGCTTAATCGAGCGACGGGAACCATACTTTGCCGATTTACCGGAAGGGGTTTTACTGTTAACAGCAGGCGTTGATGTGCAAGATGATAGATTTGAGGTGGAAGTAGTTGGCTGGGGAAAAGGATTTGAAAGCTGGGGAATCCAGTACCAAAAAATCTATTGCAATCCAGCAAAGGAAGAAAGCTGGAAGGAATTAGAGACTTTTTTAGAAAGAGAATATTATTTCCAAAAAGGAAATGGACTTTTGATTGCAGCAACCTGTATTGATACTGGTGGACACCATACAGATGAAAGCTATCAATTTTTAAAAAAAATGGAACGAAAAAATAAACGGATTTATGGTGTAAAAGGAATGGGCGGTGCAGGCTTCCCTTTGCTTTATAAAGAAAGTCGAAATACTAAAAATAAAGTACGAATCTTTTTGTTGGGCGTGGATGCAGGAAAAGAGAAATTACTTGCACGGCTACAAATAGAAGAAAAAGGGGCAGGTTATTGCCATTTTCCCACTAATGAAGAAAGGAATTATGATGAAAAGTATATAAAAGGTCTTACTTCAGAGCAACTGATTACTTCTTTTGTCAATGGTAGACCAAAAACAAAATGGGTTAAAAAAAGTGGGGCAAGAAATGAACCCCTAGACTTGCGAAATTATGCCACCGCTGCCGCTGAAATTTTAAATCCTAAATGGGATAGCTTAGAAAAAAAGGTAACTGCAGGGATAAATTATATGAAAAAAAGTGAAAAAGTGCAAGTAAAAAAAAGAGGACCTGTGAAGGGATTATATGTATAGTTTTTGTGTTAGATAAAGATAAAGATAAATACAAATATAATGATAAGGATAAATATAAATACAAATGTAATGATAAGGATAAATATAAATATCATTATATTTATATTTATAATGATAAAGATATATGAAATTTCTATATTATTATTTTTAAAACCATGAGAGCGTTGCTCTCAAACTCTCGCAAGCCTTTGAAAAGGCTTGACTGAAACTTTATTTTTATCAACATAGGAACAAAGAAAGGTTGACAAGGATGATTGGCTATTTTGCAGATTTAATTTTTGAAACAAGCGACAAAAAAATAATCACTTTTAACGATATGACAAGAGAAGCAACGGCAGTCTATGAAGACCATGCTTGTATTGGGCAAAAGCCACAAAGTGAATTTTTACATCCCGATTTGGACACGGTTTCTATGAATATTATTCTACATACAAAACTAAACATTGACCCAAAAACAGAAGCAGACAAATGGCTGGATTACTGTAGGCGGGGTGTGGTAGGAACTTTATGCGTCGGCGTGCCTATCGGTGTGGATAAATGGACGATACGAAGTGTTTCGCAACAATGGCAACGGGTGCTCAATAATGGGAAGCTGATTTCCTGTACAGTTGCAGTCACCTTTAAAGAATATATTACGAATGTATGGTTAAACAGATAAAGAAAGAGGGATAACATGGAGATTTCCTTTTTAAATGAATCAGAGCAAAAAGCAGATGTATTGCGTTGCTTAAATGTATTGTATGGTACACCGGTTGGTACGGTTGCACTTGACCGGGAATTTGGTTTAGATTGGTCTGCTTTAGATTTGCCTTTCGAAATAGCAAAAGGACGTCTTACCATAGAAATCATTGAAAAAACAAGAAGATATGAGCCAAGGGTAGAGGTGGTAAAGGTTCATTTTGATACTCCATTATTAGAAGGGTTAAATGGGAAATTGGCTGGAAAGGTGGTGTTAAAATTTGTCTGAAATAGAAGCCTTTCGGAATTTAGATGAGATTAGTTTTATAGAGGACATTTCTATTGATACCTTAAAACAAGAAGCGATTGCAGCCTATCAACAAAAATATCAAGAAGTTACAGGTGAAAAAATAACACTCTATCCTGCTGACCCAATGAGAATTTTAATCAATACCTATGTGTTGCAGCTCTATCAAGGGTATCAGTTTTTGGAAAGAGCGGCAAAACAAAACTTTTTACGCTACAGTTATGGTACCTATTTAGACCATATTGGAGCCTTAAAAGGAGTAACAAGGCTAAAGGCAAAACATGCTGTAACTACTGTAACCTTTACAGTATCAGCAATACAATCTTTTGATGTAGAAATTCCTCAAAATACAAGAATATCCAGCGGTGACCAGGTATATTTCGCAACGATGGAAAAAGCAGTCATAAAAGCAGGAGAGCTTACAAAAAATGTAAACTGTATTTGCCAACAAGCTGGTAAGATTGGAAATGGTTATGAAATTGGACAACTCAATGTATTGGTTGACCCTATCTTTTATGTAGATAGCGTGTGTAATATAACGGAAAGTCAAGGGGGGAGTGACGAAGAAAAGGATACTAGTTTTTCAGAAAGGATATTTTTAGCACCCAGTTCTTATAGTACAGCGGGTCCAAAAGAAGCCTATATTTATTGGGTAAAAACTTATAGTACCTTGATACAAGATGTATATGTGGAAATGGTTACGCCTGGTGTGGTAGAAATTTGTATCCTTTTAGAAGGGGGTATTTTGCCCGAAAAAACTTTTTTAGATGGCTTATCTACCTTTCTGGAAAAGGAAGGTGTACGCCCCTTAACAGATGAAGTTAGGATATTTGCACCCACTATCATAGAATATGAACTTGATGTAACATATTATATTAGCCGAAAAAACAGAGCTATGGAGCAAGACCTTAAAAACAAAATAGAAACAGCTATTCAGACGTATGTAGCATGGCAAAAAGAAGCCATAGGAAGGGACATCAATCCTTCTGAACTGATACGGTGTATGATGGAAGCAGGTGCAAAAAGAGTTGAAATAAAACATCCTGTATTTAAAAGTGTACAACATACAGAATTAGCACAATGCAGCAATCAAAGCATTGGATATGGAGGACTGGAATATGATTGAGATAACTCAAAATGGATTTCTTTTTCTGGTGCCACCTAATTTTAAGCAAGAAATAGAAGTGCAATGCTTGGCGTATGCTATAGATACCCTGTTTCAAAAGTTTCTTCACAAATGTGCTTGTGTTGCAATATGGTCTGATAGTAAAAACTGGACGCATACGATTTGCGACCAGTTAGCGGTAGAATTAAGAACCCCTCTTTATTCTCAAACCTTACCCTTAGACACCAAAAAAGAAATGGTGAAAAAAACTTTAGACTGGTATAAAAGATTAGGCACCGCTAAAGTTGCAAAAGAAGTAACGGAGCTTGCATGGAAAAGTACAGGCATAGAAGAATGGTTTCATGCCAAAAATAGGCAGCCCTATACCTTCAGAATTAAAACAAAAGATATGTCTTTACTTGCAGCACAACAAGAACTCTTGGCTCGAATGGAAGAAGTTAAAAATGTACGTAGTAGTTTAGAAGGATTCCAATTTATTACAGAACAAACTATCTATGTTGGTTCCTATGCGCAAACAGTAGAAAAAGTCAAAATCTTACCCTATCAGCCTAAAAAGCAAGAGCAAAAAATAAACATTATGGTAGGTGCAACCTTTGCTTGTGCTGAAAAATTAAAGATATGTTATCAACAATAACAGGAGGTTTTTGAGATGGAATTAGAATATTATGCTATTCTGACCGAAATTGGTACAGCAGCCATCACCAATGCCACTGTATTAGGGCAAAAAGTTGCTTTAACACAGTTTGCAGTTGGTGATGGAGGCGGAAATTATTATAGACCTACAAAAGAAATGACAGCTTTAAAAGGGGAAAAGTGGCGCGGTGAAATCAATGACTATGAAGTAGATTCTATCAACCCAGATTTAATTAATGTCAAAGCAGTCATTCCAGCAATGATAGGTGGGTTTACCATTCGAGAAATGGGCTTATTTGATGATAACAACCGCTTGATAGCCATTGCAAATACACCAGATTCTGTCAAGATTACAACTGATTCTGGTGCCGTTAAGGAAATGGAAATTGTGATGGAATTGCTGGTTTCTAATGCAAATATCGTATCTATTCAAGTTAATCCTACTGTTAGTATTGCCACAAAGGAAGATATTGAAAAACATAACGAATCTGTAAATGCTCATAAAAAACAATTTAATCAATACCTTCGTTTGACTACACAAATGATAGAGAAAGCTACCTTACAAAGAGATATTGTCATACCCACTACAGGATGGACGACTGTTGCAGCGGGGGGCGGGGGTGGTGTAAAGATAGAAATAACACAGGAAGATGTAACAGAGCAAATGATACCAATGGTTAGTATTGTATATAGTGATATGAATACTGCAATGGAGTGCGGTATGAGTACTGTCGCAGAAACCATAACAAAAGGCTTGCGTCTTTATGCGGAAAAAGTACCAGGTAAAGAAATCCATGCAAGTCTTTTATTATTACGTGCGTCTGGTGGTACAGCTGGTGGTAGTACAGACAGTATGGATATAGAAGAATTTTATGATAACTATGTAGCAACTAGTGAAGATATTCAAGCAGTATTTAACGATGTATTTCAAAAATAGGAGGAAAAAAGATGGATAGATTACAAAAAGTTACAAAAGTGCAAGGGTTAAAAGAATGGACAGAAAACTTAAAAAAGGAATTTCTTTCCCCAACGCAAGCAGAAACCATGATTCAGACAAAAATTGCAGAGGCAGGACATGCTAGATTTGAACAGGCAGAAACAGTGCCAGAAGTAGAAACAGCAGAGCAAAATGTATTATATTTAGTACCCAATGCAGAAAGTGGTGTCATGGATATTTATGCCAAAATTGGCGACACCATGAAAAAACTTGCAGATACCAATATTGATTTAAGCGGTTATGTGAAAAAAGAAACCGGCAAAGAACTGATTGATTCCACAAAAATTACAAAGCTAGATGGTGTAGCTGAAAATGCAACAAAGGTTGAATTAGGTACGAAAGAGGGAACTATTTTCATCAATGGGGAAGAAAAAGTATTATTTGAGGTTGCAACAAAAGAGGATTTGGATGCAGCCTTTGCGGAAGTATTTGGAAATGCAGAAATACAAGCATAATAAAGGGGAGAATAGTTCTCCCTTTTTGGTGAGGTGATAGTTTGAAAGTAACAATTTTAGAGCATATCAAAGAATCTTTCAAAAAAATAAAAGAGGATACCGCAAATAAAATCAGTGAATTGGCAAGTAAAACAGTGGAAGCAATCGAAGAATTAGAAAGCCAAAAAGCAGATACTTCCCATACTCATACTTATGCAGGTTCCTCTAGTGTAGGCGGTGCAGCAACCTCAGCCGTAAAATTGCAAACGGCTAGAACCCTTACTTTGAGTGGTGATGTTACAGGAAGCACAAGCTTTGATGGTAGTGCCAATAAAACCATTACAGCAACACTAACGAATAGCGGTGTGAAAGCTGGTACCTATGGTCCACTCGAATTAGTGAAAAAAAATAATGGAACGGTGTGGGTAAACAATAATGTAGGGTTACATGGTACATCTGCAATATGCACATGGAAAGCAAAACAGGCTTGTAAAATTTCGTTTCGTTGGAGGGTTTCTTCTGAAAGTGTTAGTACTGATTATTTGAATATTACAGCTGCTGGAACACAAATTCTTGCAAATACAGGAGGAACAACAGAACAAACCGGCACTTTAACAGCAACATTAGCTATAAATCAAACACTTGTATTTACTTATCGAAAAGATGGAAGTGCAAATAATGGGCAAGATAGGGCAGAAATCAGTGAAGTAAAATATGGAGCAGGAAGTGCAAACCCCACAACTGTCATTTATGAAAATAATGTAGAAAAATATTTTACCATTACCAATAGTACCTATGGTTTTTATCCAGGTATTCCTATTGCAAATATTACCGTTGATACAAAAGGAAGAATCACAAAGGAACAAACAAGTTATATCGTGCCTTCCTTAAAATCAATTGTTGGTGTTATAACACAAAATTATATTAACAGCTTAATGGTAGGAGCTACCACAAATGCTGATAATACAGCGATAGGATACGGTACCTTAGATAAAAATACAACAGGAGTTAGCAATACAGCTGTAGGGTATTATGTCCTACCTAAAAACACAATAGGAGCTAATAACACAGCTGTAGGGTATTTTGCTTTAGCGGAAAACACAACAGGATGCCGCAATACAGCTGTAGGGTCTTTTGCTTTAGTAGAAAATACAACAGGAATTAATAATACAGCTGTAGGGCATAACGCACTCTGCAATTTAACAACTTATGCTAACTGTACTGGTTTAGGTTACAACTCACAAGTTACAGGTTCCAATCAAATACAACTCGGCGATAGTGCTGTTACAGTTTATGTACAAAAAGCACTTGTTACTCGTTCGGATGCACGTGACAAGCTAGATATTGAGGACAGCCCTTTAGGCTTAAATTTTATTTTAAAATTGCGCCCAAGAAAATACCGTATGAATAGCCGTGAGGCGTATTTTGAGGAAGGCAAAGAAAGAGATTTTACAGCTCCCAATGATGGCAGTAAAGCAAGGAAAAGACCACATTATGGCTTAGTGGCGCAAGAAGTGAAAGAAGTTATGAACGAATTAGGCGTTGATTTTGCTGGTTATCTTGACAGTAAAATGGATGGTGGGGAGGATGTGCTTTCTTTAGGATATACAGAATTTATTGCGCCTATGATAAAAGCAATACAGCAACAACAGCAAATGATAGAACAATTACAAAAAGAAGTAGAAGTATTAAAGAATTAACACACTTTTTTATTGTAAAAGAGGTACTGTCACAAAAACAGCGCAATTATGTTATGGCTAGGTTAAATAAAAACCATGTTAAAATGATACTATAAGAGGTGATAAGATGGCAAAAGGTTTTACCAATGTAAATAATGTAAGGCAATCAGATATTCATAAAATTGATTTGACTTTAGATGATATGAAAGCACTGATAGGACAAGTTGGAAATACAGGAGGCACTTCTACAACAGGAACTATCATGGCAAAGTTAAATAAGTTATTAACGGATTGGACTATAACAAGAGCTGGAAAAATAGATACTATCCATACGAATGCTTCCAACTTAAATACACGACTCACCAGTACAAGGGCTGGTTATTTAGATAAGTTAACGAATTTGGGTGCAGCCAATGATACAGGTGGTACTTCTACAACGGGAACCGCAATGGCAAAGATGAATAAGTTATTAACCGATTTTACAACAACAAGAGCTGGATATCTGGATAAGTTGGCGAATTTGGGTGCTACAGGGGATACGGGAGGAAGTGCAACCGCAGGAACCGTGATGGCAAAGCTAAATAAGCTTTTGACCGATTGGACAGGTACACGAGCTGGTTATATCAATACCATTAATACCAATGCAGCACGGCTTACAAGTACAAGAGCAGGCTATATTGATAAGTTGGCGAATTTGGGGGCTACAGGAGATACTGGGGGAAGTGCAACCGCAGGAACCATCATGGCAAAGCTAAATAAACTATTGACTGACTATACCAGCACAAGGGCTGGATATTTGGATAAATTAGGAAAAGGTTACTTTATAAAAAGCTTGCAGTGGGGGTATGTATCATTGGAACCATCAGATTCGATTACAAGAGACCTAGAAATAGCACCAGTAAATGCAGGTACTTCTTTACTATATGCAGACCCTACACTAGAAACAGACTATAAAACGTCTTGTCTATATGAGTGGAAGGTTAGATTATACGATACAAAAATTACACAATGGGGAGACTTAACTCCTGTCGACTCTTTATATAACTATTATTTTTTAGGGTTTCGTTATGTGATTATAGAATTTTCTAAGGGGTGATTATTTTGAGATATGCACAAATTGATAAAAATAATATTTGTATTGCAGATTCTTTTTTGTCTGGTGAAGTAAAAAAAGAAAACATGATACCTTTGACAGAAAACGAACCCTCACCATTACAAAAAAAATATGTGAATGGTAGATGGGAAGAAGTTGAAAAAATATCTATGCCGTATGTAGAATCCAATACAGAAATTATGATGCAAGCCATTGCTGACATAGAGCTTTCTAACCTAGAAGCAGCGCAAGAGCGGCAACTTTTAGCACAACAGTTAGCAGATTTAGAGCTATCTATATAGGAAAGGGGAAATTAAAAATGTTTGAGATACTAAAAAAGAGATATGAAAGAAATTTTGTACGAAAAGACCAATTACAAAGATATGTAGAACTTGGTAAACTTACAAAAGAAGAATATGAAAAGATTGTAGGGAAAAAAGAGTAGTAAAAGAGGTGTTTTTATGGACAGTTTTATCCCTTATATGGGTGGAAAAAAGTTGTTAAGAAAAAAAATTTCAGAGCGTTTTCCGGAAAAAATCAACAGATATGTAGAAGTATTTGGTGGCGCAGCTTGGGTTTTATTTTATAAAGAAAAGTATGCAGAACAAGAGGTTTATAATGACATTAATGGGGAATTAGTGAACTTGTTTAAAATGGTCAAATATCACCCTAATGCAGTACAAGAAGAATTAAAATGGCTATTAAATGCAAGACAATTCTTTGAGGAAATAAAAATACAAAAAGGCTTGACAGAAATACAAAGGGCAGCAAGATTTTATTATCTGATTAGAACATCTTTTGGTGCAAAAAAATCTAGTTATGGTGGGAATTATCGGGATTGTGCATATTTTTTTAAAGATATGGAAGATATCAGAAAAAGATTAGCAAAAGTAGTAATTGAAAATAAGGATTTTACGCATATCCTAAAGCAGTATGACAAAGAAGGAACTGTATTCTATTGCGACCCACCTTACTATAAAGCAGAAAAATATTATAAAATGGATGGATATTCTTTTGTTAAAGAGCAACATATTTTATTAAGGGACATGCTTTCTAATATAAAAGGAAAGTTTATACTTTCTTACAATAATCATGACTTTATCAAAGAATTGTATCAAGACTTTAATATAGAGGAAGTAGAAAGATGTAATAACATTGGAAATGTATTAGGGAAAGAAAAGAACTATCAAGAATTAATCATTAGAAATTATGATTGAGACTTTTTGAGATTCTATCAAGGGTATGATAGAAAAAAGGAAGGTGAGGGAAATGGAGTGGGAGATACTAACAGTTATCATTGCATTGGTGGGGCTTGTAGCAACCGTGACGAAGCCAATTATGAAGCTAACGAACACCATTACACAACTAAATGATACTTGTCAAACGCTTGAGGAACGCATGGAAAAGTTTGAGAACCATAATCATGATAGTCATGTTAAAATCTGGGCGCATAATGATAAGCAAGATGAACAGCTTACTAATCATGAAAATAGAATCAGTATTTTAGAAGAAAGGAAGGAAAAAGTATGAGGATTAATTGGAAAGTCAGAGTAAAAAACCCTTATTTTTGGTTTGGGCTGATAGCCATTATCTTGGCGGCTGTTGGCGCCAAGCCGGAAATGTTTACTAGCTGGACAATCTTGATTGCACAAGTCAAAAATC
>CAJTZO010000022.1 GCA_910583755.1 uncultured Clostridia bacterium
GATAAACTACTGTTTTCTTTTTTATCATTGGTAGAGCTTGCAGTAGTTTTTATTAAAATACCAAAATTTCCCTCAATTGTTTAGGTTTACCCTCTAGAATAAATAAGAGGTAACGCTGTAAATGGATAGTCACAATACTGATATAAATTATTTTTTAAACTATTATGTATCTTTTTTATTTCTGTTTTTATTGGCTGAATATGAGAACTGTCTTGTATATTCCAAACAATCATTTTATCTTCAGAAGCATTTAATCTTACAAAAATATCCTCTATATCTCTTATATTTTCTACAGAATAGCTTTCTACACTATCTCCCCAAAGAAAAAGTATATCATTCAACAAATTTTTGTAGTATTGTAAAGTATCTGCTTCTTTTGTAGTTATATGTAAAATAACATTAGGTTTTAAATAGATATTTAATAGTGATACTAAATTAGATAATAAACAATAAGAAAAAACAGAGTAAATAAACTCTTTATCATAATATCGAAAGCATTTTAAATCCTTTACTTCTTTTTTCTTAAGAGTCCTTTTTTCTTTTATTGCACAATAATTATCATCATTATATTCTTCTTCATCTTCAAAATAATAATCATCATTTTTATTATGATTTTTTAATTTTTTCTTTTCTTCCTTTTCCTTTTTTTCCCTTTCTTTTTTCTCTCTTCTATATCTTTCATCTTCTTCTTTAATTTCTTTCAAAGTCTTCATTCTTTGCATAAAAAATATCCCCTTTTTTCATTATTATATCATAGCAAAAGACTCATTTACAATAGGTTGGGGTACAGTTGGGGTAGAAACCACCAAAAAAAGAAATTTTACAAAAAAAGAAAAGCCCTAGAACCATTGAATTCTAAGACTTTTTTAAAATTGCGGGGGCTGGATTTGAACCAACGACCTTCGGGTTATGAGCCCGACGAGCTACCGAACTGCTCCACCCCGCGTCAAGACAAAATCAAATTAATTTATTATTTAGTATACACCTTTATTTTCCATTTGTCAAATAAGAAAGCAAATAAATTTTTTATAGAAAAAGATAGGCAATCCATCACCTATCTTTTTACCTTTATTCTTCATTAACGACAGCAACCATGATGTCCACCATAATTTGTTGTTGTAACACAAGAACCATCACAATATCCACTGCTATGGTTATAACCACAATAAGTTACACCATCATGGGTATGACGTCCTACTTCAGTACAACTTTCTATTGTACAAACTGCTGGACAACTTGTATACGCTTGTGCTCTTCCGTGATGTCCGTGTGCAAAAGCTGGGATTACAAAACAAGCAGATGATAATACAGCAGCTGCTCCTATTACCAGCAATTTTTGAATGCGCATAATAAAATCCTCCTTTCTTTGTAAAATAATTTTTACTGCTATATTTATTATACCTCATTTTGTATATAATGCAATACTGAAATCCATTAATATTTAATTAACATTCACAACTTCATTCCCCAAATAAAGTTTGAGCTTGTTTCATATTTTCTATAACAGCAACACCAAAAGGACATCTTTTTTCACAAGAACCACAAGTAATACAATCTCCTGCCTTTGCCCCAAGTGCCATATAATGTTGATAAACTGTTTCAGGAATTTCTCCCTGCGCTTTTGCTAGATTCAAAAATTTTGTTACAGATGCCACATCAATTCCTTTTGGACAAGGAGCACAATGTCCACAATACATACAATGTCCTTGCCAACTAATTTTATCAAAAGTAGCGAAAACAGCAGCATAATCCTTTTCTTGTTCCTTTGCAGATTCATAGTACAAGGATTTTTTTAAGTCTTCCATAGAACGCACACCAGAAAAAACGGTTGCTACTGCTGGACGTGTTAAAGCATAATGGATACATTGACTTGGTGTCATTGCCTTTCCTGCTGGAGAATGTTCTGAAAGTAAATCTCCTCCACCAAAGACCTTCATTACTGTAATCCCTACTCCTAAACGCTGACAAGTTTCATACAATTTTTCTCTTTCGGGGTCCAAGTTAAACAAAGGTTTTTGATAGCTAGATTCTGCCCATAAAGTTTCCACATCTTCACCACCGGGCAACAGATCATAACAAGGATTGACACTAAACATTAATACTTCAATCAAACCACTATTGACTGCTTCTAAGGCAACAATGGGATTATGGCTACTCATACCAATATGTTTTATTTTGCCTTGTTTTTTTAATGTTAAGGCATATTCCATAATTTCTCCCTCTGCAATTTGTTTCCATGTTTTGAGAGAATCTACATAATGTATCATACCAATATCAATATAATCTGTATTCAGATTTTCTAACATTGTTTCAAAAGCGATTTTGACCTCTTTTATATCTCGTGTTGCTTTATATTGTCCATTTTGCCATATGGTACACAAATGTCCCTGCAAAATAAATTTTTCTCTTTGATGATGGATAATAGCTCCTACATGTTTATGTAATGTAGGATTTGGACTATACATATCCATACAATTTACGCCTTGCTCCAAAGCAAATGCAAACATTTCTTTTACAAACTTCTCCTCTTTTTCTAAAAAACCCTCACAGCCTAAACCAATTTCACTCACTTCTAAACCTGTCTTACCAAGTTTACGATAATTCACAAAAATTCCTCCTGTTTAAGTAATGCGATATCACTACATTGTACTGCTTTTATATTTCTTGCAATTTTTTGTTTGTCCCAATCCCACCATTTTATATTTAGTAATTCAAAAATTACATTATCTGCATAACGTTTCCGTATCACTTTTGCAGGCACACCACCTACAATACTATAAGGGGGTACATCTTTTGTAACGACTGCACGTGTTCCAATAATTGCACCATCTCTTATTGTAACACCAGCCAATATCACCGCTTCATAACCAATCCAAACATCATTACCAATAACAATATCTCCCTTATTATCCCAAGAATCAGTAACATGTTCCTGTTCTAATCCCCATTCCTCATAAAAAAGAGGAAAAGGATAGGTTGATAAAGAATGTAAGGTATGGTTTGCACTATTAAACAAAAAATGAGCACCACAAGCAATCGAGCAAAACTTTCCAATGATTAATTTATCATGATTGATAGAATAGTGATACAACACATTATTTTTTTCAAATAAGGTAGGGTCATTTACAAAGTCATAATACATTGTATATTCCCCAACCATAATATTAGGATTTGTAATCACATTTTTTAAATAAATTGTTTGTTTATCCCCTGTGCGAGGATATCTTTTATCTGGAATCGCCATATTCATTCTCCTTTATAATTATTTTAAAAAACGATTCCAGATACTACAATGCAACGTTTCACCTTATCACCTCTTAGCCATTATCGAATAAAATTTGTTCCAATTCTGTTCTCTTTTTCCGGCAAACCATATGTTTCTTTTCCAAGTGCAATACTCTTTATTAAAAATGACATATTTTCTGCTAACACACGCATGGTTTGTAATCCTTCTTTATCTTGCGCTGCTTCTTGTGCACTATTACCATGCACACTATTCCAGTATTGACTTGATACAACAGGGATACCAGAAATGGTGAAATATTTATTTAATTCATCAAATGTAGCAGATAAACCGCCTCTCCTAGCTGTTACAACACTTGCCCCTACCTTCATTGTTTTATCAAAATGGGTACTATAAAAAAGTCTATCTAAAAATGCAATCAAAGTAGCATTAGCAGAAGCATAATAAACAGGGCTAGAAACAACAATACCATCTGCTATTTCAAATTTTGGTGCTACTTCATTTACAATATCATCTATAGTACATTTGCCATGTGACATGCAATATCCGCAAGCCATACATCCTCTCACAGCTTCCTTACCTACTTGTACAATTTCTGTAGAAATACCATTTTTTTGAAAAACTTTTTCCATTTCGCACAAAGCAGTAAAACCAGCCCCTTTGGTATGAGGGCTACCATTTATCAATAATATCTTCATAGTTTATCTCCTTATTTTAATTTTGCAGTGAAATCAGCCATTGCTTCTGCTATTTTAATTTGCTGTGGACAAACAGCTTCACAACTTTTACAAGCAATACAAGCACTCGGTTGTTTTTCTTTTGGAATGGTTGCAATGACCATAGGTGCAATAAATCCGCCACCTGTGAAATTATATTCATTATAAAGCTCCAAAATTCTTGGAATATCTAATTGCTGAGGGCAATGACTAGTACAGTAATGACAAGCTGTACAAGGCAATTTTCCATTTAACATACCATCTGCAACCAATAATAAAGCTTCCATTTCTGTTTTATCTAGTGGTTTTTCGGTTTCAAAGGTTGCAATATTTTGTTTTATTTGCTCTAAATTAGACATACCAGAAAGTATCATCGTTACTTCTGGAATACTTTGCAAAAACCGGAATGCCCATTCTGTTGCTTCTATATTTCTAAAGTCTTTTAATGGTTTTATTTCTTCTTCCGAAAGTTTGCAGAGTTTCCCACCTCTTAATGGTTCCATAACCCAAACAGGAATATGATATTCTTTTAAAAGCTCTATTTTTGATTTTGCATCTTGGAAAGAGTAATCAATATAATTGAGCTGTATTTGACAAAATTCCATGTCCTTACCGTATTTTTCTAAAAAACGCTTCATAACTTCATAACTGCCATGTGCAGAAAATCCTAAATGTTTGATGCTTCCTTTTTGTTTTTGCTCTATTAAATAAGTATGTATTTGATAAGTTTCATCTAAATAAGCATCAATATTCATTTCGCATACATTATGGAATAAGTAAAAATCAAAATAATCCGTCTGACATTTTTCAAGTTGTTTTTCAAATATTTCTTTTACTTTTCCCATATTAGAAAGGTCATAACCGGGAAATTTTGTAGCTAAATAATAACTCTCCCTAGGATATTTGTTTAAAACCTTTCCCATAACTTTCTCAGAATTTCTATTATGATAGCCCCATGCAGTGTCATAATAGTTGATTCCTTTTTCCATTGCATAAGCAACCATTTCTGCTGTTTTTGCTTCATCAATGTTCGCATCTGTTCCATCTACCAATGGTAAACGCATACAACCCATACCCAGTGCAGATAATTTTAAATCTTTAAAATTTTTATAAATCATTTAACCTTCCTCCTTTATCTGTTGTATTTCCTTTTATCTTATCCTAAATTATACTCCTTAGAGTTTACTCTAAGTCAACGACTTTATCAAAAAATCTATCATTTTTTAAAAAACCTTGAGAACTTTATCCTTTCACCGTAAGGGATAAAATTCTCAAGGTTTCTTTTTAATCCATACTAACACGAATACCGCCTGTTCTTTCATTTGGCTGCACAATAACAGATACCCTTTGATGTCCCCCCCATTCAAAGGTATAAGACTCTCCAGAAGATTGTCCTATCCATGTTTTCCAATTAACATCCATTTTAATATCTGGGTCACAAGGTCCATTTCCAACCCAACACACAACTGCATCTGGGTCAACAACCAAGGTATTCCCCGTATTAATATTACTCAATACAAGCGGGTTTCCATCTACTAAAATAGCTACATAAGAATTTTGTCCTCGTCCTGTCAAAGTAGAAGTTACAAGCCCTTTTTGAGATAATACACCACTGCCAATAAAACGAATGTCATATTTACATTCTGAAGTAAAAGCAAGGATATTTTCAGATTCAATGGAAAGCACTTCTCCCGGTGCAAGCTGGTATACAACAACATGCTGTCCATGATTTGCGTAATATGTAACGCTGTCACCACTTAATAGTACTTTTGTCAAGGCAATATTTTCCCCTGTTACACGGCGCTTAATTGAACCAAACAATGCTTGTCCAATATCCTGCTGTGGTCCAAGTAATAGCTTTTCAAATCTATAATTTTTATATCCATTGTTTTCTCCACCAATAAAAGCACCTGTTTTTACAATTAATTCATCCGTTCCTTTACAAGTTACTTTTAAGGTTAATTCATTTAATGTTTCAAATTTTAACATACATTCCCCTTCTTTCTTTAATACATTAAATTACTTCCACACCATACCACTGACATAGCCCTTCTAAATCCTTCGCAATCCCGTCTCCAATCGCATTAAATTTCCATTTTCCTTGATATAAATATAATTCCCCTATCATCATAGAAATAACATTATTATAATACTCTGTCATCATAAAACTTGCTATTTCATTTTCTTTTTCCATAATTCTGATATAAGCATCTTTCATCATTCCAAAATGTAATTTTTGTGTCAAAGCTTCATTAATCGTTAGCACAAATACAATTTTTTGCACGTTTGGATGAATTTTTCTAATATCAATTTTTATTTTTTGCCGGTCTATTGTTGCTTGTTCCCATGTAACACTTTTATCAGGACTTGTTGTTTGTCCATAAAATACAAACCAATCATCTCCTAATACCTTATCATTTTTTCCAAGCAAAAAAGCAGACACATCAACATCACAACGGTTATCCATCGTATTCCAACCAAAACATGCCTCAATGATATTACTTGATAAAATAGGTATTTTTTGTCCTTTTTTGATACTATGATATAATTTAGGTACTACTTGTTTTGTATCTATATTTTGCAAAATAGGAGTGGATGGCTTATTTTTTAAAAAATTGATAAATTGTATATTATTTTGATTTTTTACGCTCTCAGGGTTTGCCACATTCATAGATAAAATAGAATTTTGATTGATAGCGCCTTTTGTTATCATATTGATGTTTAACATTATGATTTCTCCTTATATTACAATCATTTTTTCATACTTACTACCGTTTCTACATGGACTGTTCTTGGAAACTGATTCACCAATTTCACCCTTTTGACAGCATAGCCATTTTGTTGAAAAATTTGCAAATCTCTTGCCAAAGAAGTTGGTTTACAGGAAACATAAATGATTTCTGGTGCATCAAATGCAATCAGTTTATCAATCGCCTTTGGATGGATTCCATCCCTTGGTGGGTCTACTATCATTAAATCTGGTTTTTCCTTTAATTCTTCTACCTTTTGAAGTACATCCCCTGCAAGAAAAGTACAATTTAATAATCCATTTCTTTGTGCATTTTCATTTGCTGCGGCAACAGCTTCTTCCACTAATTCAATTCCGATAACTTTTTTTGCTTTTTTCGCCATAATTTGTCCAATCGTGCCCGTTCCACAATATAAATCAAACACCAGTTTATTTTGTGTTTCTCCAGCAAAATCTTTTACAATATCATACAACACTTCTGCGCCTTTTGAATTGGTTTGAAAAAAAGAAAATGCTGTTACTTTAAATTCCAAGTCAAACAACTTTTCTAACAAATAATCTCTACCATATCCTATATTTGTCTGGTCACTTTGTACAATATCTGCTAAACTATCATTTTTAGTATGTAAAATACCACAAATGCTTCCTTCTAAACTTAAATGCAACAATTCCTGCTGATATTCTTCTAAGGAAAAATTCACCTCGGATGTTGTTACCAAATTAATTAAAATTTCTCCAGTTGCTTCGCCCTTTCTAACGACTAAATGACGCAAAACACCATCATGACGTGCTTTATGATAAAAAGGAATTTCTCTTTTTTGAAAAAAGTTTAAGGTTGCTTCAATTATTTTTAAATAATCCTTATCTACAATATTGCAGTCCGTCAATGTAACAACTTCATAATAACTTTGTCTTTTTCTCATTCCCAAAGCTAAGGGACCTTCCTTTTGTTCATCACCAAAAGAAAATTCACATTTATTACGGTAGCCTTTTTGTTTAGGAGAAGATACGATGCCTTCCCAACTTTCCACAACAATGCCAGCCTGTTCTAACAAAGATTTTACTTGTTTTTCTTTTAAGGCAATTTCTGCTTCTATTTTCATATTTTGATAAGTACAACCGCCACAAAGTGAAAAATGGGGACATTCTGATCGTTGTTCTACAGGAGATTTTTTTAATACTTCTTCCAGTTGTCCTTCTATGCCACTGCTTCTTTTTTTCTTTATACGTACCGCAACTTCTTGTTTTGGCAAAACATTTTTTACAATAACTTTATGTCCCTCTACATACCCCATTCCCTTATTCGGAAATGCTACTTCTTCTATGGTTAATATGATTCTATCATTTTTTTTCATTCCATTTTCCTCCAAAAAAAGCCTATAAAATTATTTGTATTTTTGTATAAATCATGTTATACTTGTTACGGTAAATGAATACGATACGAATGACTATAAAACAAAAAAACTATGATTAAATCGAATGGGAGTGTAAAATTTAATGTCAGAAAAAGTTCAAGTAGGTAATATTGTTGAAGGTAAAGTATTACGCATCAAACCCTTTGGTGCAATTGTCTCATTGGGTGAAAAAGTACAAGGATTAGTTCATATTTCACAAGTAGCAAATACCTTTGTACAAGATATCAATGACCATGTTTCTGTTGGCGATATTGTAAAAGTAAAAGTTCTTTCTGTAGATGAGGCCTCCAACAAAATCTCTCTTTCCATGCGGGAAGCACTTCCTGCCCCTCCAAAATCAAAACCACATTATGAAAAAAATTTCCGTTCTAAAGAAAATAAGTCAAACTATGAAAACAGAACCATTCGTCCTTCGGATGACTACTTTAAACCACAAACCACTTCTTCTGATTTTGAAGATAAAATGAAAGACTGGCTCAAACAGTCCAACGAACGACAAGCAGGTTTAAACAAAAGAGCAAATAAACGTTCTTAATGATAATATTTTCTTTTTATACTTACTTTGTACGAAATTTTTGTTTCGTTACTGTGCTGGGCAACCACGAAAGTGAACTGTAGATAAGGAGGAACTTTTCACAAAAGAAAAAAGTTCCTCCAGAAACTTCTGATTTTTGTCAAATTCACATAGAAACTACTTTTTTAAACCGAATGCTCTTTTTTTACACTCTTTTGGCGTCTCCCCAAAGATGGTCTAAACTATAAAATTCTCTTTGTTCCTTGTTAAATAAATGCACTAAGATATTTCCAAAATCCAAAAGTATCCATGTTGCAACACTATAACCTTCAGAATGGTGCAGTTTTACACCTGCTTTAAATAATTTTTGCTCTACTTCATCTGCCATTGCTCTTAAATGATTGACATTATTTCCGCTTGCAATCACAAAATAATCTGCAATATTGGAAATTCCTCTTAAATCCAATACTTTAATATCTTCTCCCATTTTATCCTCTAACGCTGTTTGTACAATTTTTGTGATTTCTACTGCTTCCACACAACTTCCTCCTTTATTTATTTTTAAAATATTCTAATGCTTCCAATGAAAGTGGATGCAATTTTAATTTTCTTTCCTTAACATAAGATATCGTATGTTCTAGGGTATAACGCATTGCCATATCCAAATCTAAATAAGACAATCTCCTTGCTTCTTCCAAGCCATCAAACGTTTCTCGGTTTGGTTCAATATAATCCGCCAAAAATATAATTTTTTCTAATAAACTCATTTCTTTTCTACCAGTTGTATGGTATCGAATGGCATTTAAAATGTCTTCATCTTCTATCAAATATTCTCTTTTTGCAATTTCTGCTCCTAAAAAAGGATGTATCAAGTCCTTTTGTTCTTTTAAAACTTCATCTAATGGCACATGATATTCTTTGCACAAACGCATTTTCAAATCATTAGGGTAATTTTTCGCACAATCATGTAATAGCCCTGCAACTTCTGCTTTTTTTCTATCCTGTGCTGTACCATAAATTTCTGCTAATTTCATGGCTTCTTCTGCCACACCCATGGTATGGATATATCTTTTTACGGATAATGCAGACTGTAATTTTTCTTTCATCACATTTGTTGTCAACATAAAATTTACCTCTTTTTCTGTCGGACTGGTATACAATTCAAATTTATAAATATAATCTTCTACTTCCTGCGGTAAAAGATACTTAATAGGATTGTCATTTTGTACTCGTTTTCTAATATCAGAAGATGAAATTTCCAAGCCCGGTACCTCCATATAATGGATTCGACTAGCAAATTTATCTCTGATTTCTGTTATTTCATCAAACAATTTATTTTTGCCATAACCAGAACGAGTGACTGCCACAAAATCGCACATAGTCAACAGTTTTTCTGCATTTTTCCATGTAAAAATTTGATGGATTGCATCTGCGCCTGTAATAAAATATAAACGTGCATCTGGACGACATAACTTTTTTAGTTCCTCAATCGTATCAATGGTATACGTAATACCAGGACGCTCAATTTCAATACGAGATACATCAAAATTTTCATTTCTCATCGTTGCTAATACCGTCATTAAATACCTATGCTCATGGTGTGTTACAATTTTATCTGTTTTATGTGCTGGATTTCCTGTAGGCATAAATATCACTTTATCTACTTTAAAACGATGTCGAACTGCCTCTGCTGTTGCTAAATGTCCATAATGGATAGGGTCAAAGGTTCCTCCCATCACTGCAATACTTTTACAATGTTTAAAATTTTTAATATCACTTCTCATAACATTTACACTCTTTTCATTATTTTGGCAATGCAATCACTGGTTTCTTTTTTGACTGGCGAAATAAAACAAAGCGATTGCCAATAACTTGTACAACATCTGCGCCTGTTCTGTCTGCCAATATCCCTGCTGCTTCTTTTGCTCCTGTCATAGTATTATCTAAGACATTCATTTTTATTAATTCTCTTGCTTCCAGTGCCTTGTCAACAGCATCTCTTAATTCTGGTGTTACTCCATTTTTTCCCACTTGAAAAATGCTATCTAAACTATTTGCCATCCCTCTTAAATAAGCTCTTTGCTTGCTTGTTAACATACTTTCCTCCCGCAAATTATGTTTGCTTCATTCTATTGTAATCACTTGAATTGATAACGATATTACAGGAAAACAAAATTTCTCCAGCTTGTTTCTTCTCCACTTTTATGAATCTCAATTTTTTATTTATAATAATCAAATTCCAATCCATAAATTTTTACTGTGTCTCCCTCTTGAATTCCCTTTCCTTCTAATGCTTTAATAATTCCTTTTTCCCTTAAATATTTTTGGAAAAAAGCAAATCCTTTTTCGGTATCAATATTGGTATAACCAATCATTTTTTCAACACCTGTACCTGTTACTACATAATAATTGTCCTCAAAAACCTCAATGCTAAATGGTTCTTTATCGATTTCAATTTCTTGATATTCTTCATAATCCTGTTCAAATATAATATCTTCTGGATAATTTTTTAATATCTTTGCGACTTCTTCCAGCATAGCATCAAGCCCTTGATTGGTTGCTGCAGAAACAGCAAACACTGGATAACCTTCTTTTTCATAAGCTTCTTTTAAACGAAGTACATTTTGTTGTGCTTCTGGAATATCTGTTTTATTTGCAGCAATGACTTGCGGACGTTTGAGCAATTCTGGGTTATATTCCATCAATTCCTGATTGATTTTTTTAAAGTTTTCTACAGGGTCATCCCCTTCTAAGGCTGCCGCATCTACCACATGAATAAACACCTTTGTTCTTTCTACATGTCTTAAAAATTCATGTCCTAAACCAACACCTTCACTTGCTCCCTCTACCAATCCCGGAATATCTGCTAATACGAAATCCTCACCGATTCTACTTTGTACCACACCAAGATTCGGTGCTAATGTAGTAAAATGATAATTTGCAATTTTAGGATTCGCATTTGTTACCATAGATAATATAGTCGATTTCCCAACATTTGGAAATCCAATCAAGCCAACATCTGCAATCAGCTTTAGTTCCAGTATAATGTCATATTCCTTTGCCACTTGTCCCCGTTCTGCATAACGAGGGGCTTGTCTTGTAGGGGTTGCAAAATGCTGATTTCCTTTGCCACCTTTTCCTCCCCTGATAATTACCTTTTTTTCTCCATCCTTTGCAATATCAGCCATAATTTTATTGGAATTTGCTTCTCTAATAATGGTACCAACTGGTACTTTAATGATAATATCTTCTCCACCTTTTCCAAAACAATTTAATTTTCCGCCATCTTGTCCATTACCTGCTTTAAAAGAACGCTTATATCTAAAATCCATCAAGGTATTCATGTTGCTGTCACCCACAAAAATGACATCACCACCTTTTCCGCCATCACCGCCATCTGGACCACCATGTGTAATGTATTTTGCTCTATAAAACGAAACCATACCATTTCCACCATTTCCGCCCTTGATGTGAATTTTAACTCTATCTACAAACATATTTTTCACCTCTCTTTACTTTTATATGAAAAAATAGAGCTTCAAATGTTCGTCATTCGAAGCCCCATACTTTTTTTTATTCAGCCACTGCTAAATCCACTGGATATACAGAAACTTGTTTTTTATCTCTGCCTTTTCTTTCATAACTAACACGACCATCTACTAATGCAAAAAGGGTATCATTTCCACCTTTTCCAACATTAACACCTGGATGAATTTTTGTTCCTCTTTGTGTGTATAAAATATTGCCGGCTCTTACCACCTGACCATCTGCACGTTTTGCACCCAATCTTTTGGCTTTGGAGTCACGTCCGTTTCTGGTAGAACCCACACCTTTTTTATGAGCGAAAAATTGAAGGTTACATCTTAACATATCGTTACACCTCCTTATAATTTAATCGGATATATTTTTTATATTCTTTTGCTAAATCTTCTAAGCCTAATACCATTGCTTTTAACAATAATGCGGCATCCTGGTCTATTCCTTTTTCTATCTCAGAAAACATCACTTTTAGATAACCACCTTTTTTTTCATCGGCTTCGCAGCGAAAAGGCATAGATGTTAATTGTTCCATCGCATTAACTGTATTAATTGCTAATATAGATACAGCGGAACAAACAATGTCTTCTCCCGCCTGTGCAAAACCAGCATGTCCTGAAATGCGGTATCCACAAAGTTCTTTTTTTCTATGATATATGACTGCCTCTATCATATAAATTACAATGAAATTGTTTTAATTTGTAATTTTGTAAAAGGTTGTCTGTGACCTTTTTTCTTGTGGAATCCTTTTTTAGGTTTGTATTTATAAACCACAACTTTTTTTTCTTTTCCTTCACCTAATACAGATGCGGATACTTTTGCACCAGCAACATAAGGTGCGCCTACAGTCACATCACTATCTTTTGCAACAACAAGTACCTTATCAAAGTCATAGTCTTGCCCTTCTGCAACAGCCAATTTTTCTACTCTGATAATGTCACCTTCTGCTACTTTGTATTGTTTTCCACCTGTTTCAATAATTGCGTACACTTTGTACACCTCCTCATAACGATACTCGCCGGATATGGTATTTCTGGAAGAAATTTGTAACCTCTCCGTGCGGCTAAACACTCCGTTATGGTATCATAAGCAATAAAATCTGTCAATAGTTTCATAAAAAATTCTATAAAATTCTGGACATTTGCATCTTCATACAATTTAATATAAAGGTTTTCCTTTTTTTACAAGTTGATACTTTGTATTATTTTTTTCTTCTTTCAAATACTTCAGCAAAATATCATATCCTTTTTTACTCAATATTTTTGCTTGTTCATAAGAACATTGTATTTGATAGGCTTGTTCCAAAAAAGTAATACCCTTTTCTATTTTATCCAAAGAAACATAGAAAACACCTAATTTACTCATCAATTTTCCATATGCTCTGCTTTCTTTTCCTTTTTCTTTCCCAAATATTTCAATAGCTTCCTCAATGTTTTCTTTTCCTTCTTCGCTCTCTTGGTCTAACTTTAAAAGAAGCTCTCCAGATTTTAACAGAGCTTTTGCTAAATCCAAGCCATCTTCTTGATGTTGTCTAATATATTCTACTACTTCCTTATAATAAATACTTGCTTGTCCTCCTTTTTTGAAACGCTCTGCCATTTTTCCCATTCTTTGTATTCTTTCCAAATACAACTGATTTTTTAAAATTTTTCCATGAAATAGCTTATGCCATATTTCATAATGATAAAAGGCATTTTCTAATTCTTTAAGGGTAAAATAAAAATCACCCATTAACCCCATTAAAATACAATATTCCTCTCCTTCTGTAGAACCATATTCCTCTTGATAGGCAACAGCATGTGTAAATTTTTCAAATGCCTTATCATACTGCCTTGCCAAAAGATATAAAATTCCTAATTTTCTAAGTGCTTCCTCATAAATATGCCCTTCTCCTTGTTTTTCTGCTTTTTCTAGCCAAAAAAACGCTTTGTCATATTTTCCAATTCCCCCATAAAAATCACCTAAGTCAATACAACACTGTAATGCCTGCAAATCCTGCTCTCCAAATTTTTCCACTCTTTCTTCATAAAAAGAAAGTAAAGAGTTTTCTTGTTCTCCAAAATTTTTTTTCTCTTTTTGTTCTTCTTTTTTTATTCTTTCTTTTCGAAGTTTTTCTTGATTTTTTCTAGCTAGTGTCAAAAGAAATGTTTTTATCATAAGCCCCCATTCTTGGTCAGCTTCTATACCACAGCTTTCTTTTTTCTCCATTGCTTTTTCATAATAAGCCTTTGCTTTTGATGGATTTTCTAACTGTAAACAACAACTTGCCATCCAAAGTTCTAGTTTTGCAGAGGCAAATCTTTTTTCTGCATTTTCTTCAAAATTCATATTATATAATTTTTCCCAGCACAACATGGACAATTCATACACACCACTTTTATAGGCAACTCTTGCTAATATCTCCATGCTCATTTTATAGCGGATGTTTTCTTCTCCTAAAGTTTCTTCTTCAATATCTACTACTTTTTGTAACGCTTCTAAAGCATTTTCTTTATCCTCTATTGCAGTATATAATTTCCCCAAATGTGCTAATACTCTTGCATAACTAGGATGATTTTCTCCAAATAAATTTTTTTGAATTTCTAATGCTTCCTTACAACAATCAATTCCCTTTTGAATTTGCTCTTTGTTATAATAAAGTTCTGCCAGCATTTCCAAGTTTAATACATAAGCAACATCATCTGTTTCTTCTAACTCTTTTCTTAAATTTCTACTTTGCAATAAACAATCTTCTGCCTGTTCACTTTCTCCTTTATGGAGGTATACTCTTGCCATTGCTAGCATCGTATCTGCACAAGCAATACTTTTCCCTTGATATAACTCATTTCTCATATCTAACGCTTTTTGATAACATTGTATTGCTTCTTCATAGTCCCCTTTTTTATCTAAAATGGTTCCCTTACTTAAAAGGCTTAAAACATACTGTCCATGTTTTTCTCCCATAAGTTGTTTTTTTAAATCTAGTGCCATATCATTATATTGCAATGCCTTTACATAGTCCTTTAAACCACAATAATCCATTGCCATATGGTTTAAACATTCTGCATAAAAAGTATGATGTTCTCCTAAAAGATTTTTCACAATGGATTGTACTTGCTGATGGATTTCAAGAGAACGAGAAAAGTCTTCTTTTTTTGTATATAATGCAGCAAGACTATTCAAGTTTGTAATATATTCTAGCTGGCTTTCTGCAACCACTTTTTTTCTAATTTTCATTGCTTTTTCGCAATAAGAAGTTGCTTTATCCAATAAGCCTGCTCTTTCACACACTGTCGCCATACGCAAAAGATTCATCATATAATAATGGCTTTCTTCTCCACGTTCCACTTTTAAAATGTCCAACGCTCTTTTTAAAACTTTTTCTGCTTTTTTATAATTTCCTTGTTTTTCATAAGAACGCCCTAAACTTGTTAAGATATCTGCCAAATCCATTTTTGAAACCGTGTTCAATCTTTGCCCTTTTAAAAGTGCTTTATTGTGTAGTTCTATCGCTTTGTCATATTCCTTGATATCTTCATAAGCATTTCCTAAATTATATAAACTTGCTACATAGTCTTCATGTCCTCTACCAAGTAATCTATCTCTGATTTCTAAAACCTGCTTTTGAAGGGTAATAGCATCTTCATATTTTGCCATATTACTATAAGTAATTGCTAAATTATTTAAAGTATCACTATAAGAACTGCATTCTCCACCAATTTCTTTCTTTAAATTTGCAGCTTCTTTATAATATTTTTGTGCCTTTTCATACATACAAACATCATCAAATGCAATCGCCAAATTATTTACATCAATGGCATACTCCATGGTATTGCAATCATTATTTTCTCTGTATAAATCATATATCCTTTTTCCCAAGGCGATTGCCTCCATATATTCTCCATTTTGGTGAGCCTCTTGGAATTCTCGCCTTAACTTCATAATTTCTCCAATATAAAAAGCCATACACATCAAATCCTTTCCATTTGCTTTTATTGCTTTAAGATATAGGAAAAGGCTTCTTTTATTATATCATAGGAATATCCTCTACGTTGTAAAAATCCAAAAAGTCTTTTTTTTTCTTTTTCATCAATCGTATCTAAACGAGCACATTTTTTTTCTAATAATCGAATAGCATCATCCATCTCATTAATATTTGCTTGTTCTAATGTCTTACAAATGATACTTTCTTTTATGCCTTTTTGTCTCAATTCCATTTTTAACAAATAACTTCCTCTTGGATTACAATTTAATCTTTGTTTCACATAGCTTTTACAATATTGTATGTCATCCACATAATGATATGCAATTAAAAATTCTATCACACGTGCTATGATTTCTTCTGTAAACTCTTTTTCTAATAATTTTTTACGAACTTCTGCTTCGGTTCTCATTTTATAGCCAATATAATGTAATGCTATATCCTGTGCTTGAACATAGATTAATTCATTTTGTATAAAGTCAAACTTTTCCTGTGAAATTTCTTCTCCTTCTTTTAATTTAAAATAAAGAATATCTTGCATAATCAAACCAAAAGCAAAATTATCATCTATAAATATAGAATATCTGTCTGGATGATGTACTTGTTGCGTAATTGCTGTGATTTTCAATCAAACCCCTCCCTATTTTCAAATCGTCTGCAACTTGCATTTATATAACACAATAACATAAATTTTTATAAAAAAAGAACTTTTCCTGAAATTTTCAGATAAAAACCAAACTATTTATCCAAAAAACAACATCAAACAAAAGGGAGATTTAAAAATAAATAAAAGCAGGTATTTCCTCCTGCTTTCTGGTTACCTTTTATTTGGTTGATTGTTCTATATCAAAATTAACATAATATGTATTTCCTACAAAATTATCGTCCCATAATTCATAATATTTTAATTGATAATTTGTTACATTTCTAGGTGTAATAAAAATTAAGTTTCCGGTTTTGCTTTCCCCATAGGTTAAGTCATAATTATCTGGTAATTGCTCCTCATAAAACTGATATTCTGGAAATGTTGTCTCTCCTTCTAACTCTGCCCAAGTTAATTCAAAATCATCACAAAGCATTTTAATACTTTCAAAATTCTTGTCTGTGTCTTCTATTGTCACATTTAGCACAATAAATTGATGAGCAGCATCCTCTGGAACATAACCTTCAATTTCGCTTTCTGTTGTTATACTGTTTATTTTTAGCTTAAAAAATGCTGTTTCCACAATATCATCTGGAGAATATACTTTTTCTTTCCCATATTCCCTACCATCTGCTTTCCAATCCGTAGCAAATTTTTTAACTTTTTCCTGCACTACACAGCCTGTACTAAAAAAAGCGAAAAAGAAAGAAAGGAAAATAATTGCAATTTTTTTCATATTTTTTTCACCACCTTTTTTCAATTTATTATAAAATGAGAATGAAAAATAGTCAAAGGTTTCTTTTATAGACATCAAAAAAGCCTCATCTATTATAATATAAGCTGAGACTTTTTCTTTTTTGAATTACAGTTCTTCCGTTTCTAAATTTTCTGTAGTTTCTGTATCTTCCATTTCTATTTCTTCTGTCATTTCTTCTGTTTCTTCTTCTGACACAGCAATCATTTCTCCATCTACTGGCAAATGGTAATAATTTCTTACTTCCATTTCAATTTCTCTACATTGTTCGGGATGCTCTTTTAAATAAATTTTTGCATTTTCCCTTCCTTGTCCAATCCGTGTTTCTTTATAAGAATACCATGCACCACTTTTATTAATAACATCTATTTCTGCTGCTAAATCTAAAATATCGCCTTCTTTAGAAACCCCTTGTCCATACATAATATCAAATTCTGCTGTTTTAAAAGGAGGAGCCACTTTATTTTTTGCAATTTTCACTTTGGTACGATTTCCAATAACAGAATCTCCTTGCTTGAGTGCATCTGATTTTCTAATATCAATTCGAACAGAAGCATAAAATTTTAATGCTCTACCACCGGTTGTTGTTTCTGGATTTCCAAATGTCATACCAATTTTTTCACGAAGCTGATTAATAAAAACAACAGAACATTTTGATTTATTGGTAATACCTGTTAATTTTCTTAAAGCTTGTGACATCAATCTTGCTTGTAGTCCCATATGGGAATCTCCCATTTCTCCTTGTATTTCTGCACGTGGTACTAATGCTGCAACAGAGTCCACAATAACAATATCAATAGCACCACTTCTTACCATTGTCTCAGCGATTTCAAGCGCTTGTTCTCCATCATCTGGTTGTGAAATATATAAATTATCAATATCTACACCAAGCGCTTTGGCATATACTGGGTCCATGGCATGTTCTGCATCAATATACCCTGCAATTCCGCCTTGTTTTTGTACTTCTGCCACCATATGCAAAGCAATGGTTGTTTTACCAGAAGATTCTGGACCATAAACTTCTATAATTCTACCTTTTGGAATACCTCCAACTCCTAAAGCAATATCAAGACTCAAAGAACCTGTAGGAATCACTTCTACATTCATTTTTGAGGAACTGTCACCTAACTTCATGACAGCACCTTTTCCAAATTGCTTTTCAATGTAGGCAAGCGCTGCCTCCAGAGCCTTTTGTTTATCTTCCGGTTTTACTTCTTCAAATTTTTTAGCACCTTTTTTGTCTGCCATAATGATAGAATCCCCTTTCTGTTATATCGAACTTATGTTCTATTATAAATCAAAATTTGATTTTCGTCAACCATTGTTTTTTATTTTCTTTTGTACCTGTCATCTTTTTTTGTAGGTTTTACCCACACCCACCAACTTTTTTAAAAAAGAGTTGGACAAAAACTTTATTAGAAGAACTAGTGTTTTTCCTTATAAAAGCAATCTTTTTGGTGAAACACTAGTTTCGCATTAAGGTTCTTTACTTCTTTCTTTCAAGAAAGAAGTAGAAGTTTGAGGGCTAACCCTCAAGGTTTTTTCACAAGCTATCAAAATTCTTTTGTTTCAAGAAAAGCAGTTTTTTCTGCTAAAATTACTGCAAAAAACATTAGAAAGCATCCTGTATACTCTCTAAAAGATAAGCGTTCCCCATACAATATTGCTGCTGTAATAGAAGCAAACACAGACTCTGATGTCAATAGAAGTGCTGCATTAAAAGGTTTTGTTATTTTTTGTCCAAAAGATTGCAACACAAAATAAGTTGCTGTACAAAATGCTCCTAAAATAAAAAAATAATTTAATGCTGACAATGTGATAGGAGGAAGTGGTGTTTGTTGTGCCAACGTTACAACAAATGCAAGCAGTAACACAACTATATGTTCTACCAATGCTAAATGAAGTGCATTTCCTTTTTGTAAAAACCTATCCATCAACGTCATTTGAAAGGCAAATGCTACAGAAGCACCCAATGGCAATAACATACCTATATTCCCTTCTATATGGTTTGTACCCGAAAGTAAGGCGACTCCTATTATGGTTAATGCAATCGCAAAAAAACAAGTCTTATCTGGTTTTATATGAAACATTCCCCAAAGAATAAAAGGCACAACTACCGCTGACAAAGAAGTTAAAAAAGCATTAATGGAAGGGGTTGTATATTGCAAGCCAACTGTAAGCAACATAAAAACAAAAAATAAAAAGACGCCTAATATTCCCCCCTCTTTCCATTCCTGCTTTGTAATTTTTGTTACTTCTTTCCAATAAATGATACATAACAATATTGTTGCTATCAAAAAACGGATTGTAATAATTTGGAAAGCAGTAAACTGCCATTCTAAAAGGTATTTCATAAATACAAAGCCTGTTCCGCCGATTGCTGCTGCTAACAATAGCATGATATCGCCTTTGTATTTTTTCATTTCAACAATTCCCTTCTCAACCAATCCAGTGCTGTATAAACTGCTCTAGTACGTATTTTTTCTCGATTTCCGATAAAATGACATTCTTTTGTTTGTGTCATACCATCTATACTTAAACCAATATATACTAACCCAACTGGTTTTTCTTCTGTTCCACCCTCTGGGCCCGCAATTCCTGTTGTTGCTAACCCAATATTGGTACCTGCTGTTTTTGCTACACCTTCTGCCATTTCTTTTGCTGTTTCATGGCTAACCGCACCATATTTTTGTAAAGTTTCCTCTTTTACACCAAGTCTTTTTTGTTTAGACTCATTGGAATATGTCACACAGCCATCTAAAAAGACAGAAGAAATGCCCGGATATTCTACCAATGCAGAAGCAATCGCTCCCCCTGTACAAGATTCTGCGGTTGCAATCGTTTTTTGTTTTTGTATCAAAAGTTCTGCCACCACTGTCTGCATATTTGTCTCGCCTTCTCCATATACATCATGACCAAAACGGTGATAAATTTCTTTTGCTACTGGAGCAATCATTTTTTCTGCTTCCTGTTCATCTTTTGCTTTTGCAGTAATACGTAAGATAGATTCAGAATCTTTTGCATAAGGTGCAATGGTAGGATTGGTTTGGCTATCAATTAAATCTTTTACCATTGTTTCCATGCTGCTTTCTCCTACCCCAGCAATGCGAAGAACACGTGACACAAAAGTATATTCTTGTTTTTGTGCTAAATAAGGCTTTACTTGTTTTTCAAACATTGGTACAGTTTCTTTTGGTGGACCGGGAAGCATCACTAAAATTTTATTATTTTTTTCTATAATAATACCAGGTGCAGTTCCATTATCATTGTAAAGCACTTTACCATTTTTGGGAACAAAGGCTTGTTTTCGATTATTTTCTGTCATAGTTCTTCCTGTTTTGTTAAAATAGCTTTCTATTCTTTTTAATGCTCTTTCATCAAGAACTAGTTCTTCTTCAAAATATTTCGCACCCGTCTCCTTTGTTAAATCATCTTCTGTGGGACCAAGTCCGCCCGTTGTAATAATAATATTAGCTCTGGAAAAAGCATGAAATATTGTATTTTCTAATCTTTGCGGATTATCCCCTACTACTGTTTGATAATGTACATCAATTCCCAATTCTGCTAGTTGTAAGGCTAAGTATTGCGCATTTGTATTTAATATGTCTCCTAATAATATCTCTGTGCCAACTGCAATAATTTCTGCTTTCATAAAAATCCTCCTTTTATCCCATTCTTTTTATCCTTTTAGAACATTTTTATTTTTTATTATATAATCCATACCAGATAAAATAGTAAAAAATGTCGCCAATGCAATTAAGATTAATTCCAATGTTTCCATACCATCTATATCAAGCAACACAATAATAATCATTATCATTTGTGTTGTTGTTTTAATTTTTCCCCACCAGCTCGCTGCCATTACAACGTTTGCCTCCATTGCAAGGGTACGAAATCCAGTAATGGCAAATTCTCTGCTTAATATTATAATAACAACCCAAGCTGGTAAATCTTCCAATTCTACCATAGCAACCAATGCAGAACAAACCAGCAATTTGTCCGCTAAAGGGTCCATAAACTTTCCAAAATTTGTTACCATATTTCTACTTCTTGCAATGTATCCATCTAAAAAGTCTGTAAGGGACGCCACAATAAAAATAGCTACTGCAATATAACGATGGAATGGTTCTTCTATCAAAGGGGATAATAAAACAAGCAAAAAAATAGGTATCAATACAACACGCATTGTTGTTAACTTATTCGCTAGGTTCATTTTTCACCTCTCCAATCAAATCATAGTCACTTGCTTCTTTGATATGCACTTTTACAAAATCACCAGAAAGTAATTCTTCCTCTGAAGAAAAAAAGATAAGTCCATCAATATCAGGAGCATCTTTTTTTGTTCTACCACAATAAATATCTTCTTGTGGTAATTTTCCCTCTACAATTACCTCTTTGATGGTATTCACTTCTTTTTGACAATTTTGTGCAGAAATAGATTTTTGCAGTTCCATAATCCTATTTTTTCTATCTTCTTTTACTTCTTCTTCTACTTGCTGCTCCATACAAGCTGCTGGTGTTCCTTCTTCTTGCGAATACGTAAAAACACCTAACTTATCAAATTTCATTTCTTGAGTAAAATTCATTAAGTCTTGAAATTCCTGCTCTGTTTCCTGTGGAAAACCTACAATAAATGTTGTTCGTATTGCAATATCTGGCATAGCTTTTCTTAATTTTGTTATTTTTTCTCTTAAAATACTTTGGGTGCTTTTTCTACCCATTCTTTTTAATACTGCATCATTTGCATGTTGTATTGGCAAATCAATATAATGGCATATTTTAGATTCTTTTGCCATAATAGCAATGGTTTCTTCTGTCAATGTTTCGGGATAACAATATAAAAGCCTTATCCATTCGATGCCCTCTATCCTACAAAGCTTCTCTAAAAGGATATGTAGCTTAGATTCTCCATATAAATCTTTTCCATAAATAGAAGTATCCTGTGCCACAATCAGCAATTCTTTTACTCCTTGTTTTGCTAAATACTCTGCTTCTGTAAAAAGGCTTTCTATAGAACGGCTTCTGTGTGTTCCTCTCATTTTGGGTATCACACAATAAGTGCAATGATTATCACAGCCTTCAGAAATTTTTAAATAAGCATAATATCCTGCTGTGGAAAGCATACGAAGGGTTGCATTTTGTTCTGTCATCGCTTGGTTAATATCCGTCAAACATTTAATTGTCTTTTGTCCCTGCAAAATCTGTTTGATTACTTCTGCTATAGATTCATAGGCAGTTGTACCAATGACAGCATCTACTTCTGGCATTTCTTCAAAAATTTCTTTTTGATACCGCTGTCCTAAGCAGCCTGTCACAATCAATCCTTTACAACGACCCGTTTTTTTATATTCTGCCATCTCTAATATGGTTTCAATACTTTCTTCTAAAGCATCCTTAATAAAGCAGCAAGTATTAATAACAATAAAATCTGCTTCTGCTTCTTCTGTTACAATGCGAAAATTATTTTTGCATAATATACCTAACATCACTTCACTATCTACCCTGTTTTTATCACAGCCTAACGAAGTAAACGCCACTGTGCTTAGCATAAAAACCCTCCTTGCTTTTAGTTAAGACCTTGAGAAAATTGCTCTCAAGGTCTTTTGTTTATCATATTACGCTTGATTTTTAGCCGCTGTCAAGCAATTTTTCATAAGCATTGCAATCGTCATAGGTCCTACCCCACCGGGAACTGGCGTAATTGCTTCTGCTTTTTGTTTTACATTTTCAAAATCTACATCACCGCAAAGTTTTCCTTCTTCATTTCGATTCATGCCTACATCAATAACAATCGCACTTTCTTTTACCATGTCTTTCGTTAAGGTATTTATTTTTCCGGTTGCTACTACAATTATATCTGCACGTTTACATACTTCTGGTAAATTTTTTGTTTTAGAATGGCATATGGTAACAGTACCATTTTCTTTTAATAAAAGCATAGAAACTGGTTTTCCTACAATATTGCTTCGTCCAATGACAACACATTCTTTTCCTGTAATATCATAACCACTTCTTTTTATTAACTCTAAAATGCCTGCGGGCGTACAAGGCAAAAATCCTTTTCCACCAGTATGCAGTGCACCTACATTTTGAGGGTGAAAACAATCAACATCTTTTTCAGGAGAGATTGCTAAGATTACTTTTGTTTCATCAATGTGCTTTGGTAATGGTAATTGCACTAAAATACCATTTATTTTTTTATCTACATTTAATTTTTGAATCAATTCTAATAATTCCGCTTCTGTTGTCGTTTCTGGCAATTCATAAGAAAGGGAAGCAATCCCACAAGCCTCACAAGCCTTTTTTTTGTTATTGACATATACTTTTGATGCACTATTTTCTCCTACCAACACAACAGCAAGACAAGGAAAAATACCATTTTTTTGTAGTTGTTCTGTTTCTTCTTTGACTTCTTGTTTTATTTCTGATGAAATTGCTTTTCCATCTATTATTTTTGCCATGATATAACCTCCATATTATAAAACCTTGCGAACTCCATCCTCACTACATTTTCTTAAAAGCATTCATTTTATCGGAAAAACGCTGCTTTTTCTGCAAAAATTTGCAGGTGTGGATGACGTCCACAATAACATTTTTTTAAAATAAACCTATTATATTACCATTGTCGTCAACATCAATGTTAAGTGCAGCAGGTGCTTTTGGAAGTCCCGGCATTGTCATAATATCACCTAACAGTGCTACTATAAATCCAGCACCAGCAGAAATTCTAATTTCTTTGACCGTTACTGTAAAGCCTTCTGGTCTACCTAAAACATTTGGGTCATCAGAAAGAGAATATTGTGTTTTTGCCATACAAACCGGAAAATGTTCAAAACCTAATTTTTTAATCTGCTCTAATGTTTTTTTCGCTGCTGCTGTAAAGTTTACAGTACCTGCTCCATAGATTTCTTTACAAACTTGATTAATTTTTTGTTCAATGTTTAACTCATCTGGATATAACACTGTAAAATCGCTTTTTTTGTTTTCTAAGGTATGCAATACTTTTTTTGCTAAAGCCTGCCCACCTGCACCACCTTCTGCCCATACATGAGCCACCTCAAAATCTGCGTCCAATGCTTCACAACGTTCTTTAACATAAGCAACTTCTGCTTCTGTATCTGCCACAAAATGATTTAAGGTCACTACAACTGGTACTTTAAATTTTTGTATATTTTCAATGTGTTTTTCCAAGTTTACAAAGCCTTTTTTTAACGCTTCTAAATTTTCCTTACTTAAATCTGCTTTTGCAACACCGCCATTGTATTTTAAGGCTCTTACCGTTGCAACCAATACAACAGCATTTGGTTTTAAACCTGTTTTGCGGCATTTAATGTCAAAAAACTTTTCTGCACCTAAATCTGCACCAAATCCAGCCTCTGTAATAACATAGTCTGCTAATTTTAAGGCTGTTTTTGTTGCTCTTACACTGTTGCAGCCATGTGCAATATTAGCAAAAGGACCACCATGAATCAATGCAGGAGTATTTTCCAGTGTTTGTACTAAATTTGGTTGTAACGCATCTTTTAATAGGGCTGTCATTGCACCATCTGCACCAATATCATGTGCTGTTACTGCTTTATCATCATAAGTATAACCAATTACAATTTTGCCTAACATTTCTTTTAAATCTTTTAAATCTTTTGCTAAACAGAAAATTGCCATAATTTCAGAAGCAACTGTAATTTGAAATCCATCTTCACGAGGTATACCATGTGCTTTTCCACCCAATCCAACAACAATTTGGCGTAATGCTCTATCATTCATATCTAAAACACGTTTCCATACAATTCTTCTTACATCAATATTACAAGCATTTCCCTGTTGGATATGATTGTCTATCATGGCAGAAAGTAAATTATTTGCAGTGGTAATGGCATGCAAATCTCCTGTAAAATGTAAATTAATATCTTCCATTGGTACAACTTGTGCATAGCCGCCTCCTGCTGCTCCCCCTTTTATTCCCATACAAGGTCCAAGAGATGGCTCTCTTAATGCTGCAATGGCATTTTTACCCATTTTTTGTAATGCTTGTGTCAAGCCAATGGTAACAGTTGTTTTTCCTTCTCCTGCTGGTGTTGGATTAATCGCTGTTACTAAAATTAATTTTCCATCTTTTTTATCTTTTATTTTATCATAATATTCACTACTAATTTTTGCTTTATATTTTCCGTAACATTCTATATACTCTGTTGGAATCCCTGCTTTTTGTGCAATTTTTTCAATATGTTCCATGGTACACTCTTGTGCAATCTGTAAATCTGTTTTCATAAAAAAATCCTCCTTTGTTTTTTCTACCTACAAAAAAACCGACAGGCTGAGCACTTTGCCCAGACGGTCGGCATTATTTTGTCATACTCCACGTGGTTTTATTCCACTTCCGTCAGTCATATGACATTAAAATCATGTTACTATAAATGGATTATCTTGTCAACTATTATTACAGATTTGACAGCCAAAATAAGTAAGAAATGCGTGATGTTTCGGGCATTTTTGAAAAGTCAGCCCTTCTTCTGCCAGCCATTCCTGTAATATTTGAGGCTGAACATCATATTTATCCATTTGAGAGAGTAACACAATAAATTTATCAAGACAAGGAAAAAGTATTTCCTCATTTGGTCTGTAATCTAAACATTCCCATAGCAATCTGTTTTTTGCTCCTAATACTGTTTTTATCAAAAAATTTTTATCTTGGTCAAAGGTTTGTACATTCCATGGCATATCACAAATATCAAATCCCACCGTACCTATCCCTACTTTGCTCTGGTCTTTTTCTGCCAGCCATACAATCAGACGTTTTTGGTCAATCGTTTGTGCTATGTTAGAACCACTTAGCACAAGCACATTGATAAAAACATCTGTTAATCCATTATTCATTTGGATACTTTCACCATTTAAAATTTTTGAATCAAGTGTAAGCATATTTGACATAGGATATTTCCTTCCATCTGATTGTACAAAATATTTTAATTATGATAGTATAAATATAAAAAAGGGGGAATCTTATGTTACTAATACAAAGCATAGAACTTATCTGGGACAAAAAGGAAAGAGACTCAAAAGGTGCCAATGCACGGAAACAATTTTCTATGGCTTATCCGCTCCCACAAATAGATGTTTATGATAATATCCTATTACATTATCAATCTTTTTATCAATACAACACTCAATTTTTAAATACATTTCATTCAAGAAAAAAAGTTTTTTGCTATTGTTCTACGAAACAAATAAATTTACCAAATGTTACAATTTGTCAAAAGGAACAGGAATATGAAATTTGTTTTTCCTATCATCAGGGTATTCCCTATCGGAGAGGACACAATAAAGATTACCATAATATACAATCTCCATTTTATAGAAAAGATTGTCTAAATGAAGCTGCTTTTGTATTAAAACAAAACCAGTATGGGCGTATGATATGGAATGACCGTACAATAGACCTTGACACAGGAAATTGGTACTACAATCTTCACATTTACAATTTTTATGTTGCAGACAAAATACCTCAAAAAAATATCTTTGTTTCTTATACACCTGATTTTGAATATAAACAAATGGTAATGTTATATTGATAACAGCACTCTTTTGATACCTTCTAGTTAATGAAATTTGTAGAAAAACTATTATTTTCTAAAATCAATCATTTTAAGAAAATGAAACAGTCTATCAATAAAGTCTTTTTTTTGTGGGTTTCACCCACACCCACCAACTTTTTTAAAAAAAAGTTGGACAAAAAACTTTATTGGAAAAACTAGCGTTTTTCCTCATAAAATCAATCTTTTTAGCGAAACGTTAGTTTCGCATTAAGGTTTTGAGGAATTTAAGGGCTTACACCTCAAGGTTGTTTAACAAACTTGAAAGTACTATTTTCATGTTTTTATTCTGTATTTTTTCTTTCTTCCCATTGTTGTTTTGTCAAAAGCACTTTTCTTGGCTTACTTCCTTCTTCCTGCCCTACAATTCCATTTTTTTCAAGAGACTCCATCAATCTAGCTGCTCTGTTATAACCAATGCGGAACTGTCTTTGTAACATAGAAGTAGACGCTTTTTGTTTTTGTATCACAAATTCTACAGCACTATCAAAAAATTCATCTGTACTTTCTATTTCTGTTTTTTCAGTAGAAGTAATTTTATCAATCATTTCATTGTCATACCCTGTAACCCCATCTTTTTTGACAAAGCGTACAATACTTTCCACTTCTTTATCTGATAAAAAAGCACCTTGTATTCTTACTGGTTTACTGGTTCCTTGTGGATAAAACAGCATATCACCCTTACCAAGTAATTTTTCTGCTCCTGTCATATCTAATATGGTGCGGGAATCTATGCCAGAAGATACAGCAAAGGCAAGGCGAGAAGGAATATTTGCCTTAATCACACCTGTAATGACATCAACAGAAGGTCTTTGTGTTGCAATAATTAAATGCATACCAGCAGCACGTGCCATCTGTGCTAGTCTACAAATAGAGTCTTCTACTTCCCCAGGTGCCGCCATCATCAAATCTGCCAACTCATCAATGATAATAACCATTTGAGGCATTAAATCATTTTCCCCTTTTTCCCGTTTCATGGCATTATATCCCTTGATGTCACGCACACCATTTTCTGCAAAATCCTGATACCTTGCTAACATTTCCCGTACTGCCCAATTTAAAGCTGCTGCTGCTTTTTTTGGGTCTGTTACGACAGGGATTAATAAATGGGGAATACCATTATAAATACTTAATTCTACCACTTTAGGGTCTACCAAAAGTAATTTTACTTCTTCTGGTTTTGCCTTATAAAGAATACTTGTAATCAAAGTGTTGATACAAACACTTTTTCCAGAACCCGTTGCACCAGCAATTAAAAGGTGAGGCATTTTTGTAATATCTGTTACAACAGGTTGTCCTGTAATGTCTTCTCCTAAGGCAAAGGCTAATTTAGAATCAAATTTTTGAAATGTTTCGCTTTCCAAAACACTTCTTAAGGAAACAGATTGTGTTTGCTTATTAGGAACTTCAATCCCTACCGCTGCTTTTCCCGGAATTGGTGCCTCCATACGAATACCAGATGCTGCTAAATTTAATGCAATATCATCTGCTAAATTAACAATTTTACTTACTTTTACACCCTGACTAGGAGAAAGCTCATATCTTGTTACTGTAGGACCTTTATTGATTTGTACCACTTTTGCATCTACCCCAAAACTTTTTAAGGTAGCTTCCAATTTTTTTGCATTGACAAGCATCTCGGATTTAGATTCATTACTTTGTATTGCTTCCTTTTTACTCAATAAATCAAAAGGAGGAAACATATATTCTTGCTTTTTTATTTGCTCTATTTCTTTTATTTCTTCTTGTATTTTTTGTGGTTCTTCTATTTTTTTTTCACTTTGTTCTTCTTCATCTTGTTCTATTTGTTTCGTTTTTTTTTCCTCATCTTCTTCCGCTAAAAATAAAGTTAAGCCTTTTTTTTCTTCTGTTTCTTCCGCCCAATCCTCTATAATTTCCATAATATCTTTTGGTTCTTCCGGTTCTTCTTCTGTTTCTTCTTCAAAATGAATGCTATTTAAAAGTGCCAATACATCAGCAATATCCTCTGTATCGCTTTCCTGTTTCTTGGGAGGTTTTTCCTCCTCTTTTTCGGCTATATTGCTTTTTTCTTGTTCCTGTTTTTTCTTTTGTAATTTTTCCAGTTCTTGTTGTCTCAATAATTCTATTTGCTTTTGTCTTTCTAACGCTCTTTGTTTTTTTCTTTCTAGTTCTCTCAATTTTTCTTTTTCTAATTTTTGTCTTCTTTGTTCTTCTTTTTCTAATCTTTGTGCTTCCAACTCTGCTTCAGAAGGAAGTTGTTCCAACTGTTCTGTAACCGGTTGCTCTATTTCCTCCCTGCCATAATCAAAAATAACTGGTACTTTAGGAATTTGTCCAGTTGGTGTTTGTTCCATTGGTTTTGGTTTAAATATGGTTTCCTGCACAACTGGTATTTCTTGTTTATTTTGGTTATAACCTTCATTTGCAGAAAGCAAAATATTAAAATCACTTTTCGGTTGTTTTTTCTTTTTCATGTTTGGCTTTGGTTTTGTGGCTCGCCTTCTTGGCATTTCTTGGATACGTGCTTGTTTTTTGGGTACTTCTTGGATACGTGGTTGCTTTTTTGGCACTTCTTGGATATGTACTTCTTTTTTGATTCTTTTTTCACGATATTGTTTACTTTTACTTTTTACATTATTTACTTCTTTAAAAAGAGACTTTCCAGTTGTCATGATTACAGAAACCAGCAAAATAGCAGTCCAAAGAATACCCGCACCAATTTTACCAAATGCTTTCATAATGCTGCCGCCTAACACCCCACCAAATAATCCGCCATTATTAAATGCTCCCTCTTGATAATAAGAATGTAATTTTTCCGCAAAACTATCCATAATAGACGTTTCAATAGGATTAATAATATGGGCTAAGGCACTAATAGTAATTAATAAAAGTACTATGCCTATCATGCGTACTTCTCTATTTTTTTTCCGTTCACTTCCCAACATCCAAGAACAATAGGCAATGGCTGACAAGGGAAATAAAATACTACTAATCCCTAACAACCCTTTTAAGGTATCCCCTAACACGCCCCCTAAAATTCCCATTTTTCTTGTTAGTAGACTAATTAATACAACAATGCAAATTCCTACAATAATAATTAGTATTACTTCATCTACCATACTGTCTCCAAAACGCTGTTCTGTTTGATTTTTTGTTTTATATTTTCCATTCTTTGGCATATATTTTCCACACCTCTTTGGCATAATCATGTATCTTTCATAAAAAAAAGGGAATTTTTACAATTCTCCAATTTGATATTATACCATAAATATTATTAATTTGTACAATTCTTTTTATAAATATAATCAATTATAAAAAAAGTTTCCGCTTGCCAAAAAACCTTGAGGGCTAGCCCTCAAACTCCTCAAAGAACTTTAATACGAAACTAGCGTTTCGCTAAGGGTGAAACCTACAAAAAAAGACTTTATTGACAGACTGAGGGAACCTTTTTATTTCTAAAAAGGTTCCCTCTTTTGGATTCATCCTTTTCCATAAATTTGAACAGCATTCTTCGCTTTTTGTGCCTTTTGAGCAGCTTCTTCTACACTATCTGCGATAACCGTAATATGTCCCATTTTTCTTTTGGGTTTGGATTCTTCTTTTCCATATATATGCAAAAAAGTTCCCGGAATACATAAGGCTTTTTCTGCACCAAAAACATAGCTTTTCCCTGTACTTCCTTCTTCTCCTAACAAATTGCGCATAACAACTGGTTTTAATAATGCAGGAGAACCCAAAGGCAACCCCGTAATTGCTCTAATATGTTGTTCAAATTGGCTCGTAATACATGCTTCAATGGTATAATGTCCTGAATTATGAGGTCTTGGTGCTACTTCATTGACAGACACATTTCCTTGTTTATCTACAAACATTTCTACACAAAACATGCCAACCCCTTCAAACACTTCCATTACTTTTTTTGCTAAATCCATTGCATTTTGTGTTGTTTGCTTTGATATGTTTGCTGGAACTCTTGTTTCATCTAAGATGCTATCCTTATGAAGATTTTCTGCCACTGGATATACCTGTATTTCACCATTTATTCCTCGACAAGCAAGTACAGAAATTTCCATAATAAATGGGAAAAATTTTTCTGCCATCAATTCTAAGGTTCCGTTTCCTAATGCTTCATATGCTTGTGGTATTGTTTCTTTTTTTTCTACTACAAAATTTCCTTTTCCATCATATCCACCTGTACATGCTTTTAGCATAAAGGGAAAACCATATTTTTCTCCTGCGTTTATCATATCTTCTTTTGATAGAATTTTACAAAAGGAAGGAATCGGTAAACCATGCTCTAAAAGCAATTTTTTTTGTGTGTATTTATTTTGTATTACTTTTAAACTTTTTGCAGTAGGATATATCTTTTTTCCTTCTTGTTCAAGTGTCTGTAAAATCTCCGCATCAATATGTTCAAACTCATAAGTTACAACATCTGTTTTTTCCGCTAAAAAACGAATTGCTTTTTTATCATCAAATTTTGCTACAACATGCTCATCTACTAAAGTATGTGCAGGGCAATTTTCTGTAGGGTCTAGTACCATAACATAAAACCCCATTTTTTTTGCTTCTTGTATCATCATTTTTCCTAACTGTCCGCCACCTATAATTCCTATTTTTTTTTGTATATTTTCCATAATTTCCTCCAGAATAGAGTTTTTTTGCTTTTTATTTTATCATACTTTTTTGGAAAAAACAAAATTTTAATAGGAATATTTTATTCCTATCCAATCTGTCAATAAAGTCTTTTTTTGTGGGTTTCATCCACACCCACCAACTTTTTTAAAAAAAAGTTGGACAAAAAACTTTCATGGAAAAACTAGCGTTTTTCCTTATAAAATCAATCCTTTTTAAGGAAACGAAGTTTCCACTAAAAGTTCTTTGCTTCTTTCTTTCAAGAAAGAAGTGAGAGTTTGAGAGGCGTTGCATGTCCAGCGGACATGCGTTCAGCGCCGACCGGAACGAAGTGTAGATAACACTCTCAAGGTTTTTTGACAAGCTGAATAGGAATATTTTACTCCTATCTTTCTTTGTCATCTTCCACCTTTATGGTAACATCTATTCCTGCAGTTATCCATATAGAATCATCTATCACACTCGTTATTGTAAATGTTCCAGAAAAAGCACCCTCTAAAGGACCAAATAAAAAAAGTTGTCTGGGTTCAAAAGTAACTATCCAATCTTTTCCTATTTTCTCCTGTGCACATTCTGATATTATTTGTGTACAATACTCCTCGTCCTTTATTTTAGAAGCATCTACCAAAACAGAAAATTTTGCTAACTCTCCTAATTTTTCTTTTGCCATTTCTTCCGTAGGATAAGGTGGAGTTGCTTCAAAGGTAAGTACAACATGCAATTTATCTATATCTATTCTTTCGATAGCCTTATCTATTATTTTTTCCTCTGGAAGATTTTCCAAAACAGTTGATTCAAAAAAGTAGTTCCCATCTGCTGCCTTTAGTATAATATCCACACTATAAACCGTTTCACCTTCAAAATAATCCACTTCTACTTCTCCATTTTTCCAACAAAATTGCTCTATTTCACATTTTGTTTGTTCCTCTAAAGAAATCTCAAAAACTTCTTTTCCAATGGAAGGTACTTCAAAGTCAGAAAAGAAAACACTTTCTATTGGCATCGGATAAACAACTGTTGTTTCAACCACAGAAGAAGAAACTTCATTTTCTATTGCAATCACTTTTATGGTAACAGAATGGGTATCTTCTGGATGAAATAATATGACTTCTTCTATATATTCTGTACTTTCTATGCTTGGCTCACTTCCATCAAGTGTATAGTAATATCTTGTATTTTCTTTTTTATCTATCGTAAATATAACATTTTCATCATACTCTGGTTTTGTATTGCTCACAGATAAAATAGGTGGTTGTACTATCATTTGAGAAGTTCTTTTTTGTTGGAAATTCTGTAAAGCTAACTGTAATTTATCACATTGTTGCTGAACATCTTTTTGTGTAATATCTTGTTTTAATAAGAACTCCTCTGATAAAATAACTTCTGTTTCAAATAAATGAAATTCTGTTTGATTAATATAATATTTCCCTAAAGCAATATCTTTCCCTGTATCGCTGATAATAGTATCTTGCAACATCATTTTACAATCTTGAATCAACTTAGAAAGTGGTTCCCTATTCACCTCATTTTCTACTTTTTCAGTATCTTCTCCCCCTTGTATATGTTCCACTTCAAGCAAACCAGCCATTGTAGAAACATTGTCACCTAAAATTGTTATTTCTTTTTTATCTTCCTTTGCTGTTAAAATCATGTTGTTTTCAGGAATTGTTTGAATATGATACAAATAAAAATCCTCAATTTTATCCATTACTTTTGTAATATTATTTTGATATTGTAAAAATAATGAAATACCCGAAAGGGAAAAATGTTCTCCTTCTTTGTAATGTAATTGAGATGGCTCAAAAAGAACTGTAATGCTTTGTAATATAGCAGGTTCTACAGCTACATTTTCTGCTGTAATAGTTTCTGTATTCAGTGCAATCAGGCTATCTATAACTCCATGATTTATAACAGTTGTGCCAAGATGTTGTGAAAAAGAATATAGTTCTTTTAAAATTCCCTTATTTACAATATGAGCTTGCGCTTGTTCCGAAAGATGGATGTTTTCTACTGTTATTGATTTTGGAATTTCAATATTACAATTTACATTTCCTTCTAAACAAATGGAAATATTTTTTTCTTTTTCAACATGCTCCAAACACTTTAAATGGACAACATTTGTATTTCCAGATATCGTTATTTTTTCTTTTACTGTTAAAGTTTCTATGACATTATTTTCTGATTTTATCATAATCGGTGCAGAAACAACCATATCCTTTATTTTCGTACTACCTTTTAGAAATAAAATAGGCATCTCACTTGTTTGCTCTGTAAAAATTGTTTCTGAATTGTCAAAAATAATTTCTGTTTTTCCGTTTAATGTCATATCTAACAATTCCAGATTATCACAATTTATTACTATTTTTACATTATCTTCTAATGTTTTTCCATAAAAATCAGCAACATTATCTTTTGTTATAAGAATTTCTTGCTTTTCCTCTGATTTTTTTTCTTCTTCTTTTCTTTTATGGGTTTTGTAAGAACTTGTACTGTTATCTCTTTCCCAAACGGTATTTTTTGAATGGTTTTGAAGATTCGTATTTTGAGAATTTTGGTTTTGATTGGTATTTTGACTTGCTTCATTCGTATTTTGATTTGTACTTAGGAGGGATTCATTTGTATTTTGATTTATTTCTATTCGGCTGAGCATAGAAACTGCTTCTGCTCTTGTCATGCTTTTGTTTGGAGCAAAACTACCATCTTCATAGCCGGATAAATAACCGGTATGTAACATTGTATAAATAGCAGCCTTTGCCCAGTCTGGAATTTCTGCATCATCTGTTATAGGAACAGAAGCTACTGTATCAGGAAGCTGTAAAACATTTTTTATTATCAATGCCGCCTGTGCTCTTGTAATGATTTCATTCGGGTGAAAAGTATTGTCTTCAAATCCTGCAATGATATGATTTCCCGCAGCTTTTATTACATCTTGATAAAACCAATCATTTTCCATAACATCATTAAAATGCACAGGAGCACTATTTTCTAGTGTAATGATAGAACTTAGCAAATGAATAAATTCTGCTCTTGTAATGGAAGCATTAGGTCGAAATGTGTCATCTTCATATCCACTAATTTTCCCCCTGTCTTGCCACTCCATAATTGTTTTTTCTGCCCAATGCCCTGTAATATCCGTTGCACCAAAGACAACTGTACTTTTAACACTGGTTAATAATAACAACATTCCATATAATTTTGCTGTTTTTATTTTCAAAAAAATTCCCCCTTATAACATGTTTTGTGTAATTTGTACAAAAATATAATTTTTATCTCAATTATATTTATGATTTTTTTATACTAACACATCAAACATATAAAGTCCACACTATTTTTTAGATAATTTTATATACTTTATATAAAATTCACAAATCATTTAGGAGAACATTTGTTCAGATAGTATATCTAAAAAAGTATAAATCTACTTACATTTTACATAAAAAAATCGTGATATGTAATTAATTTTAAAAAAATAGATAGTAGCTTTGTGAAAGTATAGGATACAAGCAGGAAAATCCCAGAAACAGAAAATATTTGTAAAAAGAGAAAAACATCACAATGTTGATAAAAATAAATCATAAAAAATACCTTCCTTTATTTGTAGGTATATTCCTACTCTATTCCTATGCTTTTTATCCTAGTATAAAAATAGAAATTTTTGGTTAACTTTTTGTCTATAACAAACAGAAAGGTCTATGGATTCCTTTTATTTACTAGCTTTTGAAAAAACATAAAAATTTTAGAACTGTCAATCTTATACATCATTCTCTCTCCACACACTCCATTATAAAAAAGATTGCATTTTCCTAGTAAAATTGTTATAATTTTAGAAGTTATAGATAATATTGTATTTTAAATAAACACCTTTATTAGGGAGGAATAACAATTATGTTAGAATTAAAGAATATATCCTATTCCGCTGAAGGAAAAGAGGGTATCTTAAAAAATATCAGTTTAGTAATAGAAGATAACAAATTTGTTGTTATCACTGGACCAAATGGTGGAGGAAAATCTACCTTAGCAAAAATGATTGCAGGCATTCTTACTCCACAAAGTGGACAAATTTTATTAGATGGACAAGACATTACTTCCCTTTCCATTACAGAAAGAGCAAAAGCAGGCATTAGTTTTGCTTTTCAACAACCTGTTCGTTTTAAGGGAGTTACAGTGCATGATTTGATTTCCTTAGCTTCTGGTGAAAATTTAAGTACCGCCGCAGCTTGTCAATATCTTTCAGAAGTTGGGCTTTGTGCTAGAGATTATATTGATAGAGAAATCAACGCAAGTCTATCTGGCGGAGAATTAAAAAGAATTGAAATTGCCACAGTATTAGCTAGAAAAACAAAAGTTTCTTTATTTGATGAGCCAGAAGCAGGTATTGACCTTTGGAGTTTTAAAAACCTTATCAGTGTTTTTGAAAAAATGCATGAGGAAATCCAAGGCTCCATTGTCATTATTTCCCATCAGGAAAGAATTTTAAATATTGCTGACAAAATTATTGTGATTGCAAACGGCGAAATTACAAAACAAGGCAAAAAAGAGGAAGTATTATCTACTCTTTTAAATCAAACAGAAGGTTGCCGTTTTATGAAAGGAGATGAATAATATGGATGCACTTTTAAAATCACTTTTGGAACAAGTTTCCGATTTACACGATATTCCTGTTGGTGCTTACAACATTCGGAATAATGGGCATAGTGAAGGCAGAAATTCCACCGCAAACATACAGATTGTAGGAAAAACAGATGGTAAATCTGGAATTGACATTATTGTAAAAGAAAATACCAAAAAGGAAAGTGTTCATATTCCTGCCATTATTACAGAAGCAGGTGTTAATGATTTAGTATATAATGATTTTTATATTGGTGAAAATGCTGATGTTGTAATTGTCGCTGGTTGTGGTGTGCATAACAATGGAGCTGCTGCTTCTATGCATGAGGGAATACATCGGTTCTTTTTAGGCAAAAATTCCAAAGTAAAATATATTGAAAAACATATTGGAGAAGGAGATGGCGCTGGAGAGCGTATTATTAATCCACAAACCCATATTATTGCAGAACAAAACAGTTATATGGAAATGGATACAGTACAATTAAAGGGTGTTGATTCTACAAATCGAGTTTCTTCTGCAAAACTTGCAGAGGGTGCAACCTTAATCATAAAAGAAAAAATTATGACACATGGAAAACAAACAGCAGAAACTTCTTTTGAAGTAGAATTGGAAGGAAAAGGCTCTAGTGCAAATTTAATCTCTCGTTCTGTTGCAAAAGATAATTCAAAACAAGTTTTCCGTTCTATTATCAACGGTAATGCAGAGTGTTATGGTCATTCTGAATGTGATGCCATTATTATGGATAACGCTGTTGTAGCAGCCATTCCAGAAATTACCGCAAATCATCTTGATGCAACATTAATACATGAAGCAGCAATCGGTAAAATTGCAGGCGACCAATTAACAAAATTGATGACATTAGGCTTAACAGAAAAAGAAGCAGAACAACAAATTATCAATGGATTTTTAAAATAAGATATACAAAAAAGGAATCCCTTTGTATGTCATAGAAGTATTAGACAAATAAATGATATTAGGATATACTACTCTATAAATCAATAAGAGTAATTTGCATATAAAACAAAACGATAGTTATAAAAGAAAGGAAGGTATTATGATGGGTAAAACATTAGTTGCTTATTTTTCTGCAAGTGGTATAACAAAAGCAGTTGCAGAAATATTGGCAGAAATAACAGGTGCAGATTTACACGAAATTAAACCAAAAACGGCATATACTCCTGCTGACCTTGACTGGACAAATCCTAAAAGCCGTAGTTCTATCGAAATGAAAGATTTGTCTTTTCGTCCCCCAATAGTAGACAATACAGTAAATATTGCAGAATATGATAATATATTACTTGGCTTTCCAGTTTGGTGGTATATTGCACCAACAATTATTAATACTTTTATGGAATCTCATGATTTTACAGGGAAAAATATCATCCCATTTGCAACATCAGGTGGCAGCGAAATTGAAAAATGCGAAGATAATTTAAAAAAGCAATATCCACAACCAAATTGGATAAAAGGAAAGCTTCTGATAGGGAAACAAACAAAGCAACAACTTGCTCAATGGGTTTCAGAACTAAATTTATAATATTTTGTTCCTCTTGCTGTGCAAGAGGAATTTTTTTTACTAGGAGGGATAACATGAGTTTTACAGTCCACATTTATTACACAGGGACAAACGGAAATGCAAAAAAATTTGCAGAAGAAATGGTAACCAGTGGAACAGTCAACGCTATTCGTGCAGAAGAAGGAAATGAGCAATATGAATATTTTTTTCCTATGGATGATAATGAAACAGTTATGCTAGTAGACAGGTGGAAAAATCAGCAAGCATTGGATATTCACCATAAATCAGAGATGATGAAAATAATTGTAGAACTTCGTAAAAAATATAAGCTCCATATGAGAGTAGAAAAATTTATTGATTTTGTGGAGAAATAACCATATGATTTTGATAACACAATCTCCTTATCAATCCATTGCAACATGGTTAAAAGAAGCTGTATTTGTATTATCTCAAAATGACTTAGAAGGTTTTATTGACAAATTTGATTGTAGTGCTTTGAAAAAAAGAGATTTCTATATGATATTACGACATGGAAATGAAAAAAGAAAACCACTTATAATTGACAGTCCTTATGACACTCCTTTACAGGAAAAAATTATCAAAACACAATACAGTTATCTATTACAGTGTAATTTATATACCTATGGAAAATCAAATGGCTTAGTTTTAGAGGTAGAATTTATCATTGATAAAGATATGTTTTATGTGATACTACAAGATATGCATGATGAACAGCTTATATAGCAACCATTGTTATGACAAATTTTAGTACATAGAAAAGAGGTTATTGTTATGAAAAAATATATCTTGTGTCTTCTTTGTGTTCTTCTGATACCATTTCATACAGCATATGCAAACCTCATAGCAAAAACAATTCCCTCGGATATTGTTGCTTATATCAATGGGGTAGCAATTCCTTCCTACAACATCAACGGTAACACAGGTATTTCTGTGGAAAAATTAAAAAAGTATGGCTTTTATGTTGACTTTGATAAAGAACAAGGTGCTTTTTCTATTCATTATAATCCCTATCAAGAAGTTAACACAAATGGAAATAATAAAGTAAATGCACCATTAGATATTTATAAAACTGACATTATTGTACAAGTACAGGACAAAGCAGTTCCATGCTACAACATTGAAGGACAAACGGTTTTATTAATAGATTCTTTAGAACCATATGGTGATATTCAATGGCACCCAAAAGAAAGAGTAATTACTTTTGATGCTGCCCCTTCTTGGTACATTTCCTTAGAAAATGACAATATGGGAGATACTTCCCAAAATATTTCAAGTTTTACAATAGAAGGAATCAAAAACAAATCTGGTACCTTTGATGTAAGTGGAGAAAATAAACAATATTTATCAAATCTTGCAATGAGCTGGAGTAAAACAGAGGGTTTATGTATTAGTTTTTCTCTTTACCAGAATGTTTTATTTCAAACGGAAAAACTTATTACCACACTAAATAGCACTATTACAAAAAACAGAGAAGGGGAAAGCATACAAGAAGACGCTCACGTTGCAAATGAACATCTTAATATCTACATTAATGAGGAAAAAGTAAAAATTCTTTCTGTAGGAGAAGGACAAGGAAATGGACATCAGGACTATTACTTCTTTTTGGATACTAATATCCAAAGGTTAGATACCATCAAAAGTATAAAAATAGAAGGTAGGTAGCAAAATGTACCATTTTGAAGAAATCAAAAAACTATTACAAATAAGCATTGAAAAAGGATATGAGGCAGAATTTAGAATTTATCTATATGGAAAAGAATACATGATAATTATATATGATGACCATTGTTCTTTTCAACGATGTGGTTATAAAGATGGAAGTGGAGAACAAAATTACAGTAGCCTTGACCAATTATATACAGCAAAACAAGTTGACAATATTATACTAGAAAAGGATTGGAAAAATATAGATAATTTAGAATGTATTGACTTTGATATGCTTGATTTATGGTAAAAAACTCCCACCAAATGGTGGGAGTTTCTCTTATTATTCCATTACGTCACTACCTACATAAATTTTAGAATTTTTTAATTCTGCTGTTTTTTCAGATTTTAATTGTTCATTTCCCTTTTTATATTCTGCTTTTCCTAAAGTAATTTCGATTGTTACATCATCTTTTTGCAGTAAAACAGGTTTATCATTTGCAGTCCATGTTACAGTAAAACCTTTCTTTTCTGCAAATTCACGAAGTGGCACTAATTCCACTGGTTTTTGTTCAGGTTCTTGTGTTTCTACTTTGGTTTCTGGGAGTTCTTCTACTGTTACAGCTTCTTCTTGTGGTACTAAAGTTTCTTCTACTGGTTCTACAGTTGGTTCTTCTGCAAATTCTACTTTTTCCAATATCATCACAAATACAGGTGTTGTTTGTGCTGGAATACTTCTTGTTGTTGCACCATATACTACCATACAATCCTGCTCTTTTACATCATCTGCTGTAAATACTTGTTTACTTCCTTTGCTATCAACAATTTTTGTTTCTTCTGAAACATTTAGCTGGAGCATAGGTTGTGCATCCTGACTTGTCCATTCTTCATCAAAATAGCCTGTTGTTACAAAGTTTTCTGTACCTACCACAAAACCAACTGCTTTTGTCATAGGGGGTAAGCTTAATGTCATAGGACCATTTTTTAAAATAATTCCTGTAATGTCCATATCTTTTTGTAACTGGTCAAATGTCATAAAACTGCCATCTTTACTATTTACAATAAATGCTGTTTCCTCTGCTGTAAATTTAACACCTATATCTTCATTTGTTACAGAAATTAGATATCCATTGTTTCCTTTTTCAATAGACTCTATTTTTCCACTCATTGTCATGTATTGGCTTTCTAACGTCATAGCATCACTTTCTCCTGTTTCCTGCTGTGCAGATATAAGTAATGGTTGTTTTGCTTCCTCTCCAAATACAGTAAGGGAACCTAATACACTAAAAGCAAGCATTGCTGCAAATATTCTTTTTTTCATAATCATTCTTCCTCCTAAAAAATAATAAGTGTTTGTTTTCTGTAATATAAGACGAAAGAAAATAAAATTTAGTTCCCTAAAATTAAAAAAAAATTTTTATAATACAAAATCTACTCCCATCATAATCGCAACATCTACCATTTCTGTTACCATTGCATAGGTTTCCTCATCTGATTTTAAACGTTCCATAGTTTCTTCATCACCCTCAAAACTACAAATTAATTGGTCTTCTGCATCATAAAAATCTGCTCTCCATTCATCTGTTCTTTTTTTATATTTTCTTAAATGATACCATATTTCATTAATCCCACTTACAACATATTTATCCATCATCATAAAACCTCCATATCTATTTAATATTCTGCATTATGAACTGTTCGAGGATAGGGGATAACATCTCTAATATTACTCATTCCTGTTAAATACATCACTGCTCTTTCAAAGCCTAAACCAAAACCTGCATGACGTGTACCACCATATCTTCTTAAATCCATATACCACCAATAGTCTTCTTTTTTCATAGATAATTCTTGCATACGTTGTTCTAGTTTGTCAAATCTTTCTTCTCTTTGGCTTCCACCTATTATTTCCCCAATCCCCGGCACAAGTAAGTCCATTGCTGCAACTGTTCGATTATCTTCATTCATTCTCATATAAAATGCCTTTATTTCTTTTGGATAATCCGTTACAAAAACTGGTTTTTGAAATATCTGCTCTGTCAAATATCTTTCATGTTCTGTCTGCAAATCCATGCCCCACTTTACAGGATAAATAAATTTTTGCTTTGCTCCTTCCAACAGTTTGATTGCTTCGGTATAGGTTATTTTTGCAAAATCAGAAGATACAATATTATCTAATCTTTTCAAAAGTTCCTTATCCACAAATTGATTAAAAAAGTGCATTTCTTCGGGTGCTTTTTCCAGCACAAAAGATATAATATATTTTAGCATTTCTTCTGCAATTTCCATATTATTTTTTAAATCTGCAAATGCCATTTCTGGCTCTACCATCCAAAATTCTGCTGCATGACGTGTGGTATTGGAGTTTTCTGCGCGAAAAGTAGGACCAAACGTATAAATATTACGGAATGCCATTGCAAACGTTTCTCCAGAAAGCTGACCGCTTACTGTCAAATTTGTTTCTTTTCCAAAAAAGTCTTTGGAAAAATCAACCTTTCCTTTTTCTGTCAAAGGCACATTTTTGAGTGGCAGAGTAGTGACAGAAAACATTTCTCCTGCACCTTCGCAATCGCTACCAGTGATAATTGGTGTATGCACATATACAAATCCTTTTTCTTGAAAAAAAGTGTGTATTGCATAAGCAATCAGACTTCTAACACGGAATACAGCAGAAAAAGTATTCGTCCTAGGACGCAAATAAGCAATTTTTCTAAGATATTCAAAAGAATGTCTTTTTTTCTGTAAAGGATAAGAATTATCACATTCTCCTTCTATCTCTATGTTTTTGGCTTTTAATTCAAAAGGTTGTTTTGCATCGGGGGTTTCTTCTAAAGTGCCAGTTATTATGACTGCTGTTCCAATATTTCGTTTAATAACATCTGTATAATTGGAAAGTTGTTCTGCTTCTAATACAATTTGTATGTTTTTAAAAAAAGAGCCATCATTAAGTTCTAAAAATCCAAATGTTTTTGAACTTCTGATTGTTCGAATCCAACCAGCTATTTGAATTTCTTTTTGTAAATATTCTTTTTGATTTTTATAAATATCCTTTACTTGTATAAAATACAATATTTTCCCTTCTTTCTTTTCCATGTTACAGCGCTATTTTTTTAACAGAAAAACCTTTATAAAAGATTTAAAAATGCTTCATATCCTTCTTGTTCCATTTCCTCTTTTGGAATAAAGCGTAATGCTGCACTATTGATACAATATCGTAAACCACCCTTTTCTTTTGGACCATCCTCAAACACATGTCCTAAATGTGCATTGCCACATCTACTTCTCACTTCTGTTCGAATCATATTGTGACTTAAGTCATCATATTCTTGAAGGACATTCAGGTCTATTGGTTTTGTAAAACTAGGCCAGCCACAACCTGATTGAAATTTATCTGTAGAACAAAACAATGGTTCTCCTGTTGTAATATCTACATAAATCCCCTCTTTTTTGGTGTCACAATACAAATTTTGAAATGGTGGTTCCGTTTCATTTTGCTGTGTTACTGCATACTGTAATGGTGTTAGTATTTCTTTTAAGGTCTGTTTATCAGGTTTGTGATATTTTGTTTCATCTACAATACGCTGTTTCTGCTTTACAATCTTTTCAATATTGATATGACAATATCCATTCGGATTTTTTGTCAAATAGTCTTGATGATATTCTTCTGCAACACAAAAATGTTGCAATGGTAAATTTTCTACAACAATCGACTTTTGATATTGCTTTTGTAATTCCTTTAAAGATGTTGTAATAATCTCTTTTTGGCTTTCTTCTACATAATAAACACCCGTTCTATATTGTATACCCACATCCATTCCTTGTCTATAATGAGAAGTTGGGTCTATTGTTTGATAAAATTCTTCCAGCAATGTCAAAAGAGAAATTTTGTCACTATCAAAAATAACTTCTACTGTTTCTGTATGACCACTTCCATTACAAACCGCCTGATAATCTGTTTGTTTTGTATCTCCATTCGCATATCCTACTGTTGTATCTAAAACGCCCTCTAAAGTTTGCAGATATTTTTCTGTTCCCCAAAAGCAGCCTCCTGCTAGATATATTTTTTGTTCTTTCATCTTTTATCACCCATTCTTTTTTATGATATAAATATCCTTTCTTCTATGCTTTAAAAGTGGCAACTCTTGCCTTACTTTATTAATCTTATCCAAATCAATCTCACAAAATGCAACTGCCTCTTTTTCTTCTAATCTAGTAAGAACCTTTCCCCAAGGTGAAACCACAAGAGAATTACCATAAGAAACATACTCTGCATTTTCATTTCTTGCTGGCGCAACACCTATTGTATAGATTTGATTATCCAATGCTCTCGTCCGAAAGGATATTTCCCAATGTGCTGGACCTGTTGTCATGTTAAAAGCAGCTGGTACTATCATTATCTCTGCACCATCTAATACCATTAATCTTGCTAATTCTGGAAAACGAATGTCATAACAAATACAAATACCCATTTTCCCAAATTCTGTATCAAATACTGTAATTTCATTTCCTGCTTTCAAGGTATCAGATTCTTTAAAACATTGTCCACCTTCTATTTCAATATCAAATAAATGCATTTTTCTATGTTTTGCAATTTGTTTTCCCTCTCTATTAAAGACATAGCAAGTATTATAAATTGCTTGTTTTTCCTTTTCAGGCATAGAACCCCCTACCAGATACATATTACATTCTTTTGCTGTTTTAGAAAGTGCCTGCCATACCATTTCTCCTTCTTGTTCTGCATAAATAGGAAAATTTTTGGCAGCATAAGGACAGCAAAACATTTCTGGTAATATGGCTATATCTGCATTTTTCTCTTTTGCCTGCCTTAAAAAAGAAATTGCTGTATCTATGTTTTTCTGTTTTTCTTTAGAAATAGACATCTGTAATAATGCTACTTTCATATCAACACTCCTTTTACACTTATTATAACATAAAACAAAAGAGATTTGTATTTTTGTAAAAAGTATGAAGAACTTTTTATAGTTTCGTTAAAATGATATAAAAGCTTAATTTTTCAAGGTTTTTAGAGACTGATTTTTTTTTAATTTATCCCGTTTTTGTGTTGTTTTTTTAAAAAAGTGGGACAAAAGTAGGACAAAAAGTAAAAATTGTAGGGTGTTTTTTTATAAAACAAAAGGGAGTGATACCTCCCTTCTTTTTTAATGCTTCACAATATATTTATAATACTGTTCCAACTTATTTTTTACAGCATCTTCATCCTCTAAAAAATCCTTTTCCATATCCACATAGAAATGTTGCAACATCATACTTTTACTTATCATAAATCCCCATTCTATCATGTATCACAAACAACCTCAACATGGTACCTGTCAACAACAACTCCCCTTTTTCATTACCTTTGAGTGCACCTTTATCCATAAGTTTTTGTACAGTTGGTTTTGCCCAATCCG
>CAJTZO010000023.1 GCA_910583755.1 uncultured Clostridia bacterium
AAGTCTGTAAATTTTTAAGGAGTGATTTTTTTATGTCAAAATATAAAGCAATCAGTTATACAAGACTTTCCTATACAAATGAAAAAGACAATGAAAGTAACAGTATTTCTAATCAAAAAGCTCTCATCAGAGATTTTGTAAAAAAACATTCAGATATTGAAATTGTTTCTGAAAAAGTGGACGATGGCTATACAGGTGTTTTGTTTGATAGACCAGCATTTCAGGAAATGATGGAGGACATCAGAGCAGAAAAAGTAAATTGTATTATTGTAAAAGACTTGTCCAGATTTGGCAGAGATTATATACAAACAGGAAAATATCTGCGACAAATATTGCCGTCACTTGGTGTCAGATTTATCGCAATTAACGATAATATTGATACTTTAAAAGAAAATTGTACTGGTTTAGATGTTTCGTTAAAAACCATAATCAACGACGCTTATAGCCAAGATATTTCTAAAAAAATTAGAAGCGTTTTGGAGCAAAAGCGAAAAGAAGGACTATATGTTGCTTCTTTTACTCCTTATGGTTATCAAAAAGCAACAGAAAATAAAAATCAGCTTGTCATTGACGAGAAAGTGGCAACCATTGTAAAAGATATTTTTAAAATGAAACTGGACGGCATGAGTGCAGCGAAAATTGCTGATGTTCTCAATGAAAAAGGTATCCTTTCTCCTGTGATGTACAAAAAACAAAATGGATATGCTTATGCAAAAGGCGGATACATTACAGAAAATAATGCAAAATGGTCTGCAACAACCATACTGAGAATATTAAAAAATGAAATTTACACAGGAACAATGGTGCAAGGCAAAAAAACAACATACAATTATAAGTTAAAAAATATTATTAAAAAACCAAAAAATGAATGGGTATATGTAGAAAATACCCATGAAGCAATTATTTCAAAACAAGAGTTTGATTTAGTGCAAAATATTCTCTTTTTAGATACCAGAACTGCACCATTTCAAGAAAATGTATATTTGTTTTCTGGTTTGTTAATTTGTGCTGATTGTGGAAGTCGTATGACAAGAAAAACAGTAACATATAAAAATAAAAAATATTTTTATTATTATTGTCCAACTGGTAAAAAGGGTTGTACATCTTCTCACATGATAAAAGAGGACGAATTGATTGCTTGTGTTTTGGAAAGTGTAAAAAAACACATTAGCAGTGTCATTTCGTTAGAAAAACTATTGCAGAATATAGAAAGTACAAGAATTAATCAAAAAATTGTGCAAAAGTATGGAAAAGAAATTGCAGAAAAAGAACAGATAGCAGAAGAACTAAAAATGTTTCAATCTTCCTTATATGAAAACTACATCAAAGGAATTTTGCCAAAACTGGACTATAGAATGTTAAAGCAAGAATATACAGTAAAGTTAGAAATGATAGAAAAAGAAATTTCTGCTTTAAATGAAAAACTAGAAAAAGAGCTATGGCACGACCGAAAAGAATGGATAGAACATTTTAAGAAATTTTCAAATATTACAGAACTGGATAGAAATGCAGTCATTCAGCTAGTGCAGTCTGTAAAAATTTTTGAAAAAAAACAAATTGAAATTACGTTTCGTTATCAATCGGAATATGAAGAAACAATAAAAATGTTCCATTCTCAAAAGGAGGTTATTTAACATGGCTAGAAAAAGTAGAAAAAACAATGATGTTTCTAATGATGTCGTTTCTAACATATCAAGATTTACAATCCATACTGCTCTTTATATTCGATTATCTGTTGAGGATAACAAAAATAGAGGAAATTCCATAGAACATCAGCAAATGTTGTTAAAAAATTTTGTTGCAGTCAATCCAGAGTTTCAAGTAGTAAAAACATATATTGATAATGGCAAAACAGGTACAAACTTTGAACGTCCTGCATTTCAGGAAATGTTGCAAGACATAGAGGCAGGTAAAATACAGTGTATCATTGTAAAAGACCTTTCCCGCTTGGGAAGAAATTACATTGACACAGGCTATTACATACAAAGTTATTTTCCAGCCTATAAAGTACGTTTTATTGCTTTAAATGAAAATTTTGATACGGAAAAAGAAGATACTAACAATATATTACTTCCTGTGCTGAACATGATAAATGAATCTTACGCATTGGATACTGGTAAAAAAATAAAAGAACAAGCTACAAGAGATAGGAAAGCAGGCAAATTTATAGGAGCAAGACCACCTTATGGTTATAAAAAATCACCTGATGATTGTCACAAACTAATGGTTGATGAGGAAACAGCTCCTATTGTAAAGCAAATTTTTCAATGGGTGTTAGAAGATGTTTCTTTAGAAAAAATAGCACTTATGCTAAATGAAGCTGGCGTTTTAACTCCTAGTTTTTATAGCAAAGAGAAAGGATTGATTTCAAGTAAAAAGTTGATTGGACAAGGCTATTGGAATACATTTACGATTATTCATATTATTGAGAATGAAACCTATACAGGTGATATGGTACAGGGAAAATCAACTAAAATTGGAAAGAAGCAAGTAAGAACAGATAAAAAAGATTGGATTATTGTAAAAAATACGCATGAAGCAATTATTTCAAAAGAAACTTTTGAAAAAGTACAGCAATGTCGTGCTAAAATAGCGAAAAAAAGTAAATCTCAAAATAAAGTTCCTTATGAAGAAAATATTTTAAAAGGAAAGGTTTTTTGTCAATGTTGCGAAAGAAACTTACATTATTATAGAAATTCCAAAAAAGAATATCTTTTTCATTGTATTACAAATTATCGTATTAAAAAAGGTAGTTGTGAGGGTGTTTTCATAAAGCAAAAAGATTTGTTTGAAAAAATCATTTTTCTATTTCATAAAAAAAGAAATTGGTTTTTAGAACAAGAACATTCCTTACAACAGCAAATACAATTTATGCAGAAAAAAATAAATTCATGGAAACAACAACAAGCTGAATTAGAAATGCAAATGAATGAAAAAAGATTGTATTTACAAACATTATATGAAAGTCTTGTTGATGGAGTAATCACACAATCAGAATATAAGGAGATGAGAGAAAATTATCAAAGTGAAATTGAAAATTTGTTGTCTGAAATCACTTGTTTAGAAGAAATACAACAATATAATAACCAAAAAATAGAAAATATTCTGAAATTAAAAGAAGTCTTTCAATCAACACAAATTTCAGAAATCACAAAAGAGTTTGCAGAACAATTCATTAAAAGAATAGAAGTTTCTTCAGATAATATTGTAACTGTAGCTTTTTATTTTGATGAGCTGTTGAATGAAATAGGGGTGAATGATATTGAGTGATTACAAAATTGCCCTTTACATTCGCCTTTCTGTAAATGACAAAAAGGTAGAAAGTAACAGCATTGAAAATCAAAGACTATTACTGACAAAATATGCAGAAAATATGGAAATACAAAATAGTAAAGTATTGGAATTTGTAGATAATGGTTATAGTGGTACAAATTTTGAAAGACCTGCAATGCAAGAACTTTTGGAACTTGTAAAGTCTTATCAAATAAACTGCATTATTGTAAAAGATTTCTCAAGATTTGGCAGAAATATTATTCAAACAGGATATTTTTTAGAGCAAGTTTTTCCTTTGTATCATGTTCGATTTATTTCCATCAACGAAAATTATGATAGCGACAAAACAAAAAACAATACAGGAGGGATACCTGTTACCATACAATTCCTTAAAAATGAATACTACAGTAGAGATTTATCACAAAAATCAAAAAGTGCAAAATATTATAAAATGCAGAAAGGAGAGTATATCTCTAAAAGTTGTCGCTATGGATATAAAAAAGAAAATGATATATTAAAAATTGATGAACCAGCAGCAAATACAGTTAGATTGCTATTTGAATTAGCTATACAAGGAAAAAGTATTACACAAATTGCAAAAGAATTGTATTATAGAAAAATTGTAATACCAGAAGTGTATAAAGGACGTAAAAGACGACAGGCAATGCCTGATTTATATAGTCCTTATATTTGGAATTTATCAACCATTCGGAGGATACTTTCTGACGAACAATATATTGGCACATATATAATGAAAAAAACTGTTGTAAAAGAATTGGGAGGAAAGAGTATCAATCAAAATGAAAAAGATTGGATAAAAATTTCCAATCATCATGAAGCAATTATTACAAAGGAAACATTTCAACAGGTGCAAAAACAATTATCTCATACAAAAATAAAAAGTAGAAAAAAAATAGAATACTTGTTAAAAGAAAAAGTATATTGTGGTTATTGTCACCACAATTTGGATAGACGACCGAAAAAAAGTGCTGTATTTGTGTGCAGATACTCAGAAGTAGATGCTACTTTTCCTTGCCATAATTTAGCAATATTAGAAAAAGAATTAGAGGAAATTGTGTTTCAAATGATTTCAAAACAAATTGAAATCATAATAAACTCAAAACAAATGGACAGTATTAAAATACAGACAACTCAAAAAATAGAATTACAAAAGCAAGTAAAGTTGTATCAACAAAAAAAGAAACTATTTTATGAGCAATATATTGAAGGAAAGCTAATAGAACAACAGTTTAGTAAAATAAACTTAGAACTTACAAAAGAGTTAGAACCAATACAAAATAAACTGGAAGAAATAGATTTTCAATTACAATATAGTCAAAAAAGAGATTCCTTTCAAAATCAGATAGAAAAAATAGTAAAATATGACTTTCATTCTCTTACCAAAGAATTAGTTGACATCTTTATTGACAAAATCTATGTTTTTAAAGAGAATCACATAGAGGTCAAATGGAAAATAGAAGATTTTTTGCAAAAAAGATAATAAAATTTTTGTCTTGGACTTGACTTTTGGTTGACGGAGGGCATGAAACTTTATATGTGGTAGAGCATTTTTTTGTAAAAAGAATTGGAACCAACCTGAAATTACATTTGGAGAAATATAATTACCATTTCTACTTATAAAAAGCATGTTATCTCTATTCCAGTCTTGGGTAGCACTTAATTTTTGTTCTGTTTGTCTGTTTTTATAATATTTTAACATTTGAAGCATATAATCTGGTATGGTTATGGTGCGGTTACTATCGTTGGTTTTTGGTAGTTTTATCCCTTTTTCACCTTTTACATGGTACATACTTTTACAGATTTTAACCTGCTTTTTCGTCCAGTCAATATCTTCCCATTGCAAAGCAGCCAATTCTCCCCTTCTACATCCAGTACATAAGGCTAGATGAATCAAAACTTTCCACATAACTGGCTCATTTTCTAAACATTCCAAAAGCTTTTTTACACCTTTTTCATCTAAAATATCGGTATGCGCTGGTGGGGCTTTGGGGAAATCCAGGTTTGTAGAAGCGGCTGGGTTTTGCTCTAAAAAACCCATTCTACAAGCAAATTTAAAAATAGATTGTACTACAATATAATAAGATTTTACAGTGGAAGGGGCTATTATAGTATGGTGTAAGGTTTTTTGTTCCGAAAGTGCATTAATAAATTTTTGCATATGTAAAGGTGTCATATCAACTAGTTTAAAATGTCCCAGCGCAGGCTTGATGTAGCTTTCAATCGTATGAGAATAAGCATTATAAGTATTGGGAGAAAGATTTTTTTTCTGCATCTCTAAATAAATATCACATAATTCATGAAATTTTATTTTATTATCTTTTTTGATAATACCTTTTTTTACATCTTCTTCAAAGTGAACTGCAATCCTATTTAATTCTTTTTCAATTTGACGGGGTGTCATATTTTTATCAGGCTTCCATGTCATGGAATGAATTGTCTTTTTGCCGTAAATATCTACCCCACAAGATACTCGTATCTGATAAGCGTTTCCTCTTTTTCGAATCGTTGCCATATTATATCAATCCTTTCATGTTCAAAAAAACTTGAAATTGTAGGGCGGTTTTGATATAATATAAAGGAAAAATAAATCTATAAATATTAATCCTTTCAAGACCCTTAGTGATGTCGAGACACTAGGGGCTTTTTTATTTATCTATGGATAATCGGTATGTGTTACCTTGCTTGACACGCTTTATTTCACCTGATTTATCCATATTATACAACATTTTTGAGATGTTATCTTTTAAATCGGCATCAAAATGGGAATAGACATCTTTTTGCAAAATATTTTGATGGTTAGTGATAAATTGAAGTAAATCCTCTTTTAAGTAACGCTCCAGATATTGACGTTTTTTATAATATTTTTTTCTTTCCTCATAATTTTCTGTAAGGTCTTTCAAACGCAATTCTGTTTTTTCGATAAAACAAGGATAGTAAATATTATTACGATTTTCCCATATATCTTGAAAATAAATCATACCACCTTTGGTTTGATAACATTCCTTTTTTAAGTCATAAAACGCTTTCATTGCTTTTTTGCAATAGAAAATTGTTTCATCTATATCAGTGATTGTAGCATTTGCTTTTTTATTCAAATCAATCATTTTTTCCAGCTTTTCATGGAGATATTCTTTATTATCCCAAAGAAATTGTGAATAAAGCCTTTCTTCCTCATAGGTAGAATGAAACATAGGTTTAAGAGGTTTAGACGTTGTTTTTTGTCCTTTTTCTAAGTTATTTAAAATATCAAGAATGTCAATTTGGATAATATGTTGTTGTGGTATTTCTGAACTTTTAGTTATGCTATTTACATTAGAAGTATTCAAAGATGTTACATTTTCACTTTCTTGAGTTTGTTCTCTATTATTTGAAAAAAGAGATACTAATGATTTGATAAATTTCAAAACAACCCCCCCTTTTTTAATCGCTTTTCTCCCCTTCTATGTCAAGAGCCATATTTAAAAATTTTGCTTTTTCTCTAATGTTTAAGGAACGATATATATTTAATATTTCTGTTTCTTCTTCTGATAATGATATGTTATTAGAACTGTTGTTAATAGTAGAACCAACAGAAACGGAACCAAGGGTAACAGAGCCATTACTTTGTACAAAATTACTGTTGATATTACTTGTAGAGTGAGTAAGTGTTTGTTTATCCGTACGCCCTAACAGATAATCAACGGAACAATCAAGATAGTCTGCTATTTTTGCAAGATTATCTGCTTTAGGCATAGAAGCACGAGATAACATAGTTGATATAGCATTTTTATTTAATCCACAATCTTCAAGCATAGTTTTTTGAGTTTTATTTTTTTCTTTTAATAATAAGTTAATTTTGTCTGCAACTTTACTAGGTTCATACATAAAAACACACCCCTTTTTGTATATTTTTTATAAATCCAACAAAAATAGGAAATATTCATTGACAATCAAATAAATGTTGGATATACTATAACCAAGTTAGGTTGACAATTTAATTGTTGACAACCTAATCATATCACAAAACAGAGAAATAAAAAAGGGGGAATTAACATGATATTAGGTGAAAATGTAAAAAAACTTCGTAAAAAGGCGAATATGTCGCAGAGAGAACTAGCGACTAAAGTTTTTGTATCTAACACAGTGATTAGCAATATAGAACAAGATAAAACATTACCAAGTTTACAACTTGTAGCCTATATTGCGAATGCACTGGGGTGTACAGTGGATGACTTGATAAAAGAAGAATGAGCAAAAGTAACAATGTCCAAGTGGTGCAACAAAAATAAAAAAGGAAAGAGATGATAGCATGAAACAAGAAATCAAAATTTTTAACAATCCAGAATTTGGAGAAATTAGAACATTAATGATTGATGGACAACCTTATTTTGTAGGGAAAGATGTGGCAGAAATTTTAGGATACAGTAATACTAAAGATGCAATTGCTGTTCATGTAGATGGAGAGGATAAACGAATAATTCAAAAGTCGGAAAACACGACCTTAGGAATTCCAAACCGTGGATTAACTATTATTAATGAAAGCGGTTTATACAGCTTGATTTTATCCAGCAAACTGCCAACAGCGAAAAAATTTAAAAGATGGGTAACCAGTGAAGTATTACCTTCCATTCGCAAACATGGTGCCTATATGACTCCGGAAACACTGGAACAAGCCTTATTAAATCCAGATACCATAATACAGTTATGTACTGCATTAAAAGAGGAGCAACAAAAAAGAAAAAAACTGGAAACAGAAGTTGCTATGAAAAATCAGATGATTGCAGAATTAAATCCGAAAGCAAGTTATTATGATGTGATATTGCAAACAAAGGATACCGTAGCAATTACAACGATTGCAAAGGATTATGGAAAGTCCGCAAAATGGCTGAATAATTATTTACATGAAAAAGAAGTCCAATTCAAGCAAGGGAAAGTATGGCTTTTATACCAAAAGTATGCAGAAAAAGGTTATACCCAGTCTAAAACACACACTTTTGAAGACGACAAAGGTAAAGTACATAGTAAAATTCATACCCATTGGACACAAAAAGGAAGATTATTTATCTATGATTTGCTAAAAAAAGATAACATTTTACCTTTAATGGAAAGAGAAATGCAGAAAGCAGGCTAACAATTAGGAAAGAATAAAAGGACTACGAATAAAAATTCTAAAAGACTATGAAAACCAGTAGGGCGGTTTTGATAATAGGAAGAAAGGGGATTTTTTATGCGGCATATCAGCATTGATTTTATATCCCAAAATGATATTAGAATTTGTATTGATGGTGAAAAAATAGCGGATGTTGCAGGTTTTTCACTAGAAATCAAAGAGGGGGAAAGCCCCAGCTATTCCATACAGAAAAATGTATTTTCAAAAACAAAAGAGCAAGGGCTTCTAAAACAGTCCAACAAAAATAAAATTTCTTTATGGCGAACAGTTCGACAGGCAGCAAAAACGCTCCAGGAGGAAGACCCCGAAACTGCAATTACAGATTCTGTCATTCGCAGGTTGATGGCAGAAGGTGCAATCAAAAGTAAGCCAAAAGCAGAAGGTAGTAAGGTAAAATTAGTGGATTTAAACGAAATTAAACGCTATTTTGATGATGACAGTGACAATATCAAACAAAGGATAAAACCTATTTTTTAGGGGAATAAAGGGGGAAATAAAATTGCAGCTACTATTACATTATTTTACCTTCCTTACAGCCTTTGTTGTTATTCTGGTCTTTGTGTATCTGCTACTTGTATTGTTACTATATGCAGGGGCGTTGTTAATCGGATTTCATTACTTTTTAGCAAAGTGTACAGCAAGAGGGATAGCATATTGCAAGCAAAAAATCAGAAAGAAGGGGTTTTAATGGAAGTAAGCTTCTACAGTTTAGAAGATGGCTATGACAAGTTGATGTATATGGTAAGAAAGCGCAAGCAATTAGAAGGAACTTTCTTTTATGAGGGTTGGGTACAGGATTGTCGTAAGTTTGCGGACAAGCTGACAGCAGCAGGGGCAGACCCAAAAGATATTACAGCTATCTTAGGATTAGAAACGGATAAGGGTTGTTATTATGGAATCCTTGTCAGATAGGGAATTTATTTTATCAGAATGAGAAAAAATATAACAAAAAAGCAGGAAAATAAGATGAAATGTTTTATTACATTTATAGTGATTACAGTTGTAATGAGCATGATAGCTGATATTGCATTCCGTTATGAGATGAAAAAGTACAAGAAAAAGTTAGAAAGAAGGAATAGCAAATGACACTATGCAACGAAGATTGTTTTCATTGTATCTATGATGATTGCACTGCTGATAGTGCAAGAGAAAAACAAAGAATCTACAAAAAAAATACTACCAAGAGCATAAGGAAGAAATAAAGGCAAAACGTCGTGAAAGATACAGAAGAAAAAAAGAAGAAACAATATAAAAAGAAAGGGTGAAAAATTATGGAAATCATTATCAAGTTCACGCAAGAGGACATTGCAAAAGACAAAGACAACGTAATCCAAAAATTGGTACTCCTTTGCAATGCAACGGCAGAAGAAATGCCAAAAGCGAAAAAAGAATCCGCTAAAAAGTTCAAAGAAAAAACAACATCAGAGGATACTACAGAAACAGAACCTACTACGCAGGATACAGCGGAATCAGAAAAAACAACACAATACAATATAACCGATTTACAAAAGCTTGCAAGCGAAAAAAGCAAAAAGATTGAAAATGGAGCAAGAAAAATCAAGTCACTATTGTTAAAGTACAATGCAGAAAAGTTTTCAGGGTTACAAGAAAAAGACTATATCAGTTTCAAAAAAGATTTAGAGGAGTTGGTGTAATATGGGGAATCATGCTATATTATCGGCTTCTAGTTCCAAAAAATGGCTAAACTGCCCGGGTTCTGTTACTCTTGAAAAAGAGTTCCCCAATGAAGAAAGCGAATTTGCAAAAGAAGGAACAATGGCACATGCTTTGGGGGAGCTAAAAATCAAATTAGCTTTAAAAGAAATGACTAGAGTACAATATCACAAACAAAAAGCAGTCCTACAAACAGATATTGAAATGGAAAAATATATGGATGAATACAAAGATTTTGTCCTAGAACGCTATCACCAAGCCTTGGCAGTATCAAAAAGCGCGACTATCTTTTTAGAACAAAAAGTAGATTACTCCGATTATGCACCGGAAGGATTTGGTACTTCAGATGTGATTATTGTGACAAACGGAAAAATGGAAATTATAGACCTAAAATATGGGAAAGGGGTGACAGTAAGTGCGCAAAAAAATACACAAATGATGTTATACGCTTTAGGTGCTTTAAAAGAATATGATTTTATCTATGATATAAAAGATGTTATTATGACAATTTATCAACCTAGAAAGGACAATATAGAATCTTTTGAAATGACAGCCGAGGCTTTATATCAATGGGGGGCAGAAATAGGCCCCCTTGCGGAAAAAGCTTATCAGGGAACAAAGGAATGTATAGCGGGTTCTCATTGTACGGAAGGTTTTTGCAGAGCAAAAGCCGTATGCAGAACATTTGCGGAAAGCATGGAAGAAATAGAATCTTATGCGAATCAGGCACCGGAAAAGTTAAACAATAACGAAATAGCAGAAGTATTAGACAAAGTAGACCAGCTTATAAAATGGGCAAAAAGTGTCAAAGAATACGCCTTACAAAAGGCGTTACAGGGGGAAACCTTTATCGGTTTTAAAGTGGTAGAAGGACGAAAAAGGCGTAGATGGAACAAAAGTGACGAGGAAATGATAAAGATACTTCAAGATATGGGATTGAGCAAAGAATATATTTATAAAAAAACATTACGTTCCGTGGCAGACATGGAAAAAGAAGTTTTTTTTGAAAATGGATGTTTTATTGATATTTTAGGGGAACACATAGATATTTGTGCAGGTGCACCTACTTTAGTACCTATAGAAGATAAAAGGAAAGAGTGGAATCCTGTACAAAGTGCAGCAGAGGATTTCAGCGAAATTGAGACTTTTTGATACTTTTTAAACAATAGAATAAAAAAAACAATAGTAAAATAAGGAGGTTTTTAAAATGAAAAAATTGGAAGGAAAAGCGGTTATTGGTGAAGTTAGATTCAGCTATGTCCGTGTATGGGAAAAACATAGTATTAGTGGAAAGGGAGAGGACGAAAAATACAGTTGCTGTTGTATGTTCCCCAAAAAGGACAAAAAAATAGTGGAACAAATGAAGCAAGCCATCCAGGAAGCAATCGAAAGAGGAACCCGGCAATATGGTGAAAAATGGGCGAAACAAGCAAAAGAAAACATGGAAAATATCATAAAAGATGGGGACGAAAAATTCCCAGATAGTCCAGAATTTTCAGATATGTATTTTATCAATGCCTATGCCAAAACAACGCCAGGTGTGGTAAATAGAAAACGTCAACCTATTTTGGACAAAGATGAATTTTATTCTGGCTGCTATGGTTATGCTTCTATTACAATCTACCCATTTAATAACCCCACAAATAAGGGAATTGCTGTTGGATTGAATCACGTTATGAAAACAAAAGATGGTGAATTTTTAGGCGGTAGAAGCAGTGCAGAAGACGATTTTGCAGAGATTGACCTTGAGGAAGAGGATGATAGCCTCAGTGATTTATGGTGAAAGAATTGTCGATTGATATTGAAACCTATAGCAGCATAGATTTAATTTCTAGCGGGGTGTATGCGTACAGCAGCGCCCCAGATTTTACCATAGTATTGTTTGCCTATGCCTTTGATGAGGAAGAAGTACAAATAATTGACCTTGCACAAGGGGAACAGTTACCAGAATCTGTAAAGCAAGCCCTAACAAATGAGGAAGTCAAAAAAACAGCCTACAATGCTAATTTTGAGCGCACCTGTCTTTCAAAATATTTTTCTATGGAGTTACCCGTGGAACAATGGCAATGTTCTGCCGTATGGGCGGCAGAATTAGGATTACCCCAAACATTGGCAAGTGTAGCAGAAGTATTAGGATTGTCAGAGCAAAAAGACAAACGGGGCAAAGCCTTAATAAATTATTTTTGCAAGCCTTGGAAACCGAATGGAACAAGAAATTTGCCCGAACAGGACAGAGAAAAATGGGAAATTTTCAAAAGCTACTGCAAGCAAGATGTAGAAGTAGAAAGGGCAATCAAGCAAAAATTAAAAGTTTTTCCCTTGGCAGAAAGCGAGCAAAAATTATGGGAATTAGACCAAATTATCAACGATAGAGGGGTCTTATTGGACAAAAATTTTGTCGAAAATGCCATTACGTTTAACGAAATTTATCAAAATAAATGTATCAAACGCACAAAAGAATTAACAGAATTAGAAAATGTCAATTCTATTATGCAGCTCAAGCAATGGCTTTTTCAAAAAACAGGCTTTTTTTACAATAGCTTAGATAAAAATGCCATCAAAAGCATTTTAAAGCAAAATCCAAAAAAGGAAGTAAAAGAAGTATTGCTGTTAAGAAGCAATTTGGCGAAAACATCCACAAAAAAATATGAAACTGCTTTACATTGTATTTGCAATGACGGCAGAATCCGTGGATTACTGCAATTTTATGGCGCAAATAGAAGTGGACGCTGGGCAGGGCGTTTGGTGCAGGTGCAAAATTTACCACAAAATCATTTAGAGGATTTAGGAGTTGCAAGAGATGTCGTTGCAAGAGGAGATTACGAATTATTTGAACTGTTATATGAAAAACCGCCACAAGTGTTATCAGAGTTAATCCGTACCATGTTAATTGCTAGTCCAGGAAATCGCTTTATTGTATCGGATTTTTCCGCCATAGAGGCTAGGGTGTTATCTTATCTTGCTGACGAACATTGGCGCCTTGAGGTTTTTAAAACACATGGAAAAATCTATGAAGCCTCAGCGGCACAAATGTTTCATGTACCCATAGAATCCATTACCAAAGGAAGCCCTTTGCGGCAAAAAGGAAAAATAGCAGAATTGGCACTGGGATATGGTGGGAGTGTTGGTGCCCTTACTTCCATGGGAGCGTTGGAAATGGGGTTAACAGAGCAAGAATTGCCACAACTTGTACAGGCGTGGAGAACCGCAAACAGTAGGATTGTAAACTATTGGAAAACAATAGAACAAGCAGCTATTCAAGCCATCAAAGACAAGCCTACTATGGTAACACATGGCATTTCTTTTATCAAGCAAAGAGGGATTTTATTTGTCACCCTTCCTTCTGGTCGGCGGCTTGCCTATGCCAAGCCAAGAATAGAACAAAATCGTTTTGGCAGGGAATGTGTGACGTATATGGGGCTAGATGTGTCGAAAAAGTGGACAAGAATAGAAACATTCGGCGGGAAATTAGTAGAAAATCTGGTACAAGCGGTCGCAAGAGATTGTCTTGCAGAAGCAATAATAAAACTAGAAAAAATGGGTTATCCTTTCGTTTTTCATGTGCATGATGAAGTCATTCTGGATGTTCCAAAAGGGCAGGGAAGCCTACAGGAAGTCACCCAAAGGATGGGGGATGAAATACCATGGGCAAAAGGATTGCCGTTAAAAGCAGAAGGATATGAAACAGAATTTTATAAAAAAGACTAGAAAGGGGGTATAAAAATGGAAAAATATACGATAGCAGTCGCAAATAAGCGAACAGAAAAAATCTGGAAAAATGTTACAATTACTTGGGAAGAACTCGTAAAAAGGCTAAAAAATACAACGCGTACCGGGGAAACGCAAGCGGAATTTAGCAATTTTCCAAAAACAAAGCAAGATGAAATCAAAGATGTTGGTGGTTTTGTTGGGGGGTGTTGTAGAGGGGGGCAAAGAAAAGCGGATACGATAGAATACAGGAGTATTTTAACATTGGATGCGGATTTTGCAGAAAAAGATTTTTGTGACCAATTAGAGCTCTTTTTTAATAGTACCTATCTCGTTTATTCTACCCATAAGCATACCAAGGAAAACCCAAGGTTACGCCTTGTGATTCCCTTATCTCGAAACTGTTCCCCGGAAGAATATGAGGCACTGGCACGACAAGTAGCCTATGACATTGGGATTGATATGTTTGATGATACCACGTATCAGGCACACCGTTTAATGTACTGGCCCAGTACCTCACAGGATGGAGAATACGTTTTTAGAGAACAAAAAAAGGAACCCCTAGAGGTAGACAAAGTTCTTGCAAAATATGAAGATTGGAAAGATGTGACACAATGGCGGCAGTCCTCACGAACCGTAAAAAAAAGAAGCAGCAATATTAAAAAACAGGAAAATCCGACAGAAAAAAAGGGAATTGTAGGCGTATTTTGTAGAGCCTACAGTATAGAAAGTGCAATCGATACCTTTTTGTCAGACATATACGAGGAGTGTGCCGTACCCAATCGCTATACCTATAAATTAGGCAGTACCAGCGCAGGAGCGGTCGTCTATGGAGATGGTCTGTTTTTGTATTCCAACCATGCAACAGACCCTATTAGTGGCTTACTGTGTAATGCCTTTGATTTAGTACGCATCCATAAATTTGTACATCTGGATGAAGAAGCAAAAGAAGATACCCCTACTGCAAAATTACCTTCTTACAAAGCAATGATGGAGTTTGCAGCAAAAGAAGATACGGTAAAACTTTTACTACATAAAGAAAGATTCCAGAGTGCAGCAGAGGATTTTGAGGGCGTTATTCCAGAAGAAAAAGAAGATAAATGGGTCTTGCAACTAGCTGTAGACAACAAAGGGCGTGTCATTTCTACGATAGATAATATTAAAAAAATACTGGAACATGATACAAATTTAAAAGATAAAATCAAATACAATGAATTTACTGCAAAAGTAGAAACTGAGGGTAGCTTTGTATGGTGCAAAGACAAGCAAAAAAGAGATTGGACAGACAATGACGACGCCGGTTTACGGCATTATCTGGAAAAAACTTATGAAATAAAAGGAAAAAGTAATATTGAAGATGCATGGTCTTTGGTCGCAAATGAAAATAGTTATCACCCTGTACGGGAGTATCTTAACAGCCTTGTATGGGATGGCAAGCCTAGACTAGAAACCCTTTTTATAGACTATATGGGAGCCGAAAATAATGATTATATTCGAACCATAACCAAAAAGCATTTTGTAGCAGGGGTGGCAAGAATTTTTGTGCCGGGAATTAAATATGATACCATGTTGGTTTTAGTAGGCTTACAGGGCTGCGGAAAAAGCCAAATAATTAAAAAGATAGGAAGAAATTGGTTTAGCGACACCCTTTTTACCATGCAAGGAAAAGATGCTTACGAACAATTACAGGGCTTTTGGATTATCGAAATTGCAGAACTTGCTGCTATGAAAAAAATGGAAGTGGAAGCTATCAAGCATTTTATGTCTAAAAGTGAAGATGCCTATCGGGCAGCTTACGGACGGCATGTGGAAAATCGAAAAAGACAATGTATTTTTTTTGGAACCACTAACAAATTTGAATTTCTAAAAGATATGACAGGAAATAGGCGGTTTTTGCCGATTGATGTTGATGTTAAAAAAGCTGTAAAAGACATCTGGAAAGACCTTACGGAAGAAGAAGTAAGCCAAATATGGGCAGAAGCAGTAGCTTATTATAAAAAAGGAGAAACACTTTATATTGATGGGGATGTGAAAAAAATGGCAGAACAAATACAAAACAGACATTTAGAAGAAAGCCCTTTAACCGGTGATATTTTAAACTATTTGGATAAAAAGCTACCGGAACGCTGGAATGAGTATGATTTGAGCGCAAGACGAGCCTATTTTCATGGTGGGGACTTCGGAAAACAAGAGCAAGGAACTGTAGAAAGAACAAAAGTCTGTCCCATTGAAATATGGTGCGAATGGTTTCAAGGCGATAAAAAGGACTTTACACACACCAGAAGCAAAGAAATCAAGGATGTTATCCTAAAAACAGGAGAATGGGAAAGAGAAACAAAACTTTCAAGATTTGGAAATCTTTACGGTCCACAAAGAGGTTTTAGAAAAATTGAAGATGAGGAAAACATACCATTATTTTAAAAATGCAAAAATTCTGTTACATCTGTTACACCCTCAAACCCAGTATTTTCAAGGGTTTCAGCTTAAGTGTAACAGATGTAACAGAAAATCAATAGAGAGTTACGGATTATAGACTTCAAAAATAAATTTCTATAATCCAGTAAAGTGTATAAAAAAAGTGTTACAACTGTTACAAGATATTAAGGAATACTGTAATGACAAGGGTTTGAGGGTGTAACAGAATTTTGAAAGAGGTGTTACAGTGAGAGAAAAAGTCATTGAGCAATATTTTGTTGCAGAAGTTAAAAAATTAGGTGGTCTAGCCGTAAAGATAAACTCTACCAGCATGAGAGGCTTGCCGGACAGAATGGTATTATTGCCGCATGGTATTTTATTTTTTGCAGAATGTAAAGCACCTGGTAAAGGTGCAAGAACTTTACAAAAGTTTGTCCATCAAAAGTTGCGGGTACTAGGTTTTCGGGTCTATGTCATTGATAGTAAGGAACAAGTAAAAGAGGTGTTAAAACATGAAGTTTCAGCCGCACGAATACCAAAAAATAGCCATCAAAAAGCTACTTGATACGCCAAAAGTGGGTTTGTTTTTGGACATGGGACTAGGGAAAACGGTTATTACTTTGACTGCAATAGACAGGCTTATGTACTGGGATTTTGAAATAGGTAAGGTTTTAGTGATTGCGCCGTTACGCGTAGCTGAAGATACTTGGAGCCGAGAAACGCAAAAATGGGAACATCTCAAGCATATTAAAATGATTAAGATTTTGGGTAGTAAATCGGAAAGAGAAAAAGCACTTTCTAAAGAAGGTGACATTTATATTATCAATCGTGACAATGTGGTATGGTTGACTAACGAATTAAACACGGTTGGATGTGCTTGGGACTTTGACATGGTTGTCATTGATGAACTTTCTAGCTTTAAGTCTGCAAAATCACAGCGTTTTCGCGCCTTAAAAAAATTTATTCCGCTTGCAAAGCGGGTCGTAGGATTGACGGGAACACCTGCCCCAAATGGCTTATTGGATTTATGGAGCCAGATTTATTTGTTGGACGGCGGGGAAAGACTTGGGAAAACCTTAACCGCCTATCGAGAAAAATATTTTGAACCCAATCAGCGAAACAGTACCACTATCTTTAATTATCGCATAAGGAATGGAGCGGAACCTGTCATTCGTAATAAATTGTCTGATATTTGTATGAGTATGCAGGCGGACGATTGGCTGACTTTACCGCCTCGCATTGACCGCATAGAACCTATTGTATTTTCCAAGCAGGAGCGGGAACAATACGATACTTTTGAAAAAAATAGTTATTTGCAGTTTTTAGAAGGGGAAGTGACGGCTTTGTCGGCTGCTGCTTTGACCATGAAATTGTTGCAATTTTGTAATGGTGCTATGTATTTTCAAGAAAAACAATATATTCCCATTCATAGGAAAAAGCTTGACCGTTTAGCCGAAATTGTAGAGGACGCTGCCGGAAATCCCGTCTTGTGCTTTTATTCCTATCAGTTTGACTTGGTACAGATTAAAAAGAAACTTCCGTTTGCCGTAAAATTAGAAAAAGAAGAGGATATTGCAAAATGGAACCGTGGGGAAATTCCCTTGTTATTGGCGCACCCGCAAAGCGTTGGGTATGGCTTGAATTTGCAAGACGGCGGGAACATTATTGTATGGTTCGGCTTATGTTGGAGCTTAGAACTCTATCAGCAGGCAAATGCAAGATTACATAGACAGGGACAAAAAAAAGCCGTGATTATCCACCATTTGCTGGTGGAGGGTACCGTTGATGAACGAGTCTATCAGAGTCTGCAACAAAAGGAAAATGTACAGGAAGGATTGTTGCAGGCACTGAAAATAAAATACCAGCGATAATGATAGGAAACGCACCCTTTTTATATTATATCACATTCGTATCATGAAAGAAAGGGCGGGTACTATGAAAGCAAAAACTTACTTACTTCAATTACAAAAATTGGATATTAGTATCAATCAAAAATTAATGGAATTACATCAATTACAATCCAAATTAAAAATAGGTCTGAAAACAATTTCTTACGATATGGAAAAAATACAGACAAGCTCATCAACAGAAGCTTCTTTTGCGCAACTAGTAGAGAAAAAGATTGATTTAGAAAACGAAATCAATGCAGAAATTGATAGCTTTATTGATAAAAAACATGAGATTATCAATCAAATACAAAGCTTAGATAATCCCCTTTTTATTATGGTACTATATAAGCGCTATGCGGAATATAAAAGTCATAGGCAAATTACACGGGAAATGTACTACAGTATTCAACATGTACAAAGATTACATCAACAAGCCTTGCGAGAATTTGAACAGAAATATTTGCAACAAAATGAGATAAAATGAGAATTGTAAGTGTGTAAAATGGTAATATAGACAAAGAGGGATAGTAAAAGCTATTCCTTTTTTTATTGGTTAGGAGGTGTGGCACATGACAGCAAAACAAAAGTGTTTTTGTCAAGAATATCTCATAGACCTCAACGCCACGCAAGCGGCAATCCGGGCGGGATATTCTGAAAAAACAGCCTATTCTGTAGGACAAAGAATACTGAAAAATGTTGAAGTGAAAAAATACATAGCAGAACAACTAGAACAAATCAAAAATGAAAAAATAGCGGATGCGCAGGAGGTGCTAGAGTATTTAACATCTGTTATGCGAGGCGAACAAAAAGAGCAAGTACCCTTGATGATGATAGATGGTGGTCAGACATTGGTAGAAAAAGGAATTTCTGCAAAAGACCGCTTGAAAGCAGCGGAATTGCTGGGTAAGCGCTATGCTCTTTTTACAGAAAAGTTAGAAGTAGAAGGCACAACAGCCATTCAGATAGTGGATGATATCCCGTTGCAAGAGGGTGAAAATATTGCCTAATTTACAACAACTGATAGCACCTTCTTTTTACACTATCCATCACGATTTGAAACAAAAAAGCCATACCCATTATTGGCTAAAAGGTGGGAGAGGGTCAACAAAGTCGTCCTTTATTTCCTTAGAAATCATTCTAGGTATGATGAAAGACCCGCAAGCAAATGCGGTAGTATTACGAAAAGTAGGGCAAACGCTGCAAGGCAGTGTTTATGAACAACTGCAATGGGCGGTATCGGTATTGGGCGTTAATGCCTATTGGGAAAGTAAAATTAGCCCTCTCGAAATGAAGTATGTAGCGGATGGTAGGAGCAATAAAATCATATTTCGAGGTGCTGACAATCCCAAAAAAATCAAATCTACAAAATTTAGCAAAGGTTATTGTAAGTATATCTGGTATGAAGAAGTAGACGAATTTGCAGGCATGGAGGAAATACGAACTATCAATCAGTCGCTGTTGCGGGGTGGCGACAATTTCGTTGTTTTTTATTCCTATAATCCGCCGCAAAGCCAAAATAATTGGGTTAATGAGGAAGTTTTGCAGCAAAGAAGTGACAGACTTGTCCATCATAGTACCTATTTGACTGTTCCTCCAGAATGGCTAGGAGAACAATTTTTGATAGAAGCCGAACATTTGAAAAAAGTCAAACCGACTGCATACCAGCATGAATATCTGGGGGAAGTAACCGGCACCGGCGGGGAAGTTTTTACGAATTTAACCTTAAGGGAAATTACAAATGATGAAATAGCAACTTTTGACCATATTGCAAGGGGCATTGACTGGGGCTATGCCGCTGACCCATTTCATTATACCGTCAACCATTATGACAAAACACGACGTAAGTTATATATTTATTATGAAATACAGAGGTTAAAATTGAGCAATCGAAAGGCGGCAGAGTTGGTAAAAACAGAAAATAAAAGCAACAAACTTATTATTTGTGACAGCGCAGAGCCCAAAAGTATAGCAGAAATGTTAAGTTATAACTTAAAAGTATTAGGAGCAAAAAAAGGGGCGGATAGTGTGGAATATGGCATCAAATGGTTGCAAGATTTAGAAGAAATTGTGATAGACCCAAAACGTTGCCCTAATACTGCCCGGGAATTTTTAGGCTATGAACTCGAAAAGGACGCCAACGGCAATTGGAAAGGGCATTTTCCTGACAAAAACAATCATAGTATTGACGCTGTACGGTATAGTCGGGAATTTGATATGAAAACAGTAAAAATCAGATAAAAGAAGGTGAAAATGTTGTTTTTGACACAGACAGACCTGATAAATGCAAAATTGATGGCGGAAGGGATATGCAATGAAAGTGATATTTTAAAATATATTATTCATGATGATATCGAAAGCGAACAAAAGAAAAATATGCAAAAAGGAGAAAGATATTACAATGGGGAGCATGATATACTTCAAAAGGATTTTAGAATATCCAAACTACTGGAAACAGATGAAGAAACAGAAAAAGAAATCTGTAAACCATTTCAAAATGTGAATAGAAGTAATCATAAAAATAGCAACGCCTTTTTAAAAATATTGGTAGACCAAAAAGCGGCGTATTTAGTAAGCAGGGAACCTACCATTAAAGTAGCAGGCGCAGAGGAAAATACACAAAAAAAGGCTTATGAAAAAATGTTGTGCGAATTTGCAGATGATAGCTTTAATGAAGTTTTGCAAGATTTGGCGACAGGAGCAAGCTGCAAGGGATTTGAAGCATTGCACATATACTATGATAGTAAGGGAGTGTTGCAATATTGCATTGTGCCAGCAAACGAAATCATAGCCATATACGATACCAATAACCAAAAAGAGTTATTGGAGGTCATACGATATTATGACATAGTAGTTGTTGAAAATGGACAAAAATATATTCGTAAAAAAGTGGAATGGTGGACAAAACAAAACGTCACTTATTATATTGAAAAAGAAGGGCAATTATTTGTCAGAGATACTTCTGTTTCTGTCAATCCCGCCCCCCATTATTGGAGTATTCACACATTAGATGGCTTTCAAAAGAAAAAACAGGGGCATTCTTGGGGAAGGGTGCCTTTTTTATTGCTCAAAAACAACAGAAACAGTACAACAGACCTGAAGCACATAAAAGGGCTAATAGATGCTTATGACCTAATATCCAGCGAGGGTACAAACAATTTTTTGGATTTGGTAGAATTATACTGGGTCATCTATGGTTTTGGCGGAGATAGTGCAAGTAGTTTATTAAAAAAGCTGCAAATCAATAAAGCAGTGAATATGTTGTCGGCGGGCAGCGATGGACGAGTAGAAGCAAAACAGGTTGAACTGCCTGTTATTGGTAGACTGGAATTTTTAAAAATGTTGCGGAAAGATATCTTTCATTTTGGTATGGGCGTTGATGCTGATAGTGATAAATTTGGTAATGCACCAAGTGGTGTCAGTTTAAAATTTCAATATACATTGTTAGACCAAAAAGCGGGGGCTATGATTGCAAAGCTCAAAAAAGTCATCAAAGAGTTATTATGGTTTGTGACAGAGGATTATAATAGCAAACACCATACAGTATATGACGCAAAGGACATACAAATTGACATCAACAAAAATATCATTACAAATGATGTCGAAACTGTCAATATGATACAGGCTAGCAAGGGGATTGTTTCAGACAAAACGCTTTTAAGTATGCACCCGTTTGTGTCGGATGTCAATGCCGAAATGCAGGAAATCGAAGCACAGGAGCAAAAAGAGTTAGAAAAGTTTGGAAATGAAATGTTGAAATATAGGGAATAATGTGCTATATTGAGTATAGCAGTCATGACGGAGTGGCTCCACCCTCTACAAAAAGGGAAGGGGGTGGTGCTATGGATACATACCAAGTGTTAACACTTTTGTTACTTGCTGGTAACTTTCTCATAGCGTTACTTACCTATATCGATAGGCATAAGTAATAAAGTAAAACTACCCGTCAATGCTCCTCGAAAGCTAGGGTAGTTTTTTCTACATATAGTAGAGGGCGTCCACTTCATGGTGACTGCTCCCTTTTATAAATAAATTATAGCATATTATTATCTATTTTGTAAAGCACTTGTTTGAGTGCTTTTTTTATGCAGAAAAACAGGTGATAATAATGGACTATTGGGAAGAACGATTTTTACTATTGATGGAAATGCTTTTACAGCAAGGGGATGCGTATATAAAACATTCCGCAAAAAGCTATTTGTTGGCTATGACTGAGATAGAAAAGGACATCAACAACTTTTACATGCGTTTTGCACAGGAAAATAACATCACATTTCAGCAAGCAAAACAACTTTTAACAAGCGAGGAACGACAAGCCTTTCAAATAGAATTAAAAGACTATATCCTATACGGACAACAAAACGGACTCAGTGAGGAATGGCTGAAAAAATTGGAAAATGCCAGCACGCTTCACAGAATCACACGCTTGCAGGCAATACAGTATCAGTTGCGGCAACAAGTAGAAAAGCTGGAAGCCCAAAAGGTTAAGGGTATCACAAAAACACTCCAAAACATCTACAAAGAAGGTTATTACCGAACCGCTTATGAAATCCAAAAAGGCACAGGAATCGGGCAAGCTTTTTCTACAATAGACGAAAACAAAATCAACAAAGTGCTTGCAAAACCTTGGGCGGCAGATGGTAAAAATTTTTCAGAAAGGATATGGGGACAGGATAGAACGCAGCTTATTTATCAGCTAGAAACCCGCTTTACACAAGGCATGATTCGCGGGGAAAGTTCACAAAAAATAATAAGGGATATGTCTAAAACGCTGGACGCTTCCCGAAAAGCGACAGAAAGGCTTGTTCAAACAGAAAGTGCCTTTGTTGCGTCTGCATCCAGAAAAGATAGCTATGAAAATTTAGGGGTAAAACAGTACAAAATATTAGCCACATTAGACCTGAAAACAAGCGAATTATGTCGTAAGTTAGATGGTAAAGTGTTTGATTTGAAAGATTATAAAATAGGCGTTACTGCCAACCCTTTTCACCCAAGATGTAGGAGTACCACAGTGCCCCATATTGACAGCCAATACATACAAAATCGGCAAAGAGCCGCAAGAAATAAAGAGGGCAAGACATACTATGTGCCGGCTGACATGACATATGAACAATGGCATAAAACTTATGTGGAAAATGACCCGGAATGGCTGTTGCAGGAGAAAAAGCTCAAAAATAAGAGTGCTGATAAAAAACAGTATGAAGAATATAAAGCGGTTCTAGGCAAAAAAGAAGTGGGGTCTTTTGACGAGTTCCAGAATATAAAACATAGTGATGGTGAAAAATGGGAAAATTTAAAACAAAAAAGAAAGGACACATTGAAAAATGTATCTACAAATGATAAAATAAAAGAAAATAAAGAACCTTTTGTACCTGCAAAGACCATTGAAGAAGCTGATAATTATGCAATGAATGTGTTAGGTATAAAAATGGCATCTTATAAAGGTGTGGATATTACTACCGCAAATGAATGGAATAGAGGATTAAAAGATGCTTTTGACCGCTTCCCTGAATTAAAACAGAATTTCGGCTTTGTAGGGGAATGCCACGAACGTAATGTAGCATTAAAATCAATGATGAAAGAGAAATTTTTAGACGCAGCAATTGCTGAATGTCCAAACGTAGATAAAAAAGAATTAGAAATTGATGTTGATAAAAGAGTAAAAAAATATATGAAAAATTTGCGTGTATCACAAGACAATTATGCTCAAAGTTTTAACCCTAGTTCAAGAACTTTTTTATATAACTTTAGAGGTATAACAGTAAATAGAGATTATGGAAAAGATAGCACTTATTTTATAGAATGTTTGAAAAAAGATGCTGCAAATAAACAAACTCCTATGTGTTGTGACACAATACGATATGTACTTGACCATGAGATAGGACATCAACTTGATTATATGCTAAATATTTCAGAACAAAAAAATATTCAAAAACTTTTTGATAGTATGGATAATGAAACAATAACAAATGAACTATCTGAATATGCTTGGAATAATGTCAGCGAAAAAAAATATGCTGAGTTTATAGCAGAAGGTTGGGCAGAATATTGCAACAATCCAAGACCTAGAAAAGTTTCAAAAGAAATAGGACAGACTATAGAAAGAAGGTATGCAGAATGGATAAAGCAAAATTCATAAAAAAAGCAAAAGAGTATGGGTATACCGACGAAATGATTGAAGAAGAAATAAAAGAATATGAAAAAGAATTAGAAGAATTTAAACAAGGGAAAAGGGCATTTGTTTTAGACCCTACTGATTTTTTAATCGAAAATGTAGTGCCTACTCGTGTTCCTTAAACAACAGAATAATATATTGACCTGAACAAGTCGTAAAACTGTTCTTTTTTTATGCCAAAAATAAAGGAGGTTTTAAAAATGAAGTGGCTAAAAGAAATTTTAGCAGGATTGGAAAACAGTGAAGAATTGCAGCAGAAAATAGCCGAAAAGCTAAAACAGGAGTATGTAGCGAAAGTGGACTATGACGGTGTTGTAGAAGCCAAAAAGGGCTTAGAGGGGCAAATTGCTCAAAGAGATGCCGACATCAAGGCATTAAAAGAGGGGGCAAAGGACAACAAAGAATTACAAAAGCAGTACAATGACTTACAAGAGAAATACAAGCTAGACACTGAAAATCTACAAAAACAGTATCAAAACAGCCGCAAAAACAGCGCCATTGATATGGAAATACTAAAGGCGAAAGGTAAAAATACAAAAGCAATTAAAGCACTGTTGGATATGGACAAAATCACATTAAAAGAGGATGGCACACTTGTGGGATTGGATTTAGACAGCTTGAAAAAGTCTGACGGGTATTTGTTTGAAATAGAACAAACCTACAGACAGGGTCTTGACAGCGGTGCAGGCAGCGGTTGTTACGACAATCAAGAAAGCAATCAGACAGGTGGCATATTCCAGTTATTTGCGCAAAGTGCCAGAAAAGCGGCAGGATTAAGTACAGAAAGGGGTAATTAAATATGGCGAACAGTTTAGAATTTGCAATAAAATACATACCGGTGTTAGATGATATTTATAAAAATTTGTCTGTTACACAAAATATGGATGCCGGAAAAAAGGTTGATTTTACGGGAACCAATGAAATTAAAGTGTTAAAAACAAGTACCACAGGTTTGGGGGATTATTCCAGAACAAACGGCTACCCAAAAGGCGATATTACCGCAAACTGGGAAACACTCAAACTGACAGAAGAAAGAGGCAAGGAATTATCTATTGACAGAATGGATAATGAAGAAATGGCAAATGTTTTCGGTATGATTACAGGGCAATTTATGCGAGATTGGGTTGTACCAGAAGTGGATGCTTTCCGTTTTGCAAAATATGCCGGTGCAGATGGTATTTCAAAGGCGGCAGGTGCCGTATTGACAAAAGATACAATTATTTCTGCGATTGATGAAGCAGTGCGTCAAATGAATGCGGATGAAGTGCCTGTTGCGGGCAGAGTATTGTATATCAATAGCGACTTACAACCTGTACTGAACAATGCTTTTGCTAGAAGTTGGGGCAGTCAAGGTGCTGTTAGTACACTGTTAAACAATTACAATGGTATTCCGATTAAATATGTACCACCTACCCGTTTTTACAGTGAGATTATGTTAAATGATGGTAGCGAGGATTGGGGTTATAAAAAGTCCGCAAATGGCAAAAATATCAATTTTATGCTGATATATCCAGAAGCAATACTGCAGGTAGTGAAATTATCCTTACCTAAAGTGTTTACACCAGATGAAAACCAGGACAAAGATATGTGGAAATTCCAGTTCCGTATTTATCATGACGCCTTTGTCTATGAAAATAAGGCGAAAGGGATTTATCTGCATACAATAGGATAGGAGGTTTATGAAATGAAGGTATATAAAAATGGTATTTGCAGGGAAATTGACCTAAAAAGAAAACAGGAATTTATAGAAAAAGGCTATAAGGCACAAACAGGCGGTGAAGAAAATGGACAAACAGGAACAAACGGAAATGGAGAAACAGAACAGACTGGAGAGGCTAAAGCAGTTAATCAGGGTAAAAAATGAGGAAAAAGACCCTGTTTTGCTGTTTGTACTGGATAAAACAGAGGATATGATACTGAATTATTGCAATATCCAAAAAATTCCCGAAAAACTGGAAAAGGTTATGTTAAATATGGCTGTAGACCTGTATCGGGCGGAAAGCTTAGGACAGGAACAAGCTGAAGGCACTGTAAAAAGCATTACAGAAGGAGATGTGACAGTTTCGTTTGCTTCTGCCAGCTCTGTTAGTGAAAATTTAGGCATGACTTTTTTGAAAGACTACACAGCACAATTAGACAGATATAGAAAGTTAAAGTGGTGATTTTTTATTTCAGAAAGGGGGCAAAAATGAAATATTCTTATCTGGTAAAAAAGCACATGGAAAAACTGTATGACGGTGTTTGCAGTATTGTGGAATATGAAAAACAACAAGGGGTAATCAATAACACAACAGAGAACATGAAAGCGGAAAATGTACTATGCAGATTAAGTTATGAAAGCGAAAAACCGGCGGAGCAAACAGAAAAAACAGCAATCATACAACAGCAAATCAAACTTTTTTTGCCCCCGGATATTGCAATCAAAGAAGGTTGCAAAGTCATTGTGACACAGGAAGGAGAAACCAATGCTTTTATTTGTGCATCCAAACCACTATGTTATGGCAGCCATAAAGAAGTAATGCTTACAATAGAAAAGAGGTATGCATAATGGCAAGATGGGGTGAAGTAGATTTTTCAGAATTGGTAGCGTTGCGGGATAAAGTGGAAAGACTGCAAAATGTAATAGATGATTTTTGTGTACAAGTTACACAGGAAATAGCGCAAAATTTTATGGAAGCTGTTATAGCAAGGACACCCGGCGGGCAAACAGGTGCACTAAAAAATAATTGGGTAAGCAATATTACAAAAGAGGGTGGTATCTATAAAATTGAAGTGATAAACCCCCTGGAATATGCGGAGTTTGTAGAGTTTGGGCACAGACAACAACCAGGTCGATATGTAAAAGCAATAGGAAAAAGACTAAAAAAGAATTGGGTAGAAGGAAAATTGATGCTGACTATACCAGAAAGGGATTTACAAAGAAATTTAGATAAAATTATAAGAGAAAAAGTAAATGCGTTTATAATGGAGGCGTTGCAGTAGTGGTAAATGCATTGATAAATGCAATTGCAAAAGCGATAAAAAAGGAATTTTCGCAATGCAATCTATATACAGAACAATTAGAGCAGGGATTTGAAAGTCCTTGTTTTTTTATTTTGTGTATTAGCCATAAAGAACATGACAGGCTTGCTGTGAGATTTTTAGCAGAACATACCTTTTGTATTTCTTATTTTCCGCAAAAAGGAAAGCAAGAATGTTGGGAGGTGCAGTCAAAACTAAACAGGCTATTAGAACAGATAAAGCTTGACAATGGATTTGTAAGAGGCACCAACCGAAAAGGCGAAATTCACGACAATGTGCTGCATTTTTTTGTAGACTATGACTTTTATATGCGCAAAGAAAAACAGCCGGATGAATGGATGGAGGTGTTAGAAGTTTATGAAAAAACCAGAAACAAAGGAAATACAGCAAACAGAAAAACAGTATACAAAAGAAAATGTGCTAAAAAGTAAAAGGTTTTTGGAGTGCAAAGATATTTTTAGTGTAAAGCTAAAAAAAGACAAGTTATATACAATTAAAGAATTGGAAGAAATAGAAAAAACGATAAAAGGGAAAAGAAGGGAGTAGGTAGTATGGCTTTAGGCGGAGGAACATTTACAGTACAAAACAAAATATTACCTGGTGCCTATATCAATTTTGTATCCGCAGCAAATGCTTCTACAACACTGTCTGACAGAGGCATTGCAGCAATGCCTTTTGTTGCGGATTGGGGCAGGGAAAATGAAGTCATAGAGGTAACAAGCGAAGATTTTTTAAAAAATTCTGTTAAACTTTTTGGCTATGATTACACACATCCACAAATGCAGATGTTTCGAGAAATATTTAAAAACGCAAAAACACTTTACGCTTACAGGTTAAATAGTGAAGCAAAAAAAGCGGGAAATGACATTGCAACGGCTATTTGTGGTGGTACAAGAGGAAATGCGATTACAATCGTTGTAGAAAATGATGTGGATAATGAAAATGGTTTTATTGTAAAAACCTTATTGGAACAGATAGAAGTTGACAGGCAAACGGTTTTATCCGCTGAAGAATTAAAAGATAATGCTTTTGTGACCTTTCAAAAAGTGGAACTGCAAACAACGGCAGGGATGCCACTTACTGGTGGTACAGATGGGGAAGGCAGAACACCCCAAAATTATCAAAAGTTTTTAGAAAAAATTGAAAAATATCACTTTCACGCCCTGGGTTGCAATACTGACCAAAAAGAAGTGATTGACTTGTTTGTTGCCTTTACCAAAAGAATGAGGGATGAACATGGTGTAAAATTTCAAACAGTTGTTTATCGTGCAGAAAATGCAGACCATGAGGGTATTATATCGCTGGAAAATAAGCTGTTAAATGTGGATTATAATTTGTTTGGTGATTTTTCTCTGGTCTATTGGCTGACGGGCGCAGTTGCAGGCTGTGCGCTGCAAAAAAGCCTTACAAACAGTATTTATAATGGAGAATATGAAGTGGATACTGACTACACTCAAAGACAACTTGAAAAAGCATTAGAAAATGGCAAAATGATATTTCACAAAGTCGGTGACAAGGTGTGTATTTTAAAAGACATTAACAGCCTTGTAACACTTACAAAAGAAAAAAATAAATATTTTCAAAACAATCAAGTGGTTCGAGTGCTTGACCAAATCGGAAATGATATTGCAGCAATATTTAACAGTAAATATCTGGGAAAAATGCAAAATAATTATGCGGGACGGATTGCTTTTTGGAATGATATTGTAGATTTCTATAACAGACTGCAAAGAATAGAAGCAATAACGGATTTTAATTCAGAGGATGTTATTGTAGAACAGGGAGAAAGCAAAGAGAGTGTTGTTGTAACAACTTATGTAACGCCGGTGCAGTCCATGGAAAAACTTTATATGACAGTCATAGTAAGATGATAAAAAGGATAGGTGAAACATATGGCTTTTAAAACAATGCTAGCAAAAGATACCATAGCAGGCAGTAATGGAGAATGTTATGTCATTATTGACGGTAGGCGTATCAATTTTATGAGTGCCGTAAAAATTGAGGCAACGGTTGAAAAAATAAAGGTGGAAGTCCCCATATTGGGGCAAAGGATGAAAGGCAATAAAACAGTAGGTGCAAAAGGCACCGGTACAGCAACCTTTCATTATAATACTTCTGTATTCAGAAAGGCTATGAAGCATTTTGTTGATACAGGGGAAGATATGTATTTTGATATGATAGTGACAAATGACGACCCAACCAGTGCCGCAGGTAGACAGACAACTGTGTTAAAAGGCTGTAATCTCAATAAAATCAATGTGGCAAAAGTGGATGCCAACAACAACAATTATTTAGAAGAAGAAATTGATTTCACTTTTGAGAGCTGGGATTTACCGGAAGAATTTAACGAATTAGAAGGAATGTAAATAGAAAGGTTGATAAATATGAATTTAGGAGCATTTTTAAATCCAATCGAAAAAGAAAATAAGAAAGTAGTTGTCAGTGAAAGATTTGTAGAAAATGGAAAACCTGTTGCATGGGAAATGAAAGCAATATCAGAAGAACAGGAAGAAATAATTAGAAAAAGCTGCACGGTAAAGAAAAAAGGCAAAAATGGGATTGTAGAAAAAGAACTTGACGAAAATTTATTTAATGCAAAAATGGTAGTAGCAAGTGTAGTATATCCTGATTTACAAAATGTGGAATTGCAAGACCATTATCATGCGGTAGGGGCGGAAGATTTGCTTAAAAAAATGCTTACCAGTGGAGAATATTGGTCATTGGTACTGTTTGTACAAGACTTTAATGGCTATGGAAAATCTCTTGATGATATGGTAGAAGAAGCAAAAAACTAATCAAAGAGGGTGACGCTGAAACAATAATTGCCTATCTATGTTTTAGGGAATTTCATATGTTACCTTCTACGTTTGTAAATTTGCCCAAAGCCGAAAAAGCAATGATTGTGGCATTTGTAAAACAATGGGCAGAGGACTATAAAGCACAACAAAAATAGGAAAGAAGGGGGGTGTGGGTATGAGCGTTATTGATAAGGTGCTTTCTTATGTTGACAGGCAGATTGGCAAGGCATACAGTCAAACCTATCGTTGGAGTGAAAACAGTTTTGATTGTTCCAGTCTGGTTTACAGAGCATTTGAAGCAGCCGGTGTGAAATTGGTACATAAAGATACTGGTGGTAAAGTTTGTGTCAGTAGTGATGAGTGTTATGCAAAAGATTTTGAATTGTTATATCCAGAAAACTATGCTAAAATCGGCAAAAATCTCCCCTCCCCTTCTAATATTGTGGACAAATACCAACCAGGGGATATTATCTTTTGTTGTACGGATAATTCCACAGCAAGGTCAAATAAAATTACGCATGTTATGATAGTCAATCAGTATGGTGGTATTACACATGCGGGGAATCCCGCCAGTGGTGTAGAGAAAATAGGCAAAAACAGCTATTCTACAAAGGTTTGCGCCCTTTTACGGTATCAAGGGGAAGGCTATACCGGAAGTAGCACAAATGCTGATGACACAACAGAAACGGAAAACAAAGAAATTACTTCCATACAAGTAGTTTATGGGAAAGACAATCAGCCTGTTGCAAAAGCCAATGACGAATTAAAAGGAATAAGAAATATAACGGATAATGCCTATGAAGTGTTGATTGAACATAAAGGTACGGTTATGCTACCTGTTATATGTGAAGGGGTAACGGTGGAATATGTAAGACGAAGTACCGCCGGAAAATTGCAATGTAAAGTGTTAAAAGATGATACCATAGACTTTCATGAGGGGGATGCCATTAGCTTGCAGGTGAACGGCACACCTTATTTTTATGGCTATGTTTTTCAAAAAAGTAGAGTAGGTGATGGCATTATCAATGTAGTAGCCTATGACCAGCTAAGATATTTAAAAAATAAAGATACGCTGATATTTGGTGGAACTGCAACAGAATTGTTACAACTAATTGCCAGAAATTTTTCACTCAAATTGGGGAGTGATGTCACAAACACAAAATTTGCTGTAGAGGCAAAAATATTTGATAATAAAACGCTTTTTGACATGTTGGAAGGAACACTTGACGAAACCCTGATTGCAACAGGTAAAAACTATGTATTATATGATGATTTCGGTTTTTTGTTTTTGAAAGATATGGAGAATATGGTACTAGAGGATTTTTTGATTGAGGATAGCAATATACAGGATTTTAGTTATTCTACCAGTATAGATAATAATACATATAATAAAATCAAACTTGCTTATGACAATAAAGAAACAGGTGTTCGGGAAATATTTCAGACACAGGATAATGTTACGATAGGAAATTGGGGTACCCTACAATACTACGAAAAGGTGCAAAGCAAAGAGTTGGCAAAAGTGAGAGCAGAAGCTTATTTAAAAATATACAACCGAAAAACAAGAAATTTGCAGATAAAGGGTGCTTTTGGAGATATTCGCGTAAGAGCTGGTACAGGAATCTATATCCATCTTGATATTGGTGACATTATTGTGCATAACAGGATGTGGGTAGAAAAGGTCAAGCATGTATTTGAGCAAAACATGCATAAGATGGACTTAACCTTAAAAGGCTGGGAATTTACAGAGTAGGTGAATGTATGGCAAAAGAAGAACAATTTTTAAAAATAATAAAACAAGCTGCATTAGATGCCATGTTTGACAGTAGCCCCTGTAATTTCTGCATGGGTGTGGTTGTTTGTGAAAATCCTTTGTCTGTACAGTTAGACCAGAAATTGACACTTACAGAAGAATTTTTATTTTTGACAAGGAATGTCACAGATTATACTGTCACTATGGAAGTAGACCACACTACAGAAACTGAAATGGGTGGAAATTGCGGAGAACATTGTGTAGAACACTGTCATGATTATATAGGTGAAAAAGAATTTTTAATAAAAAACCATTTAACAGAAGGCGAAAAAGTTCTGCTTGCCCAAATGGTTGGCGGACAAAAATTTATAATATTGGATAGATTGGGGGTGTAACCAATAGGGGAAATAAAAACTTCTATACAGCTTTTTAATGGTATGACACCCGCATTACAAAGCATTACCAATGCCATGAATATGACAATAAGCCACTTTGAGCAAATGCAGCGAGTATCAGGGAATAGTATAGATACTTCTGCATTTCAGGCCGCTCGGAATGAAATAAGAAATGCGGAAGCTACTTTTGCAGAAATGCAAGAGGCGTTGACGGGGGTAGCTAGAAATAGTGCAGATGTCACAAGAGGTTTTGACGATATAGGACTTGCGGCAAATCGTGCAGGGCAACCCGTAAGTCAAATATTTCGGATAGTACAACAGCAACAAGGGATTATTGTGGGTATAGCAAATACATTTGAAGCTGCAATACAGCAAATGACACGGACAATCCAACAACAGACAAATGAAATCATAAAAATGTCTGAAGCAATTCATCAGGCAACAAACCGGACAACAGAACATTCACGAAGGCAGACAGAGGAATCCAGGCGGCAAACAGAAGAATCCCGACGGCAGACAGAAGAATTTCGGCGGCAAACAGAAGAATCCCGACGACGAACGGAAGAATCCAGACGACAAACGGAGGAATTCCGACGGCGAACGGAAGAATCCAGGCGGCAGACAGAAGAATTTCGGCGACAAATGGAAGATTTCCGGCGGCAAACGGAAAATTCACGAAGGGGTTTTCATAGATTGACAGATTCCATAAAAAGCACAAACAATTCTGCAAATACGTTATCAGGCACTTTAAAAAGACTTGCAGGGGTGTATTTATCCTTACAGGGATTTAACCTTGTAGGCAAACTGTCGGATGATGTGACATCTGTATTATCAAGGTTAAATTTAATGAATGATGGTTTACAAACCACAAAAGAACTATCGGATAAAATCATGCATTCCTCGTTTGAGGCTGGTGCGGATTATCTTACGACCGCCAGCTCTATTGCAAAAATGGGCTTGAATGCAGGTTCTGCTTTTACAAGCAATGATGAATTAATTGCTTTTATGGACCAAATCAATAAAACCTTTGCCATTGGTGGTGCAACGGCAGAAGAACAAAACAATGCTATGATTCAGTTGACCCAAGCTATGGCAGCAGGTGCTTTGCGTGGGGAAGAATTAAACTCCATCCTTGACAGTGGTCCTGGAATTGCCCGAAATATTGAAAAATATATGGGCTGGGCAGAAGGTTCCATTAAAAGTTATGCAGAAGAAGGCAAAGTAACCGCACAAATTGTAAAAAATGCCATGCTTTCTATGGCACAGGAAACCAACGAAAAATTTAACAGTATGCCTGCTACGATTGGGCAGACATTTTCAAGAATCAAAACACTTGCACTCAAGGCCTTTACACCTGTTTTGCAGGGTATCAACGGACTTTTTAATAACCAAAATGCTCAGAAAATTGCTTATTACTGGGGTGCCGCTTTTCAATATATTGCAGACAGGGTGACGGTCACAATAGAAAAACTCAAAAACATAATGAATAGTGAAGCATTTCAAGTGTTTTCAAGAGATATTACGGCAGCTTTTTCAGCAGCAGGCGCAGTAGCAACATGGGTATTTGATACTATAGTAAACGCTTTTGATTATGTAGTAGGTCATTGGGAAGCAGTCAAGCCCGTTTTGATGGGGATATCCGTTGTATTAGGAGCTGTTACGGCAGCACAATGGGCGCTCAATCTTGCTATGTATGCTAATCCGGTAGGATTGATAATTATTGGTATTGGTGTTTTGATTGGACTATTTTATAAACTGGTTGATTGGATTAACAAGACAAAAAATACAAATATTTCTGCAACAGGTATAATTGCTGGTTGTTTTGCTGGAATGTACGCCACGATTAAAAATGTCATGATTGCTGTATGGAATGGGGTTGCAAATGTGGTTAATTTTGTTTATAACTTTTCCAAAGACCCGATTGCCGCAATTAAAGTACTATTTTTAGATACTTTTGATACGATATTGGCTGGTGTTCAGGCGGTAATACAAACAATAAAAAGTATGTCAGACCGTTTACCGCATATTCCAATTGTGACAGATTTTATAAATAATGCAGATGATTCTTTAGAAAAAGCAAGAGCAAAAATAGAGGGGATTTCACAAAACATAAAAGATAAAACCGGTTATAAAGAAATTATGAAGCAAATGGAATATAGCAATCCCCTAGAGGCAGCGGAAAATGTGCATAACAAAGTGGCGGACTTTACAAATGGCATCAAAACTGCTTTAGAAGGATTTGACCCATTTAAGGGAACGAACAGTACTAATGATATACTTGATGATATACTCAAAAATTTGCAGAAAACTTCAAACAATACGAAGGACATTTCGGATACTTTAAAAATGGACAAAGAAGATTTAGAATTTATGAAAACATTGGCAAATATCAAATATGGCGACAAATATGTTATGCCACAAGTCAAAGTGGAAATGACAAATCATAACACAATTCAAAAAGAAATGGATTTAGACGGCTTTTTTGACAGAAAAGTAGAAGAAATCGGACATCTGATTAGTATGTCAGCGGAAGGGGTGCATATTTAATGTATCAATTTTATCTGGATGGGGTACAGCTTCCGGTTGCACCTGCTTCCATGAGCACCAAAATTAACAATAAAAATAGTACACTTACCCTTTTAAATGGAGAAGAAATCAATCTTATCAAGTCGCCCGGTTTGACAGAGGTGACATTTACGGCACTGCTTGTCAATAGGGAATATCCCTTTTGCAAAGGGTCACAACGCGCACAATTTTATCTGGATTTATTCGAAAGGCTGAAACTCTCACAACAGCCTTTTTTATTTTTGGTGATACGTACAGATGATAATGGAAAGGTCGTTTATCAAGGGAATAGCAGCGAAAATAAAGAGCCCTACTATACACTGGAAGAATATACCATACAGGAAGATGCGGAAGAATATGGCGTTGATTGTGCTGTAGAATTGTCATTAAAACAATATCGAAGCTATTCCAGTGCAACAGGGAAAATTCAAATTGATAATAATGGACAATCTGCAACCGTCACAAAGCAAAGGGAAACTACCGGAAAACAGACAGAAAAAAGTTACACCGTGCAAAAGGGAGATACCCTTTACAATATTTGTAAAAAAGAATTTGGAGATGGCTCCAAATATCAAGAAATTGCACAAAAAAATAATATCACAAATCCTAATTATTTACAGATAGGACAAGTGTTAAAACTGGAATAAGGGAGGAACAGTATGCTACCATATCATGATAATTTATTAAACAGTGGAATTGCGGTAAAAAACAGTCCTTCTAAAACACACTTTATTGACTTTAAAGAAAATATAATAATAGGTATGACAGATGGCATGGAGGCGTTAAAGCAAGCAATTTATTTAATCTTGCGCATAGAACGCTATGATTACGTCATCTATAGTTGGAATTATGGGATACAACTCAAAGATTTATTTGGAAAACCTACCACTTACGCTTGTGCAGTGTTGCCTTCCCGCATCAAAGACGCTTTAATGCAAGATGACAGAATCCAAAATGTCACTGATTTTGTCACAAAAGCAGAAGGAAATACGGTATCTGCTACATTTAGGGTGAATAGTATTTTTGGAACCTTTCAAGAGGGGGTGCAATATGATGTTTGAATACATGACATTTGATAAAATTATACACGATATGCTGGAAAATATTCCAAATGGTCTGGATAAACGAGAGGGAAGCGTACTATATAACGCACTTGCACCTGTTGCGCTAGAGTTGCAAAATGCTTATATCGAAATGGATACGATTTTGAATTTGACTTTTGTAGATACAACAGAAGGGATTTATTTAACAAAAAAATGCCATGAAAGAGGCATCGAAAGGCTGCCCGCTACAAAGGCAATTTTAAAAGGAGAGTTTAATGTTGCGGTGCCGATTGGCAGCCGGTTTCATTTAGAAGGTCTAAACTATGTTGTGACAGAAAAAATAGAAGAAACTACTTTCCGCTTGCAGTGCGAAACTGCTGGGGAAGAAGGCAATCATTATTTAGGGAAAATGATACCAGTAGAATATATACAAGGCTTAACAAGTGCGGTTTTGGTAGAGGTGTTGATTCCCGGGGAAGATGTTGAAAGTGACCAAAGTTTACGACAACGGTATTATGATAGCCTTTTTGGGCTTGCCTTTGGCGGAAATATTGCAGATTATAAACAAAAAGTATTAAAAATGCAAGGGGTTGGTGCTGTCAAGGTTTATCCGGTATGGCAGGGCGGTGGTACAGTAAAACTTGTTATATTGGATTCCGAATACCATGCGCCAAGCCCGGAATTAGTAGAAATGGTACAAACAGCAATAGACCCTACCCAAAATCAGGGGCAGGGCTTGGGACTTGCGCCGATTGGGCATGTTGTAACAGTTGCAGGTGCAGGAGAAACGGTTGTAACTATATCAGCTCATATTACCTATCAGAATGGTTATTATTTTGATAGGATTCAGACAGCTTTAGAAAAAACCATAGAAGAATATTTTCAAGAATTAAATGAGACTTGGGGAAGTGAAAAAAATTTAGTGGTAAGAATCTCACGAATCGAAAGCCGTATCCTAGATTTAGAAGGGGTTCTTGATGTATCAGATACAACATTAAATGGAGAGCAGCACAACATAGAAATTGACGCTAATCATATTGTGGTAAAGGGGGAAGTGCATGAGCAGAGAGGTTGAACTTTGTAGCTATTTGCCGGAAGTTATCAAAAATGTAAGAGAATATCAGGTATTATGCAATATAGAATCCCTACAAGTCAATAAAATGTGGCAAGTCTTAGAAGTTGTTTTTGATAATGGTTTTTTAGAAAGCTTGACAGAGTACGGCTGTACCCGTTGGGAAACGATATTACGGCTAAATGCTAATCCATCTGATAGTTTAGAGGCACGACGTAAAAATATCTGGATAAGATTAAATGAAAATTTGCCTTATACTTGGCGTCGGTTGGTTTTGTTGATGAATGAAATTTGTGGGGAAAATGGTTACCATATGGAATTAAAGCATAACGACTATTTTTTAGACGTTTCTATCCAGTTGACCGAGGAAAATTTAGAAAGCCATATTGTAAAACAGGTTATGGAAATGTTTGAAAGAGTGCTGCCGGCAAATATCGAATATATCAAAAAATTCCGTTATGATGCAGCAGATACCAACGTAAAAGTAGGGGGGACAACAGCATTTTTACAAACGATTGATGTATTGCCACTTATGCCGTCCTATTATGAAAGTGAGGCAAGCATTTTGACAGATGGGGTAATTTGTGTAGGTATTTGTTCAGAGATAGGAGTGTGATAATTATGGCAGAACAAAAATATTATACGATTGTAACAGATTTAGGAACAGAATTGATAGCAAAAGCGGCAGAGGCAGGCGAAAAAGTCAATATTACCAATATTGCAGTAGGGGATGGAAATGGTGCATTTTATCAGCCTACTAGTGATATGACAACTTTAAAACGAGAAATTTGGCGGGGAGAGATTCAAAGTTATGAAAGGGATTCTCTAGCAAAAAATATCATAAAAGTAAGTGGTGTGATTCCAAAGGACATAGGGCATTTTGTCCTCAGAGAAATGGCCTTGTTTGATGATAAAAACAATATGATAGCCATTTGTAATGCGCCCGATTTGCTCAAGGCGGTGCTGGAAGATGGCGCCCTTACCGAAGCAGTTGTGTATATGAGAATTGCTGTAACAAATACGGAAGCAGTCACAATACAAGTCAATAGTAGTGTTGTTTATGCAACTTTGCAAGAACTAGAAGCACATAAAAAAGATGAAAATGCGCATCAGGAGTTGTTTGAACAAAAAGCAGATAAAACAGAATTAGAAACAGGATTAGCAGGAAAGATTGATGCAACTATTTTTACAACAGAACTGAATAAAAAGGCAAATAAAACAGAGGTCGAAACCGCATTAGCTGGAAAAGTTGATACTGCTACTTTTACAACAGAACTCAATAAAAAGGCTGATAAAACTACAATGACTACAGAATTGAATAAAAAAGTAGATAAAGCTGATTTTACTGGTACAAACATTGGAAATTTATTAGAGCAGGCAGGCTGGAGTAGTGGAGCTGTAATCAATAATATTGTTGATGGAGAAAAAGAGGGCAGCATAAAACAAATAAATGCGACTGTAACAGGTACAAACGCCAGTGCTTTTGGTCAATCTGAGGCAAGCGGTGCAAATGCATTTGCAGAAGGAAAGGAATGTGTTGCAAGTGGTTGGTATTCTCATGCGGAAGGGCAGGGAACAATAGCGAGTGGCTTTAGTTCTCATGCAGAAGGTTCTTCCGCTTATTCAAATAGTAGTTCTATTATTTATGCAGAAGCAAGTGGAAATTGTTCTCATGCGGAAGGATGTGGAACAAAAGCAAGTGGACCATTTTCTCATGCAGAAGGATATGAAACCGTAGCAAGTGCATTGGAAGCCCACGCAGAAGGAATAAGGACAATCGCAAGTGGTTCTAGTTCTCATGCAGAAGGAATGGATACACAAGCAAAATCGACTTGCGCCCACGCAGGAGGGTATCTTACTATAGCGAATGCGTATCAAACTGTAATTGGAAAATTAAATACAGAAGTTGCAGGTGGTTCTAGCAACTATTCAACAGGCTCTGCATTTATCATAGGAAATGGTACAAGTACCAGCTCAGGGGCAACAAGAAGCAACTGTTTTAGAGTGCAATTTGATGGGAATACATTTGCAAAAGGGGTTTATAATTCTTCTGGTGCTGATTATGCAGAAATGTTTGAATGGCTGGACAAGAATGTCGACCACGAAGACAGAGTTGGTTTATTTGTAGCCCTTGATGGCGATAAAGTCAGAATAGCCACTTCAGAGGATGACAATATACTGGGAGTTGTTTCAGCTTGTCCTTCTGTATGTGGTGATGTAAAAGATGAAACATGGGGGGATATTTACTTAAAAGATATTTATGGACGCTTACTTCTTGAGGAAATTGAAGTACCTGAAATTACAGAAACAATAATGCTTTCTAAAAATGATAGCGATAAGCCAATGCTAAAAACAATACAGGAAGCTCACAAAGAAATCGTCCCTAAACTAAATCCTGATTATGACCCTACTCGGGTATACATTCCCCGTTCTCAGCGTCCAGAATGGGTAGCAATTGGTATGCTTGGTAAATTAGTTGTAATGGATGACGGAAGCTGTAAAGTAAAAGGATGGTGTAAAGCAGGTAAAAATGGAATTGCTACAATAGCAAAAGAAAAACAAGGCTATTATGTTATGGATAGATTAGATAAAAACCATATCAAAATATTATTTCGATAAAGAGGGTGAAAATTTATCATGGCAACAAGGAAATATTTTACAGTCGTAACAGATATAGGACAATCTAAAATAGCAGAAGCTGTTGCAGGTGGTCAAAAATTAAACATTACTACCTTTGTTGTGGGAGATGGTAATGGTAGCTATTACACCCCCACAAGCGATATGACAAGTATCAAGCAGGAAGTTTGGCGAGGTACCATTTCTGAGGCAGACATGATACAAGATACACAAAAAATATTAAGGATTACAACAGTCATTCCCGCAGAAGTGAGTGGGTTTGTTGTAAGGGAAATGGGGTTGTTAGACGAAACGGGGGAACTCATTGCCATTGGTAATTCACCAGATATGCCAAAAGTGAGTTTGCAGGATGGTGCTTCTACAGAATTAAAACTTTGTATGCGGCTTGCAGTTAAAAATACAGAAGCGCTTTCTTTTACCATAGACCCACATATGGTAATGATGACAAAGGCTATGTTAGAGGAACACGAAAAAGATAATCATGCCCATCAAGCACTCATCAACCGAAAAATTGCAGAGGCAACCCTACAAAGGGATATTGTCATACCTACCACAGGATGGACAGCTATTACAGAGGGCGGTGTGGGTGGTGTAAAAATAGAAATGGCACAGGAAGATGTAACAGAGCAAATGATACCAATGGTTAGTATTGTATATAGTGATATGGATACTGCAATGGAGTGCGGTATGAGTACCGTCGCAGAAACCATAACAAAAGGCTTGCGTCTTTATGCGGAAAAAGCACCAGATAAAGAAATTCACGCAAGTCTTTTATTATTACGTGCGTCTGGTGGTACAGTTGGTGGTAGTACAGGCAGTATGGATATAGAAGAATTTTATGATAATTACGTTGCAACCAGTGAAGATATTCAAGAAACATTAAAAGAAGTATTTCAAAAATAGGAGGACAAAAAGATGGATAGATTACAAAAAGTTACAAAAGTACAAGGGTTAAAAGAATGGACAGAAAACTTAAAAAAGGAATTTCTTTCCCCAACCCAAGCAGAAACCATGATTCAGACAAAAATTGCAGAGGCAGGACATGCTAGGTTTGAACAGGCAGAAACCGTGCCAGAGGCAGAGAATGCAGAACAAAACGTATTATATTTAGTACCTAATGCAGAAAGCGGTGTCATGGATATTTATGCCAAAATTGGCGATACCATGAAAAAACTTGCAGATACGAATATTGATTTAAGCGGTTATGTGCAAAAAGAAACCGGCAAAGAATTGATTGATTCCACAAAAATTACAAAATTAGATGGTGTTGCCGAAAATGCAACCAAGGTTGAACTAGGCACGAAAGAGGGAACTATTTTCATCAATGGAGAAGAAAAAGTATTGTTTGAGGTTGCAACAAAAGAGGATTTGGATGCAGTCTTTGCGGAAATATTTGGAAATGCAGAAACACAAGCATAATAGAGGGGAGAATAGTTCTCCCTTTTTTGTTGAGGTGATAATTTGAAAGTAACAATTTTAGAACATATCAAAGAATCTTTAAAAAAAATAAAAGAGGATACCACAAATAAAATCAGTGAATTAGCAACCCAAACAGTGGAGGCAATGGAAGAATTAGAAAACCAAAAAGCAGATACTTCCCATAAACATAGTGCAGGTGACATTAATAGTGGTACATTGCCTGTTGCAAGAGGTGGCACAGGGGCAACAGCAGCTGCTGCTGCTAGAACAAATTTAGGGATTACACCAGCTAATATAGGTGCAGCAGCAAGTTCTCATACCCATAATTATGCGGGTTCTTCCAGTGCAGGCG
>CAJTZO010000024.1 GCA_910583755.1 uncultured Clostridia bacterium
TAGTTTTTATTACAATACCAAAATTTCCCTCAATTGTTTAGGTTTACCCTCTAGTCAAATTTTGTTGGTTTATGTATATTAAAACTACATTGTTTGGTATAAATTTTATTTTTATAGTTTTGTGTAAATTGTTTTTCATTTACTTCTGATAAAGTGCCATCGCAATCCTTAAATCCTTTATCATCAAAATAAGAATTGATATAAATGCAATAAAGATTTGCTTGTTTTGCTGCTTGTTTTACCTGATATAAAACATTTTTATAAGAAAAACGTTTTATTTTTTTTAAAATAATAATGGAGTTACTCATAAAAAAATTCTCCTTTTTTAATATATTGTAGCACAAAAAAAGAAAATCATAAAGAAAATGAATGGTATCTTAGTTTTCCAAAAAATCTGAAAGGTGAATAAGATTTTTTTGTTTAAAAAAGTTTGAAAATGAACAAAGCCTCTTTCCTTCAAGACATTATATTCTTGTTTTTATAAGAATTGCATAAAAAACAGAATAAAATTATACTTATTCTGATTTATAGAATATTATTGGTAATAAGAATAATATTCTATATAATAGAACGTGTAAAGGAAATCCATTTGATAATTTATAATATAAGGAGGAAATATAAATGATAGGAAAAAAAGTAGTACATCATTTGATGATGAGTGCAAAAGATGCGCATTATGTGGGTGCCTTGGTCAATGGTGCAAGAATTGTCGACCAATGGGGTGATGTTAGTACAGAATTGATGGTATATGTAGATGGCGATATTAGTTTATTTTTAGGTTATGAAAAAGTAGAATTTTTAGCTCCTGTCTATCATACTTCTAAATTTTATGAGGTACAAAAATATTTAATTGAAGCAAATTCTAATTTATATATTACAGCAACTTGTATCAATCCAGAATTTTTTTAAAATTTGCCAGAAGACATACAGCAAATTATTTTAGAAGTCGCAGAGGAAATGATTCCTTGTTCTTTTGAAATTCAAGAAGAAATTAACGGTGGCACTTTAGAAAAAATAAAACAAGAAAGTGATATTAATGTCATTACACTAACAGAAGAACAAAGAAACACTTTTGAAGAAAAAGCTGTTCAAGCTTATAACGTATGATTTATATGATGGAAAATCATAAGGTAATTACAGAAGGAGCAAGTTGTGTTGGTATTGCATATTGTATGCAAGAAGGGGTTATCCAACCGGTAAGCAATGTAGTTATTGTTATAACAGGTTGTGGTGTTAGCATGGAATGGGTAAGATGTGTTCTTGATGGAAAAACATTAAAATAAATTTAAAATTTTTAAAGGAAAGGAAAAAAAGAAATGAAAGAAGTCATTTTTACAAAGCAAGCAACAAGCCCTACAGGTCCTTATTCGCAAGCGATAAAAGTAGGAAATACTGTTTATTTAGCAGGAGTCTGTGGAGATAACCCAGCAACCGGCGAAATTATGGGAAAGGGAGACATGAAAATAGAAGCAAAATACGCTTGAAAATTTAAAGAAAACCATAGAAGCAGCCGGCGGAACAATGCACGATATCGTAAAGGCCAATGTTGTCTTTACAGACCTTACAAAAGCAGCAGATTTTGATGAAGTTTATAAAACTTATTTTACGGAGTATCGTCCTGCAAGAATTGTCATGGGCGTAGCGGGGCTTTTAGGTGGTGCAAATTTGGAATTAGATGCTGTAGCAATTTTGGAAGAATCCTAAAAAATAGTTTAGAATACATGAGATTTTGCTATTCTCCCCCGCTGAAAAGTGAGGGAGTTTTACAATTTGTTCATGTGTTCTTATTTTATTCATTTATCATCTAACTGTACTAGCAAAAAAATAATCAGAAATCCTTTCTCTTTTCTAAAAAATACCATTTTTTTATTCCTTGAGCCTGTCAGCAAATTATAAAAGCTGGCTTTTTTTGTGTTGTGTTGTCAATATTTATCTTATGATTTTTGTAAAATGACAGCGTGTTTGACAAAAAACTTACAGAAATTTGCTTATAATAACAAGAGAGCCTTTGAAAGGCAAAAAAAAAGGAGGCGTTTTGTGGAAGTAACAATTTATGGTGATGTTATATTTTTGATTAACTTTGGCATGGACTTTATGATATTATGGATAACTGCTGTGTTAGAAAAAAATATCTCTTATAAACGTATTTTTTTGGGCAGTCTTTTTTTGTCACTCACTTATTGCATCGTATTGTTTTTTCCTGTTTTTTCTTTTTTTTGTCATGGTATTGGTGGAATGTTATTGTTTGCTTTGGGGATAGAAATTACATTTTTTCCAAAAACGATTAAAAAATTTTTGCAATATTTGTTGATTGCCTATATTTCAGCCTTTGCAGTTGGTGGTGTTGCAGTTGCATTCTTTTTTGCTACAGGAACAGGAAGGATAGGAAATCATCTTACTTTTTCTGTTTCTCCCTTTCCCATTAAAATATTAATTGCCACTAGTTGCTTTTTTTATATTTTTATCAAGTTGGGAAAAGACTGGCTTGAAAGGAATATTATTCATCAAAAGGCATATTGTAATGTCCTTTTAAAACAAAAAGAAGTGCAAATAAACTTACATATGTTAATTGATACAGGAAATAGTTTAAAAGACCCTTTTTCTGGAAATGATGTTGCAGTTGCTGCCTTTCCAGCAATCAAAAACTTATTTTCGAAAGAAACACAACTATATTTTTTTAAAGAATATCAAAACCAACAAAAGTTTTATGAATATGTACTACAAAATGAAAAAACGTTACCTTTACATTTGATTCCTTTTTCTAGTTTAGGAAAAGAAAATGGACTTTTACTAGTGTTTCAGCCGGAAAAAATGGAGATAGAGGGAAGTTTAAAAAAAAATATCTCTCTTGGAATTTATTGTGGTTCTTTTTCTGGTGGATATGATGGATTGGTAAGTCCTGAAATACTAACATAAGGAGGATATAAAAATGAAATTTTTATTATTTCAATTAAAATACGATATCGGACGCATTTGGAGAAAGTGGCGTAAAAAATTAAATAATGTTTTTTACATAGGAGGGAGCGATGTTTTCCCTCCTCCCCTAAAAGCAGAGGAAGAAGCTATATTATTGGAACAGTTGGGTGGGGAAGAAGATGTAAAAGTAAAATCTGTTTTGATAGAAAGGAATCTTCGTCTTGTAGTATATATTGCTAGAAAATTTGAAAATACAGGGGTCAATGTAGAAGATTTAATTTCCATTGGCACGATTGGTTTGATTAAGGCAATTAACACATTTAATCCTGAGAAAAAAATCAAATTAGCAACTTATGCATCACGTTGTATTGAAAATGAGATATTGATGTATTTAAGACGAAACAGCAAAACAAAATCAGAAGTTTCGATTGATGAGCCTTTAAATGTCGACTGGGAAGGAAATGAATTACTTTTATCCGATATTTTAGGAACAGATGCAGATGTTATTTATAAAGATATTGAGGAAGAAGTGGACAGAGATTTATTGGGAAAAGCAATGCAAAAATTAAGTCAAAGAGAAAGAAGAATTGTGGAAATGCGTTTTGGCATTTTACCAGAAACAACAGAAAAAACACAAAAAGAAGTTGCAGACTTATTAGGGATTTCACAGTCATATATTTCCAGATTAGAAAAGAAAATCATAGGTAGACTAAAAAAAGAAATGAATAAAATGATATGATTTGACAGTATTGTTAAGAGAGCATATAATAAAAAGAGAATCACAATCAATGTTTTGCTAGGTAAAGAAAGGAAAGACTTATGATTTTAGAAAAAGTGACAGCAAACAAGACAGCAGTAGCAGAGGATTTGATATTGATTTGGGAAGATTCTATAAAATATATTTCTTCTTTTTTGAAAGAAGAAGATATTGCAAAATTAAAGCCATTAGTAAAGTTAGCCATCAAAAATATGCAAACACTTTTAATTGCAAAAGAAAAAAATACAATCATGGGATTTATTGCTTTAGAAAACAAAAAGATAGAAATGTTGTTTGTCAAACCTAGTTTTTGGGGGAAAGGCATTGGAAAAGCTCTGGTGTTTTTTGCAATAGAAAATTATCATGTAGTATGGGTGGATGTGAGCGAACAAAATAAAAGGGCTCTTGCATTTTATAAGCATATAGGGTTTTCTATTTTTTCCTGCTCTAAAACAAACACACCTTTTCTCATTTTACATATGAAGTGGAAGCAAAAATAAAAGATAATTGCTTATCATGGAATATCATAATATCTATAAAAAGTGAAATGATAAAGGATGTTTTATAGTATTTCTAAAATAATATGATATGAAATATGTTAGTTGCTGTCTGTATCATATTTGTGATTATTTTATTTGCTTTTCTTATTTTTTTACAACTGAATTTACATGAATGTAACAAAAAATCAGAAAAATTCAAAAGGGGGCGTTTTTATGGAAAACATTACAGCTGACGGCAAAATAAAAACCATTCGTTGTGTCAAGGCAACACATGAGGATTTTGCAAAATTGGTAAAACTAGGAAAAGATGAAAAAAAAGCGTTAGAAGCGTTTCAACAAAAATGGGGCTATGAAGTGGAGCAGTTGGAGAAGCTCATTCAACAAAATGCCTATCAAACGGTTACACAGGGAAATGAAACAAAAACATTGTTAGAATTGTACATAGAAATGGTAAAAAGAGCAGAACAGCTATATGCTTATCATAATGCCTACCATGTTCTGATGGAAGAAGGTGTAAATGAGTTGTTGGTTACGATTGGCATTGCACCCGATAGCTATGATTATGATTTTTATCAGTTGTGCTTGGAAAATTAAACATTTAAACTTGTGTTTGAAAAAATTTTTTGTATCCATCAAGGAAAAATCTAAATGCAATAAAACCTATCAAAAGAATAGTATAGATAAACGGGAGAAACTTTTTTTATTCGTAAAAGTTTCTCCTTTTTAAAAATCCCAACAAACAAGAATCTATTTTTGAACTCTCTTTTATGATTACAAGTTGATATGGTGGATTAGTTCATAATCATAATTGATAAAATTACCGTTTTGCTGTTTTATCATTTGCTGGATTCTCCCATGTACTGCTGTTTTTTTCAATATGGTACTGTTTTTTTCATTTTGAGCAGATACAATGGCAGCGTCTTGACGCATAATTATCATAAAACAGACCTCCTTTCTAGGATAGTATCGTATAAAATTATGATTTTATACAATATTTTATGAGAGTGTGTGACTGTTATTTTATGGCTTGTAAATTGCTTTTTTTCATTTTTCTGTTACAGCTATCTTTATACGATTTAATATAGTTAGACAATTTCATATTTGAAACTTTATTTTTTTGTTTTTATCAAATGTACGCTATTGTATAGAAGAATACAACATGATAGAATAAAAAAATAAAAACTTCATTTTTTATGTTATATCAAGGAAAGGAGAAAAAACAATGATAAAAAAATATACATATGGTACACCCTTTGAAACAGAAGCTGTGGTGGTAGACATTAAAGCAGAATCTACACCAGAATATGGTACAGTATCCTGTGAAAACGGGTTTTGTTTTGAATATCAGATGGAAAAACAAGATACCGTTTTTGGGTTAGGAGAAAGTAATCGGGGCATTAATAAAAGAGGGTATCTTTATATCAGTAACTGTACAGATGACCCAGAACATATGGAACATAAGGTTTCTCTATATGGTGCACATAATTTTATTGTTGTATCAGGCAAAAAGTCATTTGGCTTATTTGTAGATTATCCTGCAACTGTTTGTTTTGACATCGGATATACACATAGTGATATATTAAAAATTACTTGTGATGATGATAATTTAAACCTTTATGTAATAGAAGGAGAAAGTGCTTATGTTATTGTAAAGCAATTTAGGAGATTAATTGGAAAAAGCTATATTCCTCCTAAATTTGCGTTTGGCTATGCACAAAGCAGATGGGGATATGTCACAAAAGAAGACTATCGGGAAGTGGTAAGAGAATATCAAAAATATCATATTCCGCTTGATATGATTTATATGGATATTGACTATATGCAAGACTTTAAAGATTTTACATTAAATCAGCAAAATTTTAATGATTTTACGGAATTTGTAAAAGAAATGAAGCAAAATCATATCCGTTTGATTCCCATTATTGATGCAGGTGTCAAAATAGAAAAAGGATATTCTGTTTATGAGGAAGGTGTAAAAAATAATTATTTTTGTAAAAGGGAAGATGGCAGCGATTTTGTAGGAGCAGTATGGCCAAATGACACACATTTTCCAGATGTTTTAAACAAAGAAGCAAGAAAATGGTTTGGTTCTCATTATAAAGTCTTGACAGAGCAGGGAATAGAAGGTTTTTGGAACGATATGAATGAGCCAGCAATTTTTTATACCCCAGAGGGCATCCAAAAGCTTAAAGGGAATATGAAAGAATTTATTGATAAGGAGCCTACAAAAGAAGATGTATGGGCGATGCGAGACGAATTACGTTATCTTTCAAACAACCCTTCTGATTATAAAATATTTTATCATCATGTAGATGGAAAAAAAATAAGACATGACAAAGTACATAATTTATACGGATATAATATGACAAGAGCAGCAGCAGAAGGGCTTGAAGAAATTGAAAATCATAAAAGATATTTACTTTTTTCTCGTTCTTCTTATATTGGTATGCATCGCTATGGTGGAATATGGACAGGAGATAATATGTCATGGTGGTCACATTTATTGTTAAATATTAAGATGATGCCTTCTTTAAATATGTGTGGTTTTTTATATGTTGGAGCAGATTTGGGCGGCTTTGGGGCCGATACCACAAGAGAATTACTTTTTAGATGGCTTGCTTTTGGTATTTTTACACCACTTATGAGAAATCATTCCGCAGGGGGTACCAGACGACAGGAATGTTATCAATTTGAAAGAACAGAAGAATTTAAAAATTTAATTGATGTAAGATATCGTTTGATTCCTTATCTTTACAGTGAATATATGAAAGCAGCATTACAAGATGATATGTATTTTAAACCACTTGCTTTTGTCTATCCAGAAGATGAAATTGCAAGAGAAATAGAAGACCAGCTTTTGATAGGAAATGAAATTATGATTGCACCAGTTTATACACAAAATGCAAAAGGTCGTTGTGTTTATCTGCCTGAACAAATGATGATGCTAAAATTTTTAGGAAATGGAACCATTGCTGTAGATACATTGGAAAAAGGATATCATTATGTAAATGTAGACTTAAATGAGGTAGTATTGTTTGTACGAAAAGGTTGTTGTATTCCTGTTGCAGAGGCAGCGGAATGCGTAGAAAAAATAAATACAAAAAATATGGTGTTATATGGCTATTCAGAGAGTGAATATTTCTTATATGAGGATGATGGAGTAACAAAAGAGTATCAAAAGGATTGTAAGGTGCTTAAAAAAGGATGAGAAAGACCTTGTACTTACTTCAAAAGCAAGGAGCTTTAAGCTATGCAAAGTATAGTAACATAAAGTCAAATATTTGGTTTGATTGATAAGTGTAACAAAAAGCCTTCTTAATATATTAAGAAGGCTTTTTGTTTTATGGTATCATTACAATAATAGAAAGGTATGCTTATGTATATTAATTTACGATTGCTAACTCTGTTGCTTTGTCAAAAACATGTATTTTATCAGTATCCAATGCAAAACGTGCTTGAGAACCATTTCTTGCTTTTGTAGTTGGTGCAACTCTTGCAGTCATACTTGTACCTTGTACATCAAAATACAGATAAACTTCAGCACCCAATAATTCAGAAATATTAATTGTAGATTCTATCACGCTATCTGAAAATTTTTCTAACATTTCGTCGGAATCATAAATATCCTCTGGACGAATGCCCATTACTACTGTTTTTCCTGCATATCCGCCATCAATTAAAGCTTTTGCTTTTTCATCTGAAAGAGCAATGCTATATCCCCCTACTTTTAAGTTTGCTTGATTGCCATTTACTTCACAAACAGCATCTAAGAAATTCATTTGTGGGGAACCAATAAAACTTGCAACAAAAAGATTGGCAGGGCTGTTATAAAGATTTTGTGGTGTATCAATTTGTTGTACAATACCATCTTTCATAACAACAATACGTGTACCCAATGTCATAGCTTCTGTTTGGTCATGAGTAACATAAATAATAGTAGTACCAAGTCTTTGATGCAATTTGGAAATTTCCGCTCTCATTTGTACTCTTAATTTTGCATCCAAGTTGGAAAGAGGTTCATCCATTAAGAATACTTTTGGACTACGGACAATGGCACGCCCCATAGCAACACGTTGTCTTTGTCCACCAGATAAAGCGCTTGGTTTACGGTCTAATAATTTTTCAAGGTCAAGTATTTTTGCAGCTTTTTGTACCATTTGGTCAATTTCTGCTGCAGGAACTTTACGAAGTTTTAAAGCAAATGCCATGTTTTCATAAACTGTCATATGTGGATAAAGTGCATAGTTTTGGAAAACCATAGCAATATCACGGTCTTTTGGTTCAACGTCATTTACTAATTTTCCGTCAATTAGTAATTCGCCAGAAGAAATATCTTCAAGACCTGCAACCATACGGAGTGTTGTAGATTTTCCACAACCAGAAGGACCAACGAATATAATAAATTCTTTGTCTTCTATTTCCATATTAAAGTTTTTTACTGCCTCGTAACCGTTGGGATACTTTTTACAAATGTTTTTTAAAGAGATACTTGCCATCTTATTATCCTCCTTCTCTTCTCGTGTGATTTTTAGGATTATGTAAGAAACGTTCCTAAGCTTTTTATTATCATAACATACCATTATGCTACTATTGAATAGCAACAAATAAGTAATTTTATATCATATTGCTATCTTTCCATATTTATATGCAATTAAGATTGCATTTTGATATAAAAATTTCTTGTAGAATTCTATTCTTTTGTTCAAAAACACAAAAAATTTTGAGGATAAAGCTTTTAAGGGGTTCTCTTTTTTTACTGTTCCATAATTCCTTTTTGAATACGCCAAGCACGAGGAGAAATGCCGTAAACGTTTTTAAAGGCTCTGGAAAAGTGCAAAGGATTCGGGTAGCCTACAGCGTTCCCAATTTCTTGTACAGATAATTTTGTCAAACGGAGTAACTCTGTTGCTTTAATCATACGATAATTGATTAAAAATTCCTGTGGAGATTTTCCAAAAGTATCCTTAAATATTTTACCAAAATAACTTCTGTTTAAGCCACAGTTTTGTGCAATATCTTCAATAGAAATATTATTTTGAAAATTACATTCGATAAATGAAATTGCTTCTTTTAAATAAAAGTCACGTAGTTTCCCATGTACCTGTGGCTGCACAGGAGTGATAGAACGTGTTAAATAATCTAAAAATAAATATAAGTGCCCTATCAAATGAAAAGAAGGTGCATCTTTATGGTGCACAATATAATTCATTTCATCTAACATACATTGTTGTAGCTCATTGGAACGAGAGCGATAAATAGGTCTGTCAAAACATAAACCAGTTGCCTCAATGGCTTCTTTGACACGTAACCCATCAAATTCTATCCAGATGTACTCCCAAGGGGAATCGTTGGATGCTGCATACATATTGGATTGACCGGGGAAAATCATAAATCCTTGTTGTGGTTTGACTTCATAATTTTGGGTGATTCCATGACTATCTTCTGCCATAAGTGTACCTGTGCCCGATATCACATAATGAAATAAATAATGGTCACGTGAAATAGGCCCAAAAGAATGAGAGGGTCTACATTTTTCCCAACCATACTGATAAAGACATAAATCAACAAAAAGTTCACTTGGAAAGACTGAAAAAATTACATTATTCATTGTTTTTATCATTGTCATCACTTTTCTCCTAAAGTATTTTTTGGCTTTGCTAGATGATAAAGTTTTAAATATTAATGTAGTATTTTTGTGTACCATAAGAAAATTAATTTTTTTTGTCAGTAAAGTTAAAATTTTGGACAATACCCAAGATTTTGATTTGACTAACAAATTAGTAAGCCCTTTTGAAAAGGGCTTAGGGAAACTCTTTACAAAGAAAAAGAGTTTCCCTAACATTTCCTTTGAACAAAATGTCATATATTTGGTTTTTAAAACTTTATATTACGACAGTTTTCATAAGCAATTCATAATATCTTTTGTAATTACTATGATTATACATCAAAATATACCAAAATGCCATATCAGCTACACATAAAAACAGAAAAATAGCAATATGCCATAAAAACACTTATTTACTGCTATTCAATAGTAGCATAAGGATATGTTATAATGACTAAAAATATAAAACAATACATCAAAAAAAGCATTGTTTTATACAAAGAGGCAGTGAACAAAAGAGAGGAGGAAGTTTTTATGAAATTAAAATGGAAAACAGTCGGCAGCATTTTCTTGACAGGAGTGATGCTTTCGACCGCAATGTTGTCTGGTTGTGGCAGCACAGATACCACAGCATCCGGAAAGACAGTCATTGAAATTGTGCAGTACAAACCAGAGGCAGTAAAGGCATTTGAAACTTTAGAGGAGAAGTTTAATGCAACACATGATGACATTCAATTAGTAATTGATTCTCCAAATGATGCAATGACGATTTTAAAAACGAGATTTGTAAGGGAGGATTATCCGGACATTATTGGAATTGGTGGAGACATCAATTATTCCAACTTTTTGGATGCTGAAATGTTGATGGACATTTCAGACTATGAGGGTTTAGCAGACATTAAGGAATCCTATTTGACCATTGATAAACAGTTAGAGTTTATTCCTTTGGATGGTGTATATGCAGTACCTTATATGGCAAATGCAGCCGGTGTATTGTATAACAAAGATATTTTTGACAAAAATGGCTGGAAAATTCCAGAAACTTTAGATGAATTTTACAAATTATGCGAAGAAATTCAAAGCAAAGGAATCCAACCTTTATATTTTGGATTTAGAGATACTTGGACTTGTTTAGCACCTTGGAATGCTATTGCAGTAGATGTTGCAGACCCTAACATTTGTGCACAGGTAAATGCTGGTTTAGCAACTTTTACAGAAGCATATCGTCCTGTGGCAGAGATTACAAAGTCATTGTTAAAATATGCACAGCCTGATACTTTTGCATACAGCTATAATGATGCTTGTACTGCATTTGCAAGAGGGGAATCTGCAATGTATGTTATCGGAAGTTATGCAGTACCACAGATAAAATCTGTAAATCCAGATATTAATATTGATTCTTTTGTATTTCCGGGCAGCAATCATAAAGAAGAAAATGTTTTAAACTCCGGTAATGACTTACAATGGTCTGTAATGGCAGGAAATGAAAATAAAAAAGAAGCAATTTATGAAGTGCTTAATTTCTTATATGAAGATGAAAATATTCAAACTTACTTAGATGACCAAAGTGCAGTACCATGTAAAAAAGGTGATTTTGAACTTCCATCTATGTTAGATGGTATGAAACCATATATTGAAAATGACAAAATGGCAGATTATCAAGACCACCATTATCCAGCAGAAATGTCTGTAGATGCGATGATTCAAACCTTACTTGTAGATGAAAGTGATACTGCAGTTGATACCTTTTTACAAAGATTTGATACAGAGTGGGCAAGATATAATAGAGATTTGATTGCAAAAGTACAAAAATTCTATGAAGAACACCCTGAAAAATTAACAGAAGGAGGGAACTAAGTATGAGAGGCGATAGAGATAGAGAACGGACGTTTTTACTGATTACGATTCCAGTTGTAGCATTGTTTGTTTGCTTTAATACTTTGCCACTGATAAAAGGTTTTATTTATAGCTTTACAAATTTTAAAGGTTATGGTTCTTATGAATGGGTAGGCTTAAGAAATTATATTGACTTGTTCAGTGATGCTCGTGTCGGAAAATCTTACTGGTTTACCTTTAAATATGCATTACTTGGTACTATTTTGACCAATGTTATCAGTTTAATTATTGCAATGGGATTAAACAGTAAAATAAAAGGCAAAAGTGTATTAAGAGGTATTTATTTTGTACCTAACGTATTGGGCGGTTTGGTTGTTGGTTATATCTTTAGTTTTATCTTTACATATGTACTTCCTGTAGTGGGACAGTCTTTAGGCATTGAAGCATTAAGCGGAAGTATGCTTTCTAGTGTATCAAAAGCATGGATTGCCATTGTTATCGTTGGTTGTTGGCAAGCAATTGCAATGAACACAATTATTTATATTTCTGGTTTACAAACTGTACCAGAAGATATTTATGAAGCAGGTGCTATTGATGGTGTAACAGGCTGGAGAAAGTTTAAAGATTTGACTTTCCCATTGATTATTCCTTTCTTTGGAATTAATATGGTACTTTCTATGAAAAACTTTTTGATGGTATTTGACCAGATTATGGCATTGACAAAAGGTGGTCCATCTCAAAGTACAGAATCCATTTCTTATTTGATTTATAATAATGGTATGAGTGGTGGACAGTTTGGATTCCAAAGTGCAAACGCATTTTTGTTTTTCGTAGTAATTGTAGTCATTTCAGTCGTACAAATGACAGTAATGAATAAGAAGGAGGAACAGTTATGATGAGCAAAGGCAATAAACAAACAAGAGCGGTAAATTGGCCAGTCACAATACTCCTGATATTAGGTTGTTTAACAATATTTTTTCCATTATATATGGCTTTCATTATTTCTATGAAGCAACCTTCTGAAATGACAAATGATATTTCTGGTGCACTCTCACTTCCAGCGCAATGGAGCTTTGCCAACTTCCAAGAGGCGATGAGAGTAACTGATTTTTGGCATTCTTTAGGTAACAGCCTTTTGATTACAGTAGCAACTGTAGTATTAGCAGTTGTAATACACGGTATGGCAGGTTATGCGATTGGTAGAAGTATGAAAAAAAGCAAAGCTTATAATGTAATTTATATGTTTATTGTAAGTGGTATGTTTGTACCATTTGCAATTTTGATGATGCCTTTAGTAAAACAAACAGCACAAATGGGCATTGCAAACAGATTAGGCGTTATTCTTTCTTATGTTGTATTTTATATGCCTTTGAACGTAATGCTCTACAAAGGATTTTTGACCAATATTCCAATTGCGATTGAAGAAGCAGCAAGGGTGGATGGCGCAAGCACATGGAAAATTTACTGGACCATTATTTTCCCTATGATGAAACCAATGCATGCAACAGTAGCAGTTTTAACAGCAATGAGCACATGGAATGACGTTATGACACCACTTGTTATTATGTCTGGTACCGGCAAAAACACATTGCCATTAGCACAGTTGAACTTCCAGACACAATTTGGTACAAACTATAACCTTGCATTTGCATCTTATATTCTTGCTTTGATACCAATTTTATTATTCTACATTGTTTGTCAAAAACAAATTATCAATGGTGTTGTTAATGGTGCTGTAAAATAAAAAGGTTTTTATATAGAAAAAACATAAGAAAAAATAAATAAAAAAACAAAAGAAAAAAGGGGAACGAAAGTTCCCCTAAATCTATAAAAAAATTTGAGAGCATTATCTCTATTTCTTTGTTCCCCTTTTTTTAAGAAAGAATTACAGAGTTTGAGATAAAGCCTCAAGATTTTAACTTCTAAATTTGTAAATCATAATGGGAGAGGATTTATTATGGCATTAAAATTTAATGAACAAACAAAGACATTTACCATACAAACAAGATGTTCTACTTATCAAATGAAAGTAGATAACTATGGAGTATTATTACATACTTATTTTGGGACATCAACAGATGACAGTGATTATTCTTATTTATTAGTGCCAGAAGACCATGCTTTTTGTGGTCAGCCAAGTGGCGCAGGAAATGAAAGAACCTATTCTATGGATTATTACCCTTTAGAATATCCCGTGCATGGTAATGGAGATTATCGTATTAAATGTTTAAAAGCAAATTTAGAAAATTGTGTACCTTCCCTTGATTTAAGATTTGATACTTACCATATTTCAAAAGGAAAATATCAAATTGCAGGACTTCCAGCAATGTTTGGAGAAGAAGCAGAAACACTGGAAATTGTTCTGAAAGATTTATATGAAGATATTTATGTACATCTATTTTATGGTGTATTTGAGCAAAATAACATTATTACAAGAGCAGCAGTCATAGAAAACAAATGTGAAAAAACACTGGAAATTAAAAGAGCAATGAGCTTATGTATTGATTTTATGGATAGTGATATAGAATTAGTACACTTTTATGGAAAACATGCCTGTGAAAGACAGTTTGAAAGAAAAGAATTAGTACATGGTATTACAGAAATCAGCAGTAAAAGAGGAACTTCAAGTCATCAACACAATCCTTATGTGATATTGTGTAAAAATGACACAACAGAACAAAATGGAGTCTGCTGTGGTATTTCCCTATTATATAGTGGCAGTTATCAGATTCAAACAGAGGTAGCACAAATTGAAGGAACAAGAGTCATTTGTGGAATTGATGATGATGAATTTTGCTGGACGTTGCAACAAGGGGAATCTTTTTCTACACCAGAGGCAGTAATGTTTTATACAGACAAAGGCTTTGCAGATTTATCCAATGGTTTAAAAAAGGCTTTTGAAGAAAATTTGATTAGAAGCTGGTGGAAAGACAAAAAAAGACCTGTATTAATCAATAATTGGGAAGCAACTTATTTTGATTTTAATGCAGAAAAATTACTTTCTATTGCGGGACAAGCGGCAGAAATTGGGCTGGATATGATGGTATTAGATGATGGTTGGTTTGGAAAAAGAAATGATGATAATTCTGGTTTAGGAGACTGGTATGTTAATGAGCAAAAACTTGGTTGCTCTTTGGGGGAACTGGTAGAAAAAATCAATCAAATGGGATTAAAATTTGGTATTTGGGTAGAGTTAGAAATGGTTTCAGAAGATAGTGACCTTTATCGAAATCATCCAGATTGGGCAATGGTGATTCCGGGACGTGACCCCAATAGAGGACGTAATCAGCTTGTATTAGACTTGTCTCGACAGGAAGTAAAAGAGTATATTAAACAAGCGATTGATAGAATTTTAAAATCGGTTAATGTTTCGTATATTAAGTGGGATATGAACCGAAGTCTTGACAATTTATATTCTTTTGCACAACCAAAGACAGCACAAGGAACTTTACGACATAAATATATTTTAGGGTTATATGAAATCTTAGAATATGTTGTAAAAAATTATCCTAAGATTTTAATTGAAGGATGTAGTGGTGGCGGCGGTAGATTTGATGCAGGAATGTTGTATTATACACCACAAATCTGGTGTAGTGACAACACAGACGCCATAGAAAGACTAAAAATTCATTATGGTACTTCTTTTGGATATCCAATGTCAACGGTTGCTTCTCATGTATCAGAATGTCCAAATGAACAAAATAATAGAGTAACTCCTTTTAAAACAAGAGGCGTTTGTGCAATGCAGGGCGCTTTTGGCTATGAAATGGATTTAAGTATGATGTCAGAAGAAGAAAAAGCTTGTGCAAGAGAGCAGATTGCAACTTATAATGCCCATTATAAGTTGTTTCAAAAGGGAAATTATTATAGACTTTCCTCTCCATTCCGCAACAGCGATTTTACTGCATGGAGTTATGTTTCAGAGGATAAAACAAGTGCTGTATTAAGTGTAGTATATACAGATTTGCATGGAAATCCTTCCCCTATGCGTGTCAAATGGAAAGGTTTGCTGGAAGATGCAGTTTATGAATTAAATGGAAAAACTTATACAGGTGCTGCACTGATGAATGGCGGAATTGTGTTACCAAAGCCGAAATGTAATTATGATTCCGAAATGATATTTATTAAAAAAGCATAAAAGAGAAGATTTATATAAATAGTTCTGAGTGCAGGTATTACCTGCACTTAGTTTGTTAAAAAATAAGGGAGGTAAATATGTCAAATTCTCTCAATAATGAAGCGATTGTAAATTATGAAAAAGCGTTAGCATTAGGTAAAAAAGAAGGAAAAGCGCCTTTGATATTAGATACTATTTTAAAAGAACAAAATATATTCACTCCCAAAGAAATTAATTTAGGATTGGTTCAGATTCCGATAGAGCGAATTGTTGGAACAAAAACAGAAGGCAGAGCAAATGCTTTTAGCAAAAGTTTTTATCCTATCATGGAAACACATACAGAATTTTCAGATAAATGGATGCGTTTATATCAACATCATATGGAAGATGGGATTAATGACCCCATTCAAGCTTATGAATATATGAATCAATTTTATGTGTTAGAAGGCAATAAAAGGGTTAGTATTTTGAAATATTTACAGGCGGCAACCATACAGGGAAATGTTACACGGATTATTCCACCTAGAACAGAAGAAAAAGAAAATAAGATTTATTATGAATTTATGGATTTTTATAGATTATCTGGTATCAATGACATTTGGTTTTCCAAAGAAGGAAGTTTTGCAAAACTTCAAAGATTGACTGGAAAGGTACCAAATTCTATCTGGACAGAAGAAGAAAAAAGTAATTTTGATGTATTGTTTACAAGATTTCGGAAAGAATTTAAGGCAAAAGGTGGGCAAAGTTTTCATTTTACAACAGGAGATGCTTTTTTATCTTTTTTGGAAATTTATAATTATGCAGATTTGGTGAATATGGAACAAATGCAATTAAGTGAAAAAATTAATAAATCTTGGGATGAATTTAAGCTTCTTTTGACAGATGCACCAATTGAAGTACAAATGACACCAACAGAAAGTAAAAAGAATTTTTTTATGCGTTTGGTACCATTAAATTTGTCTCAGCAAAAAGCAGCATTTATTTATGGTGGCAATATTATGAAATCGGGCTGGACATATTCGCATGAATTGGGTAGAAGATATTTACAAAAGCAATTTGCAGGACAAATTAGCACAAGCTATTATGAAGGAGTAACGGAAGAAAATGCAGAAGAAATATTAAATGAAGCAGTAAAAGCAGGAAATAATTTGATTTTTACAACATCACCATTATTGTTAAAAGCAAGTTTAAAAACGGCTGTCGAGCATACAGAAGTAAAGATATTAAATTGTTCTTTAAACATTGCACACCGTCATATTAGAACCTATTATGCAAGAATGTATGAACCAAAGTTCTTGATGGGAGCTATTGCGGGAGCTCTTTCCAGTAATGGTAAAATAGGTTATATTGCAGATTATCCAATGTGGGGTACCATTGCCAATATTAATGCCTTTGCTTTGGGCGCAAAAATGGTCAATTCTGATGCACAAATTTATTTAGAGTGGTCAAAAGTAAAAGAAAAAAATATACAAGAAAAATTTTTAGAAAACAATGTGCAATATGTTTCTGGCAAAGATACCTTAACACCCATGGAAGTAGGTTATCATTTTGGACTATATCGAACAACGGAAAAATTTCCTTTAAATGTTGCTATGCCTATATGGAATTGGGGGAAATTTTATGAACAAATGATAAGAAATATTATGAATGGTTCTTGGAAGTATGACGAACCAGCAGATACTACAAAAGGATTAAATTATTGGTGGGGAATGTCAGCAGGTATTGTAGATGTTTCTTGTTCGAAACATTTACCGATTGGAACAGCACGTTTAATAGAATTATTAAAAAAGACAATATGTAGTGGAGATTTTAACCCATTTTCTGGTATTTTATTTTCTCAAAATGGAATTGTACAAAGAGAAAAAGAAAAAAGTATGTCTCCAGAAGAAATTATTAATATGAATTGGTTAGCAGAAAATGTCATTGGCTCCATTCCCAAAATGGATGATTTAAAAGAAAAAGCCAAACCAATGATATTGTTACAAGGTGTACAGGGAGTAGAGGAAAAAAGTAAAGGAATATCATATGAAGATACTAGCAGTTTCTGATGAAGAATCAAAATATTTATGGGATTATGAAAAACAAAAATTTGAAGGAATTGACTTAATCCTTTCGTGTGGAGATTTAGATGCAGAATATTTATCTTTTTTGGCAACAATTTCTTCTGTTCCGGTGTTGTATGTCATGGGTAATCATGATGATAAGTATATTGTTAAAGCACCGGAAGGCTGTATCTGTATTGAAAATAAAATTTATGTTTATAAAGGTGTGCGCATTTTAGGTTTGGGTGGTTCTATGCGCTATAATAATGGAGTAAACCAATATACAGAAAAAGAAATGTTGTATCGAATCAGAAAAATGAAGCTAAAACTCCTAAAAAATAGAGGATTTGATATTTTAGTAACCCATTCTCCAGCATATGGGCTGAATGATGGAAAAGATTTACCACATAAAGGATTTCAGGTGTTTCATGATATGCTGAACCAATATCAGCCTCGTTTTTTTATACATGGTCATGCGCATTTGAACTATGGTAGAGAGTACAAGAGACATATTCAGCATGGAAATACCCATATCATCAATGCTTATGAACGTTGTATATTTGAGTATTAGAGGGAAGGCACTGAACAGAAGTAAATGTTCAGTGCCAAAGTATTTTTAAAAATCAAAGTTTTATTTGAGTTTTAAAAGATTGTCGTTCATTTTGTTTAAAATAGCCTGTTTTTGTTCCAAAGTTGCACTTCCATTTTTTACCGCTTCTTCTAAAAATTTTGAAACATCTTCTATAGAATTTTTATAACTTTCTGCTGTAAGGGGAGTATCACTTTTTACTAATTCAGGAGCCATAATAATTGTTGGGTCAAGTGCAACAGAAAGTGATACACCATTTTCTAATGTCTGGTCAACTCGGAAAGCACCTTTGTAGATAACAAATTCTCCCTTTCCATTATCTGCTTTCAGGCGTTTTAAGTCTTCCTCCATAGATTTAGTGTCTTTAACATCGGCATATTTTTTAATATTTTCTATTGTTTCTGCAAGTTCTTCTGGAGTATATAATTCAAAAATACCTCCAAGAGTAGGGTCATTCCTTTCTTGGGTTTTTTCTGCTGTTATTGTGGTAGAGGGAGTAATAGCATAAATGGTTGAGGAACCTGCTACTAAAGCGAGGGATAAAATAATTCCTGCGCTGGAAAGTTTTTTTATTTTCATAATATTTACAATCCTTTCTTCTATAAAATTTTTTGCGAAATTAGAAACAAAGGGATTTATTTCAAAGCTTTTTCTTTCCCATTCCACAAGAAAATTTGCATAAAAAGCACGATATTCTATTCCAATGTTTCTAATTACTTTTTCATCACATGCTAGTTCAATATCTCTGTTTGCTAAAAGATACATTAACCATACCAAAGGGTTAAACCAGTGGCAGATAAGTGCTACCATTAAAAAAAGTTTCCAAAAAGAATCAAATCGTTTGATATGTGCCATTTCATGTTCTAATATAAAACCAATATTTTTTTTATTTTGATTTATTTTTTTAGGCAACAGTATAATAGGGTGAAAAAAACCGTAAGTCAAAGGGGAAGAAATACGGTCTGAAATTCGTATTTCTATTTTTTTGTTGTTCCATAAAGCAGATAATGAGGAATCTTCTATAGGCAGTGCCATTTTAAATATCTGTGTACAATGAAAATAAACAAACAAAAAATATAAAGAAAGAAGAATCATACCGAATAGCCATAGTATTTGTAAATCATGTAAATGGAATCCTAGTATTGGATTTGTTGTGTCATAAATCGTTGAAATTTCAAACAAATTATTTTTTTCTACAAATTCTTCCTTTTTTGCAATATCTATGATTTGCTGCGTTTTTTTCCATTTTACGAAAGAAACTATGGGAAAAATAGAAATAGGCAGTAATAATTTGCAACTTGTAATTTTCCAAAGCAAATTAAAAATATAACTTGGAATTCTATTTTTAAAAAAGAAACGCATAATCATAATAAAAATAATTAGTATTGATGCAGAAAAACTCATTTGCAATATATTCATATCTTACCTCAGTTTATCAATTAATTGTTTTAAATGTTTAATTTCATCTTCAGAAAGCTTTTCTTTTTTAATTAAAGAGGAAAACATAAGGGGAACAGAGCCTTCAAATACACGGTTGATAAATTCTTGTGTATCGTTTTCAATTACCTGTTGTTTTGTAATTTTAGCTTGGCAGAGAAAGCCTGGCTCAATTCGTTCAATAAATTCTTTTTTAATACATTTTTTAATGACAGTATAGGTAGTATTTTTGTTCCACCCAATTTCTTGGTTTAGAATAAGAGAAATATCTTTTGCACTGATAGTGCCCTTTTTCCATATCACCTCCATTACTTTTTTTTCAGAATCAAATAATTTTTCTTCCATAGTGTGCACACCTTTCAGAATTTTATAGACTACTTCAATAGTCTGTAAATTTAGACTATCATAATAGTCTAAATTTGTCAAGCGATTTTATAAATTTGAAACATAAAAAAATTGACACTCCATTTATAGAAGTGTCAAATAACAGTATTATCGAATCCCATATTCTTTTGCAATTTTTTGAAGTTCTTCTGAAGGAGCATTTTGAATTCTATCTTGTTCTAATATCATAGAAGGCATACCCGAAAATGCACCAGCATAGACATAGTTTAAAAGGTCATCTCTTAATTCTTCATTATCATTCATATGTATTCTCCTTTCTAAATATCTTCAATTTTATGAAAAATAGGTTGCATATTTTGATAAGTACAATAATATTGAAAGCCAAGTACTTTTAATATGGTTTTTGCTTCCTGCATATATGCCCCTAGATGTTCTGGTTTATGGCTATCACTTCCTAAGGTAATAATAGTTCCACCTAATTCATGATATAATTTTAAAATTTCCATACAAGGAGTGGTATCTTTTAAATGGTATCTATGGTAGGAAGTATTAAATTCAATGCCTTTTCCATCTGCAATGACAATTTTTAAAATTTCTTCTATCCTAGGCTTTATCTTTTCAAAAGGATAACTACCTTGTTTGTCATATCTTGTGATTAAGTCCATATGTCCAAGTACACTATAATTTTTATAATTTTTTACAACATCAAGCATTTCTTGATAATAACGTTCCTGATATTCCTTCTGTGTTTTGCCTTTTTGGAAATCTTGTGTCCAAAATTCTTTATCTTCTACTTGATGTATGGATAAAATGATAAAGTCAAAAGGATATTTTTGAAAAAGTATTTCATATTGTGGAATAGTATGCATTTGTATACCAAACTCTAAGCCCATTTTAATGTTGATTTGATTTTGATATTTTTGCTGCAATTCTTTTATTTTTGTAATATAGTTTGGATAATCCACATTTGCAAGTGGTTCCCCATTACGGTATTCTATAGTATGCTCGGAATCCCAATCCTGTTTAATACCATAGTCTACATGGTCTGTAAAACAAATTTCATCCATGTTCATAGAAATTGCATGTTCTATAACTTTTTCCATAGGATAAATAGAATCATCACTAAATTCTGTATGGGTATGATAATCTACTAACATATTGTATCTCCTTTCTTCAGGATAGGTAAATATTGCTTTTCTGTTTAATAAAACAATATTATTTGTGAATACTGTTCACTAATCAACTTTTTTAGGAAAAAGGTTTTAAATTTTTTGATTAATATTTTCCCATGCTTCTTCGTCAATTTCTTCTTCATGAAACAGTTTTCTTTTATCATCTTCTGTAATTTTACGAATTACACGACAAGGATTTCCAGCAGCAAAAGACCAATCAGGAATATCTTTGGTAACAACACTACCAGCACCAATCACGACATTATCACCAATATGAACACCAGGACAAATTACTGTGTTACCACCAAGCCAAACGTTATCACCAATCGTAATTTCTTTGCCATATTCATAAAAGGAATTGCGACTAACAGGATGAATAGGGTGTCCAGCCGTATAAATAGCTACATTTGGTGCCATAAGACAGTTGTCACCGATAATGACTTTTGCAACATCTAAGATAGTACAATTATAATTTGCAAAAAAGTGTTTTCCCACTTCAATGTTTTTTCCATAATCACAGTAAAAAGGGGGATTGATAAAAGCATTATCTGATTTTCCTAATAAATCTTTTACCATTTTTCGAATACCATCGAAATCAGAACGGTCGGCAAAATTTAATTTTTGTAATTTGATTCTACAAATTTTTTGTTCCTCTAAAAGTTCCTTGTCTGTAATATATGCCATTTGTGCTTCACAGCGTTCTTTATTTGTCATTGTTATGTTCCTCCTAAGTAAAAATTCTTTTTATCATCATAGTATAATATGCTTGTGATTGCTACCAAAATATTTTATAATAATATAACAATATTCCAAAACTTGACTTTGAAGTGGGTGATAATATGGTCTGTATCAATAATATTAATGAAAAAGATGATTCTGAAAACGTAAATTATAATGTAAAAGGGTATCCCGTTTATATTCGTAAATCATGTTTATCACGATATCCTAATTACTCTTGTATCAGTCATTGGCATGAAGATTTAGAATTTATTATCGTATTATCTGGTTCTATGCGTTATAATGTAAATGGGGAAATTATAGACATAATGGAGGGAAATGGTATTTTTGTAAATAGTCGGCGGTTTCATTATGGCTATTCTGAAAATGCTACAGAATGTGAATTTGTTTGTATTTTATTGCACCCTTCCTTGTTTTGTGTCAATGAGTATTTTGAAAATCTCTATATTAATCCAATTATTGGGAATGAACAAAAAAATTATCTGCGATTGGAACAGCAAATTGCATGGCAACAGCAAATAATTTTTCTTTTAAAAGAAATTTATGAAAATAATAAACAACATTTTGATATTTTGACCATACAACAGCAAATTTTTACCCTTTGGAAAATATTATATTCTTATTTTCCAATCCAAAAGAATAATTTAAAATCGAATCGGCAGCTTACAGTTGTAAAAGACATGGTGACATTTATACAAAGTCATTATAAAGAAAAAATATCATTAAATATGATTGCAGATTCTGGAAAAGTATGTAAAAGTAGTTGTTCCGCTTTATTTCAAAAATACCTTTCTCAGACACCAATTACTTATTTGACAAAATATAGGTTAAATAAATCTCTTGATTTACTATTTAGCACAGACATGCAAGTGACAGAAATTAGTTATGAGGTTGGCTTTAGCAATGCAAGTTATTATGCAGAAACTTTTAAAAAATATTATCATTGTACTCCAAAGGAATATGTCAAAATACATAAAAATTAGAAAAAGAAGAGGAGAAATACGATATGCTTGAAAAACATCATTCCAATTATTTTGAGTATCAATATATTGTAACAAAGATTTTTTTTGAATCTATTTGGGACAAAAAGCATACCATTAGACAAGCAGCAGAGATATGTATGCATAAAATGCAAGACTATTTAGATAGAGGAATCAATACTATAATCATCTATACAAATATTCTGGAAAAGGTAGAGAGGTATGGCAGAAAGGAGGACAAAAATATATTGAAGTATTATCAGAAGGAGTTGGAGGAAGTAAAAGAAATCATGAATCATTTAAATATAGATGATTATTTAGATACAAACGAAAAAGAATTTCTTTCTGATGATATTGGCTGGCTGGAGCCTTATCTTCCCCCTTTGGAGTTAAGAGAAGAAGAAATAGAAGCCAATTTGCAATCTTATATAAGCTATTTTGAATATCGGTTTTTAATTACAGAAAGTTTTTATGAACTTCTTTTAGATGAAAATTATACTATTGGGCAAGCAGCAGGTAGATGTTCCTATGAAATACGAAAAGATAGGGAAATCGATACCGTAATCGTCTATGTCGCTATTATAAAACTGGCTATAGAATATGATAAAGATAAAGAGGAATTAAAATATTGGCTGGAAGAATGGGAAAAAGTAAAAGAAATTATGAGTCATTTGAATGTAGATGATTTTTTGGATAGAAAGGAAAAAGATGATTTATTAAGTGACATAAGCTACATTGAAGCAGCAGTAAATTCTTTAAAAAATTAGGAAGAGGGAAAAATAAGTGATAATGATAGTATGTGTAGATGACAACTTTGGTATGATGTTCAACCAGCGACGGCAAAGTAGAGATAAAATAGTATGCGAAAATATTTTAAAATTAACACAAAATGGGAATTTGCTAATGAATGCCTATAGTGCGAAATTGTTTTCAGAACAACAAAAAGATAACATTGTGGTGAGAGAGGATTTTTTAGAAGTTGCGCAGGCACAAGATTATTGTTTTGTGGAAAATGTAGAATGGTCAAAATATCAGGAAAAGATTACAAAAATCATATTATATCGGTGGAATAGAGAATATCCAGCAGATACCTATTTTACATTTCCGATTAAGAAAGAACAATGGAAGCTACAAGAAACTTCTGAAATAGAGGGAAACTCTCATAGTATAACAAAGGAGGTTTATATCCATGCATAAAATAAGTGGAAAGAAAATACTTTTATTATTGTTTACAATATTCAGCATTTTGTTTACAGCTTGCAATACCTTAGATACTACACAAGTAAGTGGAATAACAATACAGAGTATACCAGAATTTTCTGGAGAACCCTATGTTGTATTGAATAATAATCAACCGAACTTTCAAGAATCAGATTTTACAACAACTTCTTTTGAAACCTATAGTGAATTAGATAATTTGGGTAGGTGTGGAGTTGCTTTTGCCAATGTTGGAACGGATATTATGCCAATAGAGGAAAGAGGTTCTATTAGTCAAGTCAAGCCAACAGGTTGGCAAAGTGTAAAGTATGATATTGTAGATGGAAAATATTTGTATAATAGATGTCATTTAATAGGATTTCAGCTTACAGGAGAAAATGCGAATGCGAAAAATTTGATTACTGGTACAAGATACTTAAATGTAACTGGTATGTTGCCTTTTGAAAATATGGTTGCAGACTATGTAAAAGAAACAAATCATCATGTTTTGTATCGGGTAACACCTATTTTTGAAAAAGATAATCTTTTAGCAAAGGGTGTTGAAATAGAAGCGATGTCTGTAGAAGATAAAGGAGAGGAAATCTTATTTCATGTTTTTTGTTATAATGTACAGCCGGGCATTATTCTGGACTATAAAACAGGAGAAAGTAAAGAAGGCACACAAAATGATATGGTTTCCTCAAGTGAAAGTAAAATAACTTACATATTGAATACTAATTCTAAAAAATTTCATTTGCCAGACTGTTCCAGTGCAAAATCAATGAAACAGGAAAGCAAAAAGGAATATGCTGGAACAAAAGAAGAATTGATTACGCAAGGTTATTCTCCTTGTGGAGTATGTAAACCATAAAAAATGAAAAAAAGTTAAACAAAAAACTTGAATAGAGAGATTAGCATTTTTGCCAGTCTGTATGAAAATCAAGCTATTTTTTGACAAGTTACCTTATGATACAAGATAATATCATAAGGTATTTTTTTATAAAAAAGGATACATTTAAAATTGAATTTAATTATTGTAGAATCCGATGTTTACATCAAAAAATACTTACCATAAATCTTTTACAAAAACAGAAAATATCTGTAAAAAATGGGAATACTATTACAATATTGCATGATATATCAAACAATAAAACTAAATTTTTAAAAGATAAGAGGTGATATTTGTTATATTGTAACGGCTGTCACTCTTTTTCAAAGGCTGTGAAAAAGAATGTATTAATGAAAATACTATTTTTTATTATAATAAAGCCACAAAGAGAAATTAAAAAAAATTACACAAAGGGGGAAACAAATTATGGATTGGCTTGGATTAAAAGGCAAAACAGTGATTGTAACAGGAGGAGCATCAGGAATTGGGAAAGCAGTGTCTCAAGAATTTTTGAATGAAGGTGCAAATGTAGTAGTATGCGACATGAATCCAGAAGCGCCTACTTTTGAAACAAATGAGAACAGCGGAAAATTACTGTATGTTGTAACAAATGTAACAAGCATGGAGAGCGTACAAGCAATGGTTGACAAGGCAGTAGAAACCTTCGGCGGTGTGGATGTCCTTGTAAACAATGCAGGTATTAATATTCCAAGATTGTTGGTTGACCCAAAAAATCCAAAAGGTGAATTTGAATTAGATGAAGCTGTTTGGGATAAAGTGGTAAATGTTAACTTTAAAGGCGTATTTTTCTGTGCACAAGCAGCAGCGAGAGAGATGGTAAAAAAAGGGGAAGGTGTTATTGTTAACATGTCTAGTGAGAGCGGTTTAGAGGGCTCTGAAGGACAAAGTGTTTATGCAGCAACAAAAAATGCTGTTAATTCCTTAACTCGTTCTTGGGCAAAAGAACTTGGTAAATTAGGCGTTAGAGTGGTTGGCGTAGCACCTGGTATCTTAGAAGCAACAGGTTTGCGTACCATACAGTATGAAACAGCATTAGCTTATACAAGAGGAATTACAGTAGACGAATTACGCGCTGGATATAGTAAAACATCTACAACACCTTTGGGCAGAAGTGGAAAGTTAACAGAAGTTGCAGACTTGGTTTGCTATATGGCAAGCAAAAGAGCAAGCTATGTACATGGTGTAACATTTAATGTAGCTGGTGGAAAAACAAGAGGTTAAAAAATTTAAGGCTAGTAGCCTTAACCTGCTTCTTTCCAGAAAGAAGCAAAAGCCTTGTTTAGCCTAGCAAAAAGGTTGATTCTTTATAAAAATTAATCTTTTTTAAGAAGATGGAAACTCTTAAAACTTTTTGATAAATGTGAAATATTTAAGGCTTAAAGAGTTTTTCATCATAGCTGTATGAGCCGTGTATAACATGATGAAAAAGAGGACTTTTCAGAGGGGGCTGAAACAGTATGAAACATTATTTTTCAGAAGATAGAAAATTTTTGATGATAAAACTGTTGCAGCAAAACAATGTAATGCCGCTTGCAGAATTAGCAAAGAAACTTGATGTTAGTACACGAACCATACGAAATGATATAAAACTGTTAAATGAGTTGTTTGAGGAGACTGCTTTTATTGAAATCGACCAAGGAATCTGTTGCTTTTATGTTACAGACCAGTACGAATTAGAAGAAAAAAAAGCTTCTTTGGAAAAAATGCAAAGAAATTTTGATTCTCCACAAAAAAGAGTAGCCTATATCATTAAAACACTTATGGAAACAGAAAAACCATATTCTACAGAAGAATTAGCGTATGAAATGAATTTAGGAAGGACAACACTTTCTAATGAAATTAAAAAGTTAAATGAAGTGCTAAAAGATTATGGTCTTTCGATTGAAGGAACACAAAGCGCAGGTATCCGCTTAAAAGGAGAAGAGTTTCAATTAAGACTTTTTATCCTAGAACATATTTATGATATGTTGTATGATGGAGAAGCGGAAGAAGTGCAAGACTGCATTATAGAACTTTTTCAAGATTATGGCTTAGAGAGTACAACAGAAAAGAATTTTTTTCATTATGTTGTAGTAGCAATGGATAGAATACAAAGTGGTCATAGTTTGAAGTATATGGATAAAAAATTTTATGCATTAAAAAAGAGTGATGCATGGAATATGATACAGATGATGACAAAAAAACTGCGACCACTTATCAAAAATTTTAACATAGAAGAAAAACTATTTATGGCGATTCCACTAGCTGGTATGAGAACGCCAACAGATTTGGAACGTATCTCAAAAATAAAGTTAAAACGGGATATTGATGACATGATAGAAGAAATTGTAGAAAGAATTGGATATGAATTGAACTTATATTTAAAAAAGGATAATTTGCAGGAAGATTTTTACTACCATATTTCTTTTATGCTTAATCGGCTTCAATTTGGCTATATGCTCAAAAATCCGATGGCAGAGGAAGTTCGAAAAAAATATCCACTTGCTTATAAAATGGCAAAAATTGCTGGAAAAGTGGTAGAGGAACGTTACAATGTTATCATACCAGAAGATGAAATTGGCTATCTTACAGCATATTTTGGAGCTTATATTTTGGAATATAGTATTATACAACAAAAACCTTATCGAATTGCATTAGTATGTAGCACAGGGAGAGGTACCGCAAGGTTAATTTCCTCTCAACTTAAAAAACTGTTAGACCATAATGCGGAAATGGATTTATATTCGGAAAAACAAACATCAGCGGAATTATTAGATAGTTATGATATTGTATTTTCCACTGTAAGATTACCATTTGAAACTAAAAAACAAATTATTAGAATCAAAGATATTTTTGATGAAAAGGAATTATTACTTCATATCCAAAAAGTAAAATATCTTGAAAAAGCTAATATTCTGGGAGAAGAAACAAGCGGCGCATCGCTAATTGCTGCACTGCTGGAAGAAGATACTTTTTTCCTGTTAGATGAAAAAAAAGGGTATTTTGAAAATACTGAAATGATGGTTAAAAAATTGACAGAACAAGAATTTGTGGATACAGGGTTTTGGCAAAGGATACAAGAAAGAGAACAAAACTCTACAATGGTATTCGGACATAATGTTGCATTTCCACATACTGTCAATGAACAAAGAGAAGGAAAATTAGTATTTGCATTGGGTGTATGCCCAAAGCAAATGAGGAGCGAAAGTGGGGAGACAGTACAACTGATATTTTTGCTTGGCTTACCAAAAGACAATGATTTAGACGATTCTGTGCTAGTAAGAATTTATGATGAAATGATTTCTATAGCACAAAATGAAGAATATGTAACAGAAATTGCGAAAGTAGAAAATTATAAACAGTTAGTACGTTGCTTTATTAAATTGGGAATCGGAAATTTATTATAAAAATAAAAAAGAAAGGGGACTTTGCCATGAACTTTTGGCTGGTTGCATGTCTGCTGGGAGGCGGATATTTACTACAGTGTTTTTTTGGATTGATGCAGATGAAAGATTTTTCAAAGGCATTTAGCCCTTTGAGAAAAATGGGCAGAGTGGCAATAGGAAGAACAAATGGAGGATTAAGAGCAGGTGCAATCGTCATGTTTGCCATTGATGAAAATGGTATCATATTAAAGGGAAAAAGAATGATGGGCGTGACAGTTCTGGCAAAGTTTAAAGATTTTACTGGTTTTGAAGGAAAAAATGTGGGAGAACTGACACAGGCAGATGTGGAAAGATTGCCAAAACCTTTAAGAAAAGCAATATTAGATGCTACAATGAATTACAACATTATTATGAGTGGTGGCGAAATTCCTCCAAGACTCAGTTTATTCCAAAAAATAGGACAAAAACTTTCTCCGAAAAAACCAATAATGAAAACAAAAATGGAATAATCGAAAAGGAGTGTAAAGTTTATGGATTATGTAATTAAGTTTGCAGAAGCGTTTATGAATTTGTTTAATACAGGTGCGACAACATTTATCGGTTGGATGAGTGGCATCGTACCAGTTGTATTGATGTTATTGATTGCTATGAATACTTTGATTCACTTGATTGGTGAAGAAAGAATTAACAAATTAGCACAAGCATCTACCAAAAATCCAATTTTACGTTATATGATATTACCATATTTAGGTGCATTTATGTTAGGAAACCCTACAGCACTTTCCTTAGGACGTTTTATGCCAGAAAGATTGAAACCAAGTTACTATGCTTCCGCTTCTTATTTCTGCCATACATCAAGTGGTGTATTCCCACATATCAATCCTGGTGAAGTATTTATCTTTTTGGGAATTGCAGAAGGTATTTCTACCTTAGGATTAAGCACCATGCCTTTGGCAATGCGTTATATGTTTGTTGGTTTGGTCATGAACTTTGTAAGTGGCTGGGCAACAGACTTCACAACAAAATTTGTTATGAAACAACAGGGAATTGAATTAAGTAATGAATTGAAAATGTAAGAAAAAAAGCGTAAAATAGAAGGGGGATAATCCATATGGCAGAATATAATGCAATTAAAATTGTAAAAGGTAGTGGCGGATTTGGTGGTCCGTTGGTAGTAAAACCAGAAGAAGGAAAAGATAAATTAGTATATATTACAGGTGGTGGAGCAAAACCTGATATTGTAGATAAAATTGTGGAATTGACAGGCTGTGAAGCGGTCAACGGTTTTAAAACATCTGTACCAGAAAAAGAAATTTTCTTAGTAATTATTGACTGTGGTGGTACCCTTCGTTGTGGTATTTACCCACAAAAAAGAATCCCAACCATCAATGTAATGCCAGTTGGTAAAAGTGGTCCTATGGCAAAATATATTGTAGAAGACATTTATGTTTCCGCAGTTGGTGTTAACCAAATCAGTGATGCAAATGGTGAACCTGTTAATGCAGCAGCACCTGGTTCTACTGTATTGGGTAGTGTTTCTGAAAGCAAAGCTCCAGCAGCGGCAGCTCCAACGGAAGAAAAGAAAGATGAACGCCAGTTTAAATATAGTGCAGATAAAAAAGTATCTCAAACAATGGCAGAAGGAAACAAAGGTGGCATTGTTACAAAAATTGGTATGGCTGCTGGTAAAGTTATCAATACCTTTAACCAAGCGGCAAGAGATGCGGTACAAACAATGATTACATCCATCATTCCTTTTATGGGCTTTGTGTCCTTGTTAATTGGTTTGATTCAAGGTTCTGGTTTTGGTGACTGGTTTGCAAAATTGTTAATTCCTTTGGCTGGTACAGGTATCGGTCTTGTTATCTTAGGTTTTATCTGTTCTATTCCATTCCTTTCTGTATTACTTGGACCAGGTGCAGTTATGGCACAGGTAATTGGCACTTTGATTGGTGTGGAAATTGGAAAAGGAAATATTAATCCAAATTTAGCATTACCTGCATTATTTGCTATCAATACACAGTGTGCTTGTGACTTCGTTCCAGTTGGTCTTGGTTTAGCAGAAGCAGAACCAGAAACAGTAGAAGTTGGTGTTCCAGCGGTATTGTATTCTAGATTTATAACAGGTGTACCTCGTGTTATTGTAGGTTGGATTGCAAGTGTTGGTATGTATGTATAAAATTTAGTATGAAATTTATAAAAAGGGAAAGAAGATAAAAAGGAGGATTTCATTATGGCAGTCATTTATGACAACAAAGTAAAAGGTTTAGGAGCTTGTGTAGCAGAATTTGAAGGTATGTTTATCTTGTTTGGTGACAATGCACCAGATACATTAAAAGATTATTGCTATACGATTGATGTAAACCCTATTAAAGAAGAAATTAAAGCAGGACAAAAAGCAGTGATTGATGGAAAAGAATATAACATTACCGCAGTTGGTGATGTTGTAATGCAAAACCTTGGAAACTTAGGTCATGTAACTTTTTCCTTCACTGGTGAAACAGAGCCAGAATTACCAGGTACTATTTATTTAGAAGTATCTGATGTACCTAAATTGGAAATCGGCAGCACTATTCAGATTATTGCATAAAAAATAAAAAAGTTAAGTTTGCATAAACTCTCAATCTTAAAAAGCGGGTATCAGGATAAACTGGTACCCGCTTTTTTAAGATTTCTTTTAAGATAAGAAGATGTTAACTTATTCTGGTGTAGGAGCGGTTAGTTGTTTTAGTGCGTTTTGAGCGTTAGCAACATGGTTTGATTCTGGATATTCATCTAAAATTCTTTGATAATAAAGCTGTGCTGTAGTAATATCATTCTTTTCTTGCGCAATTTGTCCTAAATAATAAAAGGTATCATCAATAAAGTCTTCAGAGGAAGCATATTTCAGACAATTTTCTAAATTTTCTTTTGCAGCATCATAATTTTTATTTAAAAATTCACTACTTCCTTGTGTGTACAAAGCAGAAGCGGCTTCTGGTAAAATGGAGAGTTGTAATGTATTTAAGGTTGCTTTTTCTTCTTCTGTAAAGTTAGAAGAATCAATCAAAACAATTTTTGCTGCTGCTTCTATATGGTTTCCATTTTCAGATAAAGCAGCAGCTTCTTGTAACAATGCGGAGTTTTGCTGTTTTATTGCTTCTGCTTTATATTTATTATTTTCTTCTTCTAATTTTGCAGCTCTTTGCCGTAATTCTGTCAATTCTTCAGGGGTAATGTTACCATTGGCAGTAGCAGCAGAAACTTTGGAACGCAAATCATCAATGGTTTTGTCCTTTTGTTCAGAAAGAGCAGGCATAACAAGAGAAAGTAATACAATAGCAACACTAACACCGCCAATCAAAAAAGAGATGATTTCATTTTTAATACTGTTTTGACGAATTTGACGGCGATAGGTGGGAACAGGAGGGGCAGCATCTGTCCTTTTAACGGTATCCGTATTAGTACTATTTTTTGTTCCTTTTTTTTCTTCTATATTTAATTCTCTTGCATAGCGTAAGGCTAAAGGGTTGTATTGGTCAATTTTTAACACTTTTTGTACAAAGTAAGAGGCTCTTTCTATATTATTTTCTTGTAAACAGCAAAGTGTCATTAAATTACATGCTTCTACAAAGTTTTTATTATATTCCAAAGCACGTTTTAGCTGTATTAATGCTAAATCATCGCTACCCTGTTGCAAATAGGCAATTGCTTGATTATAAAATTGGATAGCATCATTTTTTTTCTCTAATTTTCTACCATCTTTTTGTACAGTTTCGATGTAGCGAGAGGCTGGATTATTCTTCTTTTCAATAGATGCACTGACAATCCATTGTTTGAGCGCATCTGCAATTTGTCCTTTTTCATAATGAACAAGTCCTAATAAATTGCGTGCAATATAATTATTTTTATCAAAAAGAACGCTTTGCTCAAGTGCTTTGATTGCACCTGTTAAATCACGTACTTTTGCTAAGTCTAAACCTTTGTTGTATAAACGAATGGAAGTATTTCTTGTTTTTCTAAAAATAAAGGCATCTACGCCACAATTTGGACAGACTACCCCTTGACGGATAAAATAACCACAGTTTGGACACTTCATTGCACACTCTCCTTACCGATTTTGTGTTGGTTGATTAGGTACGGTTGGCTGACTTTGGTAATTTTGCTTTTTTGAGAGATGCTGTAAAATGTCAAGAATATCCTGTACTTCACTTGTGTGAATAGAGTCTTCTATTTTTTCTAATTCTAATATAGGTTGATATTTTGAAAGTTCTTGTTTAAAATCTATCATGATAAAACCTCCAGACAAGAGATATAATTTTTAATTTCACCAATCATGTAAAGAGAGCCACAGCAAATAATAACATCTTTTTTTGCTGTTACAGATAATGCTGTTTGATATGCCTCTGTTACCTGTGCATTTTTAAATATTTTTTTATGAGATATTTCTTTTTCTAAGTCATTGATATTTAATTTTCGATTACTTTGGGGTTCTGTTAATACTACTATATTTACAAGGGGAAGAATTTTTTGAATCATTTTTTGATGTTCTTTATCATTTAATATCCCAAGAAGTAAAGTTATTTTTTGATGTTTAAAATATTTTTTAATAGATTGACAAAGCATACAAATACCATCTGTATTGTGTGCTCCATCTAATAGAACAATAGGATGATGGTGTACAAGTTCCATTCTTCCTTGCCAATGTGATTTTTGAATGCCAGTTAAGATTTGTTTTTCTGTTAAATCTAATCCATTTTGCTTTAATACATGACAAGCAAGTAGTACAGTGATACTATTTTGTATTTGATAGTCACCAAGTAAGTTCAAATGTATCGTATGTTTAAAATATTTTGTAGAAACAGAAAACAGAGTTTTTTCTAAATTTTGAAGATGTATGTTTATGTTAACGTCACTTTGCAAGTCATAAACAGAAGCTTTCTTATGATTACAAATCTCTACGATTCTATTATATACTAAATTCTTCTGTGGATACAATACCACAGGAATATTTTCTTTGATAATTCCTGCTTTTTCTATAGCAATTTGTTCTAAATCATTTCCTAAAAATTCCATGTGGTCCATACCAATCGACATAATCAAACAAAGTAAAGGTGTTTCTATAACATTGGTTGCATCGCATAAACCACCTAGCCCTACTTCTAAAATTAAAATATCAACTGCTTCTGTTGCAAAATAATGAAAACACATTGCAGTCAAAAATTCAAATAAGGTAGGAGCTTCCAGTCCTTCTTCTATCATTTGAGTATAATATTGTTTTACAAAACAAACTTCTTGTGCAAATCTTTCCTCAGAAATGCAAACGCCATCAATTTGATAACGTTCTTTATAACTTATCAGATGGGGGGAGGTATATAAACCAGTACAATAACCATTTTCTGTTAATATACTTTGCAGCATAGCACAAGCAGACCCTTTTCCATTGGTACCAGCAACATGAATACATTTTACTTTTTTTTGTGGATTTCCCATCCTTTTTAAAAGTTCTTGTATTCTGGATAATCCCAATGTTGTTGTAGAACGAAAGACAGAGATTTGATGAATATAGGTTAAGGCTTGCTGATAGTCCATGATGGTCCCCCTTAAAAATTCTTTTTATGGAAAAACTAACATTTTTCCTTGTAAAATCGTTAATTTTTTAAGGAAATGTAGTTTATTTATACTTTCTGTCGCTTAAAGTTCTTCTGCTAATAAAGAACTTTAAGAGTGGGAGCATTGCTCCCACTCAAACATCCTTGTTAACAAAAAAGGTATGTTATCACCATATTAACATGAGTATCTAAAACATTATTATAGCAGTAATTGTAAAAAGTGCAATAACCTTGTAAAAGATATAAGATTTTTTTAAGAAATCAATAAAAATTATCATTATAATTAATTTTTATTGTCATTTTGGTACGAACTATTGTATAATAAATTAGTTTTGTAAGTATAGTAATGTGGAGGTGTCAGTGTGGAGGACAGAGAGGGAAATAATCAATTTGGAAATGATGAGAAAGAACGTTATTTACGTGAAATATTTTCAGAGCAACAAAATACCACTCCTCGTACAGAAAGAAGACAAAAGAGTCAAGCGAGACAAGGACAACAGGGACAAAGGAAACAACAGAAACAACAAACAAAGCAACAAATGCAGCAAAAAAGAATGCCAGAAAAGCAACATCAGCAGGAAGGTAGAAGAAATGCAGAAATCAGAAGAAAAAAGCAAAAAAAGAAAAAGAGAAGAAAAAAACTATTTTCTACTTTTTTACTGATATTTGTTTGTTTTGGGCTTTGTATTGGCGCATTTCAATTTTTTAGAAGTTTAATGATGCCCTCTAATCCTGGTGTGGGGCTGGATACAGGGGAAGATGTTTCTGTTACCATACCAGAAGGTGCAACAACATCGAATATTGCAGAAATACTAAAAGAAAAAAATTTAATTAAAAGTTCCTTCCGTTTTAAGTTGGAAAGTAAATTAAATGACTATGATGGTACCTTTAAAAAGGGAATTTATACTTTAAACACAAGTATGACACATCAGCAAATTATGGAATTACTGCAAAAGGGTGGAGAAGCAGAAGAAAACTATCAATTTTTGATACCAGAAGGATTTACAGTTGAAAAAATTGCGCAAAAATTGCAAGAGTCGGAGATTATGTCAGCAGAAGAATTTATAAATGAAGTCAATACAGGAGAATTTGACTATGAATTTTTAAAAGATTTGCCAACTTCTTCAGACAGAAAATATAAACTAGAAGGTTATTTATTCCCAGCAACCTATACGCTTTATGATGGTGTAACAGCCCATGAGCTGATTGATAAAATGTTACAACGTTTTGAAATTGAGTATAACAATAGTATAAAAGATGCCTTAACTTCTGATTTTACTTTAGATGAAATTGTAACAATGGCATCTATTATAGAAGCAGAAATTCAGGTTCCAGAAGAAAGAGCAAGAGCAGCAGGTGTTATTCGAAATCGTTTAAAACAAAATATGAAATTGCAAATGGATGCAACCGTATTATATGCACAAAATAGTACCAAAGAACGTGTTATGGAATCTGATTTAGAATATGATTCTCCATATAACACTTATCAAGTGGATGGGTTGCCTGTGGGACCTATTTCAAATCCCGGTGCGGCGGCGTTAGAGGCGGCAATTCATCCAGAGGATAATAATTATATTTATTATGTTGTGGAGGCTTATGGAAAAAGCAACCATATATTTACAGAGACATATGAGGAATTTTTACAGGCAAAAGAAAATTATTTCGCAAGTAGGGAATGATAGTATGAATTATGTAACAGATGATGAAATGAATTTATATTTAAGAACAGTACAGCCTATGTATGATGGAGTTTTAGGAGAAATACAAAAAGAATCCATTGCCGCAGAAGTGCCAATTATACCACATGAAACAGCGAGGCTATTAAGTGTATTACTTTCTATCAAAAAGCCAAAAAAAATATTGGAAATTGGAACAGCTGTTGCCTTTTCAGCAGGACTAATGAGCCAATATTTACAGAAGGGGGGCAGCATTACAACCATAGACCGCTTTGAGGTAATGCTAAAAGATGCAAGAGAAAATATCAAAAGAATGCATTTGGAGGATACGATTACCATATTAGAAGGAGATGCGGCGGATATTTTGCCAACCTTGCAGGAAAAATACGATGTTATTTTTTTAGATGCAGCAAAAGGACAATATGGCAATTTTTTGCCGCACTGTGTCCGTCTTTTGCCAGTAGGTGGTATTTTAATTGTAGATGATGTTCTACAAGGGGGAAGTATTGCAAAAACACGTTTTGACGTACCTAGAAGGCAAAGAACAATTCATAAAAGAATGAGAAATTTTTTATGGGAAATTTCCCATCATAAGGCATTGGAATCTTGTATTTTACCAGTGGGAGATGGTGTTGCTGTTTGTTATAAAAAAGAAGAAAAATATTAAGAGTGTTGTTTACATTCCATTATGGTCGGTGCAGAATGTCCACTGGATATTCTGCACCTCTCAAATGCTCACTTCTTTTTTTGATAAGAAAGAAAAATGGTTTTAGAAAGGAGAAACAATATGCAAAAGCCAGAATTGTTAGCACCAGCAGGTGATTTAGAAAAATTAAAAATAGCAGTTCTCTATGGTGCAGATGCGGTATATATCGGTGGGGAAGCTTATAGTTTACGAGCAAAAGCAAAAAATTTTGATAAAGAAAAAATGCAGGAGGGAATCCATTTTGCACATCAACATGGAGTAAAGGTCTATGTGACAGCAAATATTTATGCCCATAATGCTGATTTTGAAGGAATGGCGGATTATTTTAAGGAGATACAAGAAATGGGCGCTGATGCCGTTTTAATTTCTGATTTGGGGGTGTTTGCTGTTGCAAAAGAAGCTGCTCCTCAATTAGAAATTCATGTTTCTACTCAAGCAAATAATACCAATTATAAAAGTGCACAAATGTGGTATCAGTTGGGCGCAAAAAGAGTTGTTGTTGCAAGAGAGCTTTCTTTGAAAGAAATCAAACAAATTCGTCAAATGATACCACAAGATATGGAAATAGAAGCATTTGTACATGGTGCAATGTGTATTTCTTATTCTGGTCGGTGTCTTTTAAGCAATTATTTAAGCGGTCGTGATGCAAATAAAGGCGCTTGTGCTCACCCTTGCAGATGGAAATACCATTTAGTGGAAGAAACAAGACCCGGTGAATATATGCCTATAGAAGAAAATGAAAGAGGAACATATATTTATAATTCAAAGGATTTATGTATGTTAGAACATATTCCTGATTTAATAAAGGCTGGGGTTATTAGTTTTAAAATTGAAGGTAGAATGAAAACACCATTTTATGTAGGAACAGTTATCAAAGCATATCGTATGGCGATAGATGATTATTTTGAAAGCCCAGAAAAATATCAAAAAAATCTTCCACTATATATGCAGGAAATTTCTAAAGCAAGCCATAGAGATTATACTACAGCATTTTATTATGGAAAACCAGACGGAAATCAGCAAGTTTATACCAATAACACTTATATTAGGGAATATGATTTTATCGGTATGGTAAAACAAGATTCTGATAAAAATAACTGTGCGATGGTAGAACAAAGAAATAAGTTTTCTGTAGGGGAAATGATAGAAGTTATGCCAGCAAAAGGAAGTTCTTTTTCTATGAAAGTAGAACATATATGGAATGAAGAAGGGGAAGAAATTGTATCTGCACCACATCCACAACAGATGTTAAAAATACAATTTAGTAGAGCTGTAAAAGAATTTGATATGATGAGAAAATCGGTTGAATAAATGGAGGCAGTATTTTTATACTGCTTTTTTTTATATCTATGTAAGGGCAAAAGCCCAAGTATTATTTCATTTCTGCATATAATTTTTTCAATGCTTTTTTTTCGATACGTGAGACATAAGAACGAGAAATTCCTAACATCTTTGCAATTTCCTGTTGCGTTACTTCTTCTCCTCCATATAAACCGTATCGTAATTCTATGACAAGCTGCTCTCTATCTTTCAACACAGATTTTAAATTTTGATAAAGTTTTTTTGTTTGAATTTTTAAATCAATTTGCTCTGCAATATTATCATTTTCTGCACTAATAATATCCAACATAACAATTTCATTTCCATCTCGGTCTGTTCCGATAGGGTCTTGCAAAGAAATATCCTGATTATGTTTTTTTGAGGCTCTCAGTGACATCAAAATTTCATTTTCAATACAGCGGGAAGCATAGGTTGCTAAGCGAATGCCTTTTTCGGAATGATAGGAAGAAACCGCTTTAATCAAGCCAATAGTACCAATAGAAATAAAATCTTCTTGTTCTTTTTGAAAGCCATTATATTTTTTTGCAATGTGTGCTACTAACCTTAAATTGTGTTCAATCAATATGTTTTTTGCCTCTTGCTTTTCTTCTTCTGTACCTGATTCAAATTGTAAGATATATTTTTTTTCTTCTTCTACAGATAAAGGCTTTGGAAAACTGCTTCCGGCTACAAAAGAAAGAATAAAAAAAGGAATTAAGGTAAACACAAGCATACCTCCTAAAGGAGTCATTGATTTATTTTATGATTGAAAATGATAAAATGTGCGTGTCTTTTTTCCTTTCTTTATTAAGAAAAAAATAGAACATTTGAGGACAATGTTTCAAGGCTTTAAGAAGTCGGAATAAAAAAGAATTTGACGATAAAAACTTCATAAAATTGGTATAAAAATGGTGTATAGTAAATAGGGGATAGTTTGTAGGTTCTGTTAACTTAACATGAAAATAAAAATACAAAAAAGATTTTTAAAAATA
>CAJTZO010000025.1 GCA_910583755.1 uncultured Clostridia bacterium
TTTGTGGGTTTCACCCACACCCACCAACTTTTTTAAAAAAAAGTTGGACAAAAAATTTTCACGGAAAAACTAGCGTTTTTCCTTATCAAATCCATCTTTTTAGCGAAATATTAGTTTCGCCTTAAAGTTCTTTGCTTCTTTCTTTCAAGAAAAAAGTAGGAGTTTGAGGGCTGACCCTCAAGGTTCTTCTTTTGGTGTAATCAAGTCCCAAAAAGATTTTTCATTTATTTTTTGCAAGATACGATACTGACTATAAGGAGAGCTTTTATCAAAACGGCAAATGCTATGATAAGGACAATAGGTACAAGCAACTTCGCCATCTTTTTTATAGGGATAAGGGGCAATTTCTCCCTTTATCAGTGCTTCTCCTATTTCCTGTACTTTCTTTTTTGTAAATGCCATAATGTTTTGATAATCTTCTTCCTTTGCTACTTTAGAACGTTTACTAATGGTGCTATCCTTTAAGGAAGAAACAGGAATGATTGCAGATTCTGTACTTGGAGTCAAGCTATTTCCATTTTCAAAAATATGGTCTAAGCCTTGTATTACCTTTACATCATTTAACACTAAACCAGACATTTTTAATTCTTTAAATAAAGCAGCATAAATTTCTTGAGATGACATTTCTTTATCCAGTGTAATAGAAGGGTCTTTCATGCGAAAATAAAATACAGCGCCCGGTTTTATATCAAACTCCTGTTTATTATTTTCTAAAAAAGCATCTAAATAAATAAAAAGTTGTAACTGTAATCCATAAAAAATATCTCGATAATCAAATGCTTTTTGTCCTGATTTATAATCAATAATTTTTACATATCTTTTCTGGTCTTTATCCATAATATCTACCCTGTCAATTTTGCCATTTAGCAATAGTTGCTCTCCTCCAGAAAGTTCTATTACAATTGGTGGCAGCATAGATTCTATTCCAAACCCTACCTCTGCACCGTATGGCTCAAATTTTCCCATTTGTACATGTTGTGTTAAAGTCCAAGCAGCCTTTTTGGAAATTCTTTTTAAACGTTGTAAAAGATACTGATTTCCAAAGGTATCATATAAAATTTGGTTTCCTAATTTTGGCGCCGCCGTTTCTACTGCATATTCTATAATATCATCAGCCTCTTTTTTCTTTAAATCATGCCATGAAATCTTTTTTTGATATAATTCTTTGGAAAAAAGTTCCATAACTTCATGAAAAAGAAGTCCTAAATCAGGAATTCTAAGTTGATATAGCTGTCTTTCTTTTGCTTTTAAACCATATTCTGCAAAAAAAGAAAAAGGACAGCTTGAAAATTTTTCTAAACGGGAAACACTGGTATACATTCGATTTCCGTATATTTTTTTTATCATTTTTTTAGAGATATGTTCCACTGTTTCTTGTGCAAGCAACCCTCTTTTTAACATGACGATTTGTTCCTGCCACATTTCATTTGTATTATAATAGCTATAAGCATCTTTCCATATAGCATCCATATCATTTTTTGTTGAAATATACTTTCTCATTTGCTCGCCCAAAAAATGAATAGCTGTTTTTGGAGTTGCCATATGTTCTAATGGTTCTGATATAATTTCTTCTTTCAAAGAGGGAAACATTTTTTTTAATTTCATAATGACAGAAGATGGTCGTAAGGGTTTTCCTTCCAAATCTGCAATACAGTAGCTGATACATAGTTTTTGAGAAGGTTTTGTAAATCCTTTATAAATTAAGTATTGTTCTTCAAATGCTTTTCTTTTTATATTTGGTGCTAATTCAACACCTTGCACAATTAAACTTTCCCGTTCTCCTTCTGTAAAAATGCCATCTGCTTCCATAGGAGAAGGCAAGATTCCCTCATTTACTCCTAATACAAAAAGCACTTTTAATTCTGGTAAACGGCTTCTTTCAATATCACCTACAATAATACTATCTACTGTAGGCGGTACAATTCCCATTTTGCTTCGTTCTAATCCAGCTTCTATAATTTTATAATATTCCTGTATTTCAATTTTTTCTTCTCCTAATATTTCTGTTGCTTTTTCCAAAAGTTCAATAAGCATAGACCATATTTGTTGATATTCCTTTGCCTTTTCCACTGTTTCAGCAGTTTCTACTAACATTAATGTTTTTCCACTAGCATCAAGGGACTGTAAAAAGGCAAACAATAATTTTGACCATTCTAATAAAGTATGTTTCTGATTGTTATGTGATTTTTCATATAAGTCCATTAAGGGAGAAACTGCTTTTTGTTTTAGTATATTGATTTGTTCCAGTTCTTCTTCTGTTTTTTGTCCATATTCCCATTTTTCTTGAAACCATTTCTGTCCTTTGATACCATAAGCAAGTACGTAATTTTCTAGTTGGTCAGTTTCTTCTTGTGTTAAAAGAGAATATCCTGTTTTAAGATAGCGGAACATACTTTCATAGGAAAAACGGTAGGATAATGCATCTAAAACACTGCGTACCAGTTCGATTAATGGATGGGAAATAATTTCTCTTTTTCTGTCAATAAAATAAGGTATTTCAAATTCTTCTAAAATTCCCCTTAAACTTTTTTCATAAAGTTGTAAGCCATTTGTTACAATTCCAATATCCTGATAACGTAAATTTTCTTTTTTAAGGAAAAAAATAATCTTTTCTGCTGTCCTTGTCATTTCTTCATATTGATTTTGAGCAGCAAAAAGAGAAATGCCATCTAGTTCTTGTGTGCTTTTACTAAAATATTTAAAATAATGTTGTTCTAAAAAAAGTAGTCCTTTTTTTGTAGTCCTTTGATTTTTATAGAATATGATTGGATTTTCTATGATACAATTTTGCTCTTTTGCAATTTCTTTTATTTTTTTTGCTGTTATAAAAGGTTCGTAAAAACCATGAAACATAGCAACATCAGATTGCATAAAGGTATCGGAATCTATAGTTAATGTTATCGTAACTGTTTTTGCCAAACGTAACAGTTGTTTTATAATATTATATTCTTGCGGTGTAAATCCATAAAAACCATCTATCCAGATTTCTGTATCTTTCCATTGCTCCATTGATTGCAGACGTTCTGCAAGTAAGTCCAGTAATTCATCTCCAGAAATATATTCCCTTTGTAAAAATTGCTGGTATCCCTGCATAATAAGACACAAATCAGATAATTTATCCTTTACTTTCTGGGAAAGTTTTTCACTTTTTCGATAAGAGTTTAATTGCTCCATATCTACTTGATAGCAAAATAATTCTGAAATGGTAGCTCCTAATTGTTCTATAAATCCCTCTTGTTCTAAACTATTTTTAAAATATAGTAAATCATTCTTTTTTTGATTTAATATTTTTCTTAATATCATTGATTTGCTAACATCATTTAAAGGAATGGTTTTTCCAATTCCTTTTTTTTGAAATATCCGATAAGCAAGCTTTTTAAAATGAAATACTTCTATTTGTAAAATAGCTTTTCCTTTTGTTTTTTGTATCAATTCTTTATTTGCTTGCAAAGAATATTGTTCTGGTACAAGTAAAATAAATTGTCCTTGTTCTTTTTGTACCATTTCGTTGAAACAGTATTCTGTTTTTCCGCTGCCTGCTCGTCCGATGACAAAACGCAAAGACATTGTTTATCCCTTCTTTCTTTTTTAGCTTGTACAAATGGCATAATTACAGCAAAAAATTCATACAGTATTGTATATTTATCAAGGAGGTTACAGCATGAATGGAACAAAATTTGTGGTCATTAAATTTAGGGAACTGGTAAAAACAGTTGTTTTTGCCATACTAGGCGTTATCATTATTGTAGGGCTGATTTACTTCTTTTTACCAAAAGAAGAAGAAACCGCAGTTTATCGTCCGGGTACCTATTACTCTGAATTTACACTAAATGGCGAAACTGCCGAGGTGGAAATTGTTGTAGACAAAAACAATATCAAGTCTGTTTCTCTAATGAATATGCCAGAAACAATTTCTGTTTTTTATCCTCTTGTGGAAACTACAGCAAAAGAAGTTGGAAAAGAAATTGTAAAACAACAATCTACTGCCATTGATATTTCTCAAAATACATATACTGCGCAACTGATATTAGATGCAGTAGAAAAAGGACTTGCAGAAGCCACAAGATAATTTAACATTTTAGCAGTCTGCACACTTTGTACAGACTGCCTTTTTTTGTTAAAATGTTTTCCAATATTGTTTTATGTTGTGTTCTTCTATAGCATCTCTATAAGAATCTGCTATTTCAAAAATTTCATCCTCATCTTTTATTGTCATAACATATACCTTATTTGGATATTTCTTTTTTACCCATTCCCGAAATTCTTTTTCCCATTGTTTTGCATGTTCTTCCATATCCTCATAACAAAGTAATTCTTCTTTGACTGCTTCAATGACTTCTTCCATTGATAATTTCATTTTTTTCCTCCTAAAATTTGTGTTTATTTTCTATGATAGAAGATGAATGTCCCTTTGTTTCCTTTTTTCAAAAAAGGAAGCGTTGACAGGTTATCATAGAACATAGTAAAATAAAGAAAGTTTTTTATAATAATTACCTTATAAAATACATCAGCTTGTAAAAAAACTTTGAGGGTTAGCCCTCAAACGCCTACTTCTTTCTTGAAAGAAAGAAGCAAAGAACTTTAAGGCGAAACTAACGTTTCGCTAAAAATATTGGTTTTATCAGGAAAATGTTAGTTTTTTCGATAAAGTTTTTTGTCCAACTTTTTTTAAAAAAAGTTGGTGGGTGTGGGTGAAACCCCCAAAAAAACTTTATTGACAGACGGATGTATTCTACCTTATAGAATACATTAATTGTATGACTATTTCAACAAAAAATACAGCTTAAAATACGAAAGTTGGTGAAGGATTTGATTTCTTACATAAAAGGAAAAATAACTTATAAAACAGAATCCTTTCTTGTATTGGAATGTAATGGAATTGGTTATAAAATTTATGTTTCAAATACAACAATTTCTTCTTTAAAGGAAGCAGAGGAAATAATGATATATACTTTTATGAATGTAAAAGAGGATAATATTTCTCTTTTTGGTTTTTTGACGCAACAGGAACAGGATATTTTTTACCAGTTGATAGGGGTATCTGGGATTGGTCCAAAAGGGGCACTAGCTTTTTTATCTAACATGACACCACAGGAAATCATTCTTGCGATTCTTTCCGAAGATGTTAAGACATTAAGTAAAATACCGGGAATTGGAAAAAAGACAACACAAAGACTCATCTTAGAATTAAAAGATAAGGTAAAAATGGAAACAGTAATGCAATTAGAGCAACCATTAGAAGCAACAAAAACCATCGAAAAAGATGAAAAATGGGAAGCAATCGAAGCTTTAACGGCATTAGGCTATAGCAAACAAGAAGCAATGCAAGCAGTACATACTTGTTATCAGGAGGGGCTTACTGTAGAAGAAATATTAAAATTATCTTTTAAAAAATTGATAAAATTTTAACGAAAATAGGTGATTACCGTGGAAAATAGACGAATTATAACAGCAGGGTTTCAAATAGAAGATACAGAAGTGGAACAAAAATTACGTCCTGAAACATTAGATACTTATATTGGACAAGAAAACATTAAAAGTAATATGAAAATATTTATGCAAGCGGCAAAACAAAGAAAAGAAGCCCTTGACCATGTACTGCTATATGGTCCTCCTGGACTGGGAAAAACAACACTTTCCAATATTATTGCGAATGAAATGGGCGTAAATATTAAAACAACTTCTGGTCCTGCTATAGAACGTCCGGGAGATATGGCAGCAATTTTAAATAATCTTTCAGAAGGAGATATTTTATTTATAGATGAAATTCACAGATTAAATCGTATGATTGAAGAAATATTATATCCTGCTATGGAAGATTTTGTCATTGATATTGTCATTGGAAAAGGTGCTGGTGCACGTTCTGTACGGCTAGATTTGCCTCATTTTACCCTAATTGGAGCAACTACAAGAATTGGACTTCTAACAGCACCATTAAGGGATAGATTTGGTGTCATTCATAGATTAGAACTTTATACCATTGAAGAATTAAAAACAATCATTCATCGCTCTGCTGAAGTATTACAAATTCAGATAGAAGAAAAGGGAGCAGAAGAAATTGCAAGACGTTCCAGAGGAACACCTCGTATTGCAAATAGGTTACTAAAAAGAGTCCGAGATTTTGCACAAGTAAAATATGATAGTAATATTACAGAAGAAGTTGCAAAATTTGCCCTTGATTTATTGGATGTAGATAAAATGGGACTTGACTATATCGATAGAAAAATGCTTTTAACTATGATAGAAAAATTTAATGGTCGTCCTGTTGGTTTGGATACCATTGCTGCATCTATTGGAGAAGCACCAGAAACGATAGAAGATGTTTATGAGCCATATTTGTTACAACTGGGATATTTGCAAAGAACGCCAAGAGGCCGTATAGTAACAGAAAGAGGCTATCAACATTTTGGGATTCCTTATACAGAAATTTAACAAAGAACAGGAGAAACAACATGAAAAAACAGGATTTTTATTTTGAACTACCACAAGAATTGATTGCGCAGGAGCCTTTAAAAGACCGTGCTTCTTCCCGTTTACTTGTCTTAAACAAACAAGGAGAAATAAAGCATAGAATATTTTGGGACATTTTAGATTATTTAAAAAAAGGAGATTGCCTTGTTATTAATGATACAAAAGTATTACCTGCTCGTTTGATTGGACAAAAAAAAGATACAGGGGCAAAAATAGAAGTGTTACTTTTAAAAAGAAAAGATATCAATCAATGGGAAACTCTAGTCAAACCTGGAAAAAAGGCAAGAGTTGGTGATAAAATTGTATTTGGCGGTGGAAAATTGGAAGCAGAAGTATCTGAAATTATAGAAGGTGGAAATCGTATCATTCAATTTTATTATCATGGTGTATTTGAAGAAATTCTGGATGAACTGGGACAAATGCCCCTTCCCCCTTACATCACACATCATTTAGAAGACAAAAATAGGTATCAAACAGTTTATGCCAAGCAAGAGGGTTCTGCTGCGGCTCCTACTGCTGGGCTACATTTTACACCAGAACTTTTAAATGAAATTCAAAAAAAAGGAGTTTCTATTGCTTATATTACACTTCATGTGGGATTGGGTACTTTTCGTCCTGTCAAAACAGAAAATATAGTAGAACATGAGATGCATTCAGAATATTATATAGTAGAGCAAGAGCAAGCAGACATCATAAATCAAGCCAAAAAAGAGGGAGGGAGAATTATTGCAGTTGGTACAACAAGCACCAGAACATTAGAATCCATAGCAGATGAAAGTGGGCTGATAAAAGCAGCAAGTGGCTGGACAAATATTTTTATTTATCCGGGTTATCATTTTAAAATCATAGATAGTTTAATCACAAATTTTCATTTGCCAGAATCTACGCTAATTATGCTTGTGTCTGCACTGGCTGGAAAGGAAAATGTATTACATGCTTATGATGTTGCTGTAGCAGAAAAATATCGCTTTTTTAGTTTTGGAGATGCTATGTTTATAGAAAGGTAAATGGATGGAATATTTGTTATAAATATATCAAATTAGCAAAAAAGTTAAAACATGGAGATTTCATTTCAAACATTACAAATTTTTTGAAAAAAGCTTGACAAAAACTTTACTAAAAAACCAACGGTTTTCCTTATAAAATCAAGCTTCTTAAGAAAACATAGTTTTCTTTTAACAGTTTCAGTCAAGCCTTTTTAAAGGTTTGTAGAAGGTTAAAAATAATGTTCACATGTTTTTTTAATAAGCTACTTTATCCATTATGAATATGTCTTTTTTTATAATTTTTATACAAATAATCCAATTTTTATTGCGATTTTCTTGACGATATTCTATATTTCATGTATGATAAAAGTAGCAATTATTTTAAGCGTTTTAATATACAGTCAAGAAAGAAGGGATGAAGCTATGTCAATTAATGAGTATAATAAACAAGTTAAAGTTTTCACACTAAGCAGAAAATTGCTTAAAAATGCTACTCTTGTAAAGCAGGGAGATGATAGTGTTACTATCGCTTTTCATAAGACATCAAGAGACGAAGTCAGAGAAATGTTGGAAAATGATATTGTACAAAATAATGTCATTCTTTTAATGACACATAATATTAAAGGTATGTGCTATTTTCATGGTCAATGTACGAATGTTTATAGTGGAAGTGCTCCAAGAGAAATTAATGCTGTTTTTTCCCTATTACAAAAGTTAGAAACAATACAACGCCGTCAAGATGTTAAAGTAAAAGCAAATTACATGAATATTAAATTATCATTGCCCTTCCGTAATATGACAGATGTTCCTGCAGAGTTAATAGACATTAGTGCTGGAGGAATTATGTTTACCTGTCCTGCTGCAATGCTCATGGAAAAAGAAATTGTTATCTATCATTTCAATTCCACAAAAATCAGTTTTGATATCAAAGCCAGAATATTACGGATACAGGATTCCGTAAAAAAAGTAGATGATGCAGAAGAAGAAATACGCTGTTATGGTTGCTGCTTTGAAGATTTGAAGCCAAATGAAGAATATGCAATACGTGAATTTGTGTTGTACTTACAAAGAGAAGAAATTTTAAGAGAAAGACAAAAAGAGGATTATTTAGATTAAAATAACCCCTGCAATAAAACAGAGAAGGATTTATTTTTTAATTAAAAAGTAATACTAAAAAAACTGATTTGATTTCATTTTTATGATGTTATTTCAGTTTTTTTAAGCTATGATAAAAAGGAGTTGTGTTTTATTATGCGCAAGGCAACATTAGCTGCATTAAAATTATTGAGTCATTCCAGCCCAGATATTAAAAAAACATATAAAATACACAGGCAACTTGTGACATTAACACACAAAGCAATTATAAAACCACCTTATTATAAAATATGGAATCATAAAATAACAAGGGAAGAATATGATATTCCAGTACGTATTTTTTCCCCACCCAATGACTTATCCCATCCCATTCTTTTATTTTTTCATGGAGGTGGTTGGGTAACAGGTAACATTGAAAGTTATGATAGTGTTTGTTCTACAATGGCGAGAATGACTGACCGCATTGTTATTTCTGTAGATTATCGCCTTGCGCCAGAATATCCTTTTCCTACTGCTTTAGAAGATTGTTATTGTGTAGCAAAAGAAATCTTTTTAAATCATTCCTTACTTCATACGGATGATATTACTATCATAGGGGATAGTGCTGGTGGTAACTTGGCTGCTGCCTTATCTCTTATGGCAAGAGATAAAGGCGAGTTTTTTCCAAAACAACAAATATTAATTTATCCTGCTACCTTTAATAATCATAGTGAAACTTCTCCATTTCCTTCTGTCAGAGAAAATGGTACAGATTATATTTTAACTGCAAAAACAATTTCTGATTATATGGAAATGTATGGTTCTTGTCCAAAAGATTGGAGAAATCCTTATTTTGCGCCACTTTTAGAAAAAGATTTTAGCAAACAGCCCCGCACACTGATTATCACTGCACAATATTGTCCTTTGAGAGATGAAGGCGAAGCTTATGGCAGAAAATTGCAAGAAGCAGGTAATGATGTTACTATCGAACGAATGCCCAATGCATTACATGGTTATTTTTCTTCTTTACCAAAAAAGCACCATTTGATACAAGATACTTATCAAATCATAAACCGATTTTTACAGAGGTGACTGCTATTTTGAAACGGAAAACACAATGGCATACATTAGACAATGCGGCAAAAATATTTCCAGCAAACACAGATAAAAGGGATACCAAAGTATTCCGTTTTTCTTGTGAACTATATGAAGAAATAGAGCCAGATTTTTTGTCAAAAGCATTAGAAAGAACCTTACAAAAATTTCCTTATTATTGCTCTATTTTAAAGAGAGGATTATTTTGGTATTATATTGAAAATACAGAAAGGAAACCAGTTGTACATGTAGAAAATCGTTATCCTTGTGCAACGTTATATTATCCAAATAGAAAAAGTATTTTATTTGATGTTTCTTATTACCAAAAAAGGATTAATTTAGAAATCCATCATGTTCTTTCTGATGGTTCAGGTGCGTTACTTTTTTTAAGAACATTGGTATATTATTATATCCTAGAAAAATATAAATTGCAAAATGTATCATTAGAAAGCACAACAACAGCTTCTGAAAAAAGCAAAGATAGTTTTTCTCAATATTTTAAAAAAGAAAAAGCTCAAAAAAAAGTAAAAAAGCCTTTTGCTTATCACATCAAAGGCGAAAAATTAGATATCGGGCAAATGGGTGTGATAGAGGGCTGTGTTTCTGTTAAGGCATTATTGCAGTTATCAAAGCAACATCAAGTTACTATTACAGAATTTCTTGTTGCATTATGGATATATTCTATTTATGAAGGAATGAGTATGAAAGAGCAAAAAAAACCAGTTGTAATTAGTATTCCTGTCAATTTAAGAAATTATTTCCCTTCTGAAACCACAAGAAATTTTTTTGAAGTTATACAGGTTTCCTATCAATTTAAAGAACAAAAGGAAACATTAGAAACAGTTCTTTTGTCTGTAAAGGAACAATTTCAACAAAAATTAACAGAAGAAGGGTTAAGAAAAGGAATGAATACCCTTTCTGCACTGGAGCATAATATTACTATGAAATTGGTTCCACTTGCTAGTAAAGATTATGTATTACGTTTTGCAAATTGGCTTTCTTATCAAAAAACAACATCTTGTCTTTCTAATGTTGGCAAGGTCAAAATGCCTCAAGAAATGATAAAATATATTCGCTTGTTTGACTTATTTGTTAGTACCAAAACAACACAAATCGCTACTTGTTCCTTTGAGGATAATTTTGTTATCAGTATTGCAACTGCTTTTTTTAGAGGAGATTTGCCCAAAAGATTTTTTCGTCACTTATCCGATATGGGACTACAAATTGAAATTACAACTAATATGGAGGAGGTTTGATGAATGTATGAATGTGAGCAATGTCATGTAAAGGTAAGGGGTAATGTAAAATGTTGTCCCCTTTGTCAAGGTGAATTATCTGGCACACCTGAAAAAAATATTTTTCCTAAAATAGAACTACAAAATTCCCTTAGTCAAAAAATGTTTCGCATAGGACTTTTTATTACATTAATTGCAGTTGCGGTTTGCATTGGTATCAATCTTTCTCGTCCACAAGATGGTTGGTGGGTGTTATTTGTTTTAGCAGGAAGTGCTTGTTTTTGGTTTACGGTAAGGATTGCAATGGAAAAGTGGCATAATGTCCCCAAAAATATATTGTGGCAAGTGGTCATCCTTTCTGCATTAGCTTTTCTTTGGGATTTTAAAACAGGTTATCGAGGTTGGTCTTTGGAATATGTATTACCTTTTCTTTGTATTGGCTCCATTACAAGTACCTGCTTACTTGCTTATTTTTTAAAGCTGCACACTAGAGAATACATATTATATTTAATTTTGGATGGAGTATTAGCTGTTATTCCGTTGATACTTCTTTTAAAACATAAATTAAATGTATTGTATCCTTCGGCAATTTGTGTTTCTGTCAGCATCATTCTTTTTGGTGGATTATTTTTGTTTCGACGAGATTTATTTTTTTCAGAAATACAAAGAAGAACACACATTTGATAACAATAAAAAAGAGAGTAGATGCTTCTACTCTCTTTAGTCTATCAATAAAATCTTTTTTGTGGACTCCATCCAGCTTACATTTTGTACCAACCGTAATGGAAGGTAGACAACATTCTCAAGATTTTGACTTTTCACAATTACTCAAATATTTCATAACCATTTTCCTGTAATGTTTTACAAATTTCATTAGAATGTTCTATATTTTTTGTTTCTAAAACCATAGAAACGATACAAGAATTGACGTCTGATTTTTTAACTTCTCTATGGTGGTCTATGTTAATAATATTTGCACCTGCATTGGAAATTAACTGTAATAAATTAATTAATTGTCCTGGTTTATCCAGCACTTTTGTCTGGATTTCTGTAATTCTACCTGTTTTGGTTAAACCTTTTGTAATAACTCTGGACAAAATACTAACATCAATATTACCACCAGAAATGACACAAACAATATTTTTACCTTTTAACTCAGGCACTTTATGAAACATAGCTGCTGCAACACTAGTTGCGCCTGCACCTTCTGCAACAGTTTTTTGTGTTTCCATCAATGTTAAAATTGCAGTTGCAATTTCATCTTCTGTTACAGTAACAACACCATCTAAATATTTTTTACACATTTCAAAAGTTAAATTACCAGGTTTTTTTACTGCAATTCCATCAGCAATAGTGGATACACTCTTTAATTCGATAATTTCCCCTTTATTGATGGAATCATACATACTAGGTGCTCCTGCTGCTTGCACACCATATATCTTACAATCTGGTTTCATAGATTTTATAGCACAAGCAACACCACTTGCTAAACCACCACCGCCGATAGCAACAAATACAGCATCAACATGTGGCTCTTGCTCTAATATTTCAAGACCAATGGTTCCCTGTCCGGCAATTACTTTTTCATCATCAAAAGGATGTACAAAAGTATAACCATGTTCTTTTGTCAATTCAACTGCTTTTGCATAGGCATCATCATATACACCAGGCACTAATACAACATCACCACCGAATCCTTTGGTTGCTTCCACTTTAGAAAGTGGTGCACCTGCTGGAATACAGATAGTAGATTTAATGCCATTTTTTGTTGCAGATAATGCAACACCTTGTGCATGATTTCCTGCGGAACAGGCAATAACGCCTTTTGCTTTTTCTTCTGGTGTCAGGGAGGAAATTTTATTATATGCGCCTCTCAGTTTAAAAGAACCTGTTAATTGTAAATTTTCTGCTTTAATAGATATATTTTCTCCAATTTTTTGCGCTGAAATCAATGGTGTCATACGTGCAACACCTTTTAAATTTTGTTGTGCTTGTTGAATCATTTCTAATGTAACCATTGTTTTTTCCCCCTTCACTTTTGATTCATGTTTCCCCACTTTGTTTTTTAGGAAATAGCGTTTTTATAAGTTTTATTTTGTTGCTGCAATAATTTCTACTTCACACAATACTTTTTTAGGCAGCTCTTTAACAGCGACACAAGAACGTGCAGGTTTTCCTACAAAATATTTTTCATAGATACCATTAAATGTTTGGAAATCGCCCATATCTGCTAAAAAGCAAGTAGTTTTTACAACATTTTCAAAACCAATTCCATTTTCTTCTAAAATTGCAGCAATATTTTTCATTACCTGTTCTGCCTGTCCTACAATATCTTTTGCAACAACATCACCAACAGCAGGGTCAATAGGTACTTGACCAGAAGCGAATAAAAAACCATTGTATTCGATTGCTTGGGAATAAGGACCAATCGCAGCAGGTGCTTTTGTTGTATTTGTTACTTTAAACATTTTGAACTCCTCCAATACTTTAAAAATTTATCATGTTAATAATTACTATATTTATTATATAAATACTTTTTTCATTCGTCAATATGTTTTTATTTTTATGGTGTTTTGATTTATTGTTTATGCAAAATAGATAGTTTTTATTTTTTTGCTGAATTTGAATATGATTTTATGGAATCCTGTTCTTTTTTTCGTGCATTATTTTTGTTGTCCACATCTCGAATACATTTTGCTATAGAATAAAGTCATTTTTTTAAAAATAAAATAAAATCATCTAATTTTATTTGAAATAAAGCCAATATTTTTAGTAATTATTTTCTAATTGTTTTATTATTTGTGTATATTTAATTGTCACTTGTCTTTTTTATAAAGACAATCTTTTATTCTTCTTCTGGATATTTCATGTTCCAGTCATTTCTTAATTTTGTCATTTGTCCCATAACATCTATAGTATATTGTAAATACATGTCCCCTTCTTTAGAAATTGCTTTTTCCATGTCCATGACTTCATATAATAAAGCATATTCTGTTTTTCCTTCCTCAATCACTTCTTTTCTATCCTGTTCTGTATAGTATATACTTGCCTGTTCTGCTCTTGGATAGTCATAAATTTCAATATATCCTTTTTCAAAAGCTGCCAATCCTCTTTTTGGTTGTTTTGCATGAAGGGATAATGAAATGGTTGCCATTTCCTGCTTTTCATTCATAAGTAATATGCCAGCTTGTTCATCCACTCCAGTGGGGGCAAATTTTACCTGTGATACAATTTGATTGGGATTTTCAGACATAAACCATCTAGTAAAAGAAAGTGCATAAACACCAATATCTAGTAATGCTCCACCTGCTAAATTTTTATTAAAAAAACGATTTTTCATGTCATATTCTTTGTAGCTTCCAAAATTTACCTGTAAAAAACGGAGAGGACCTAATACACCACTTTGTATGATTTCTTCCAGTTTTTGATACAAAGGCATATGATAAATGGTCATAGCTTCTGCTAAAATTAAATGGTTTTGCTTTGCTAATTCAATAGCTTGTTTTAATTCCTGTTCATTTAAGGTGATAGATTTTTCACATAAAACATGTTTTCCATTTTTTAAAGCCTGTATAATGTAAGAAATATGAGTATTATGAGGAGTAGAAATATAAATGATATCTACCTCTTTATCCGTAAAGACATCTTCTATGACATCATATACTTTTTTGACATGATATTTTTGTGCAAAGGCAAGTGCTTTTTCATGTGTTCTGTTTGCAACTGCATATAAGGTTCTACCTTGTTTTGCTAGTGTTTCTGCTAATTGATTTGCAATCACACCGCAGCCTAATGTTGCCCAATGATATTCTTTCATAGTCTTTTCCTCCAATTATTTTAAAATAAAAATTCCCCAAAAAAGCTAGGGGAATTTTCGTTACTGTATTGTTACATTTGTATAATAATGATGTAAGATAGTTAAAAAGTCATTTCCCTGTAAAGCCATACCTTGCGCCCCCTTTTGACTCATACCAGCACCATGTCCATTTCCTTTCCCTTCGATTATAAAAACACCTGTGCCATTGTTTGTACTAATCGCACCAGTAGAAGCTGCTGTAACAGTAACATTTTGTGCTTTTGTAGCAGGTGAAGTTATATTTGATGTGGTAGTATCAGGTGTATTAAAATCTGGTAAGGTAGTAGGTATCATACTAATATCTGGTAAGGTTGTTTGTGGCATCACAACGCTTGTGTTTCCTATTGTATTTGTTTCAGCATGAAAAGACTGCAAGTTTGCAACAGCTTGTATATCACTACCAATCACATAATTATCTGCAATAGAATCCTCTGTCATACTTGGAATGTTTACATTTGGTGTTGTAGTTTCTGGTGCTGTCATTACTGGTGTTGTAATTGGTGTTGCAGATTGTGCAACATTCATTGTAACTGTTGTTTTTGCGCCACTACCCTTTCCATTGATGGTAAACATTTTTGTTGGAATGCCAGAAAGATAACTGGAAATTTGTAATTTTGTAAGTACCTTTGTTCCTTTTGTACCCACAATCTTTAGTTCCTGCACACGTCCACCCAAAGATATTTTTGAAATAACAAGGTCTGTTACTTGTCCAATATTATCCCCTTTTGCACTTGTTAAGTTGGTAAGCTGTGCCGCAGTAAATTGCTTTTTCCATATATTAGTATCCACTTCATAAACATCAGGAACTGCTTTTAAATAAGGTAAAGGAGCAGTCCAAATATCTTCACTGTTTTCTGTATAGCCACCACTGCTAGCAAAAAATACAGATTCAATGGGTTCCCCTTCATAATAAATAAGTAATCCTTTTGTGATATCTACTGCACTGTTTGTTTCAGGATATTCTGCTTCTTTTCCTTTATAAGCTTGACAATGTGTACCATCACAAAGGTCATATCCTTTTTCTGTATGTACTTTCATGTCTATTTTTTTGACAGCATAAGTTCTTGCTGCAACTGCCTGTGCTTTTAAGGCTTCTGGTGCGTAGCTAGGGGACATTTCACAAGGAATTACCCCATAAAGATAGTCTTCTATTGAGACTGCATTGACAGGAACAATGCTGCCACCATTGACACGAGTAGGCTGTATTTTTCCTCTGTATTGTTTATTATTGATAGTAATAATATTATCATCACTATTTGCTGCACCAAATTGAGGGGTAATATTATTGGTTAATGCGATTGTTTTCCCGTTTGTTTGTATTAATATCATATTAGATACAGAAGCAACATTTTCTGTAGGTAAACCTGTTTTTTGTCTTAGTTGGTCCCCTGTCATACCAGAAACATATAATTGCCATTTTCCACCACCTGTATAAGCAGGGAGTGCATTTTTTATAGTATTCGCTTGTTGCTTTGCTGCTTCATAACTGTCATAATATTGAGTGATTGCGCCATAGGTTCCACTTCCTGCTGCAAATGTGAATCCTTTGTCCGATTGTAAAATACCACCACTAACATAAACTCCATTTTCTTCTGCCCCTATGGTAATCGTTTTGTTTGAAAGTGTAATAGCACTGCCAATATTCGACAATCCAATATGTACTATTTCTGGCACAGTATAAGCAAAGGTTGTAATTGTCCAAATGCTGCATAGGATTGCTACTACAAATAATAACTTCATTTTTTGAATATGTTTCATATTCTTTGATATCCTCCTCATCTGTATATTCGCATTATCATTATAAAATATTATCCAAAAAAACACAATTAAATTATCATGAAAAAAATCAGAAAAACATAAATATTGAGATTTTTTGTTGTTTCCTATAAAATACATATAATATTATTTCATGTAGTAAAAAAACGATTTTATAAAGGATAAAAAGGATAGTTTCAGAAAAATGATAAAAATATAGAATGTCCTATGGACATTCTATCAGCTTGTCAAAAAACCTTAATGCGGAACTAGCATTTTGCTAAAAAGATTGATTTGATAAGGAAAAACGCTAATTTTTCCAATAAAGTTGGTGAGTGTGGGTGAAACCCATAAAAAAGATTTTTTAATAAATTTATTTTTTATTTTTTGCTTTTTTTGCCATTTCAATATTTACTTTTTTATTTTTAATTCTTATGTTTTTCATACCATGAATAATATCTTTTACATATTCAGAAGGAACATCAATAAATGCATAATCATCAAATAGGTCAATAGAACCTAATACTTTACCAGAAACACCGGTTTCTCCAGCAATTGCTCCTACAATATCTTTAATTCTTATTTTATTCTTTTTGCCTGCATTTAGGAATAATCGTACCATTTTTTCTCCACCATAAACTTCAGTACCACCTAAATTAATATCATCAATCGCATCAATGCTATCTACACTAACATCAGACAAATTATGTTTTAATAATGCTGCTGCAATATCCATTGCTGCATAATCTTCTTGCATTAATTTTTCTACTAAATTAACATATTTTGTTAAATGTCCTTCTTCCATCATAGACTTTATTTTTTCCAAAAAAAGATTTGTTTTCATTTCTTCTACATCACTTAAGGTAGGTAGTTTTTGTTGTATAATTTTGGTTTTGGTGTATCTCATAATATCACGAAGTTTATAGATTTCTTTTCCAACACAAAAGGTAAATGCTTTTCCTGTTCTGCCTGCGCGACCCGTTCTACCAATCCGGTGCACATAATATTCTTCATCTTGAGGAACATCATAATTAAACACCACATCAATGTCATCAATATCAATTCCTCTTGCAGCAACGTCTGTTGCAACCAATATTTCAATGGTGCCATTTCTAAATTTTTGCATAACTTTATCTCTTTGTACTTGTTTTAAATCTCCATGAAGTCCCTCTGCAAAATAACCTCTGCCCTGTAAAAGCTCCACTACTTCATCAACACGCTTTTTTGTATTACAAAAAACAAGTGCTAATTTGGGGTCATAGACATCAATAATACGAGAAAGTGCATCTAATTTTGTTCTTTCTTTTACATCAAAATAAATCTGCTCAATATTTGGTACGGTAAGTTCTTTTCTGACTACTTTTATAAATTCTGGTTCGTTTAAAAAGCGTTTGCTTAAAGAAAGTATTTCAGGAGAAAGTGTTGCAGAAAACATCACTGTTTGATGTTCTTCTGGAACTTTTACTAAAATAGTTTCGATATCTTCACGAAAACCCATATCTAACATTTCATCAGCTTCATCTAAGATTATCATTTTTACAGTTTCCATTTTTAAGGTACGACGACGCATATGGTCCATAACACGTCCAGGTGTACCAATAATAACCTGTGCTCCTTTTTTTAAGGCTGCAATTTGTCTGTCAATCGGCTGACCACCATAAATTGGCAATACACGAATATTTTCTGCATATTTCAGTAATTTCCGAAATTCCTCACTCACTTGTATAGCAAGCTCACGCGTAGGGCAAAGGATAACTGCTTGCAATTTTTTGTTTTCTGCATCAATTTGTTCTAAGCAAGGAATTCCAAAAGCAGCCGTTTTTCCGGTACCCGTTTGAGATTGTCCAATTACGTCGCGCCCTTCCATAATAATAGAAATTGCTTGGGATTGTATTGGTGTAGCTTCTTCAAAACCCATATCCAGCACTGCACGGCAAATTTCTGGTGATAGGTTCATGTTTTCAAATTTTAAATTTTCCATTCTTAATTGTTCCTTTCTATATACAAAAAAGTGGAAATTTCCACTTTTATTCCGACTGATGTCTGATAAAGAGACACTAACCTATACTATAGCATGAAATGCTATAAAAATCAATCATACATTATTTGAAAAAATAATATTTTTCTATTACCATTTTGTAAAAGAAAAGAACAAAAAATTGAGATTCCCAAACTTTTTCTATGAGAAACAAAATATTTCTTTAATAATGATAAACCTTTCTTTTTATTGCAAAAAAATAAATGCTAACAAACAATGCTAATAATTCTGCAACGATAATGGCTGCCCATATTCCATTTAGGTCCATAAAAAATGGTAATATCAAAACAGAACCTAATTGAAACAAAAGGGTTCTAGTAAACGAAATTACAGCAGAAATCATTCCATTATTTAATGCTGTAAAAAACCCAGAACTAAAGATATTAAACCCTGCTATGATAAAAGAAATAGCATAAATCCTAAAACCATTACAAGTCATTGCAAGAAGTTCTTTATCATAGCCTACAAAAATGTTTGACAAAGGCATAGAAAGTATTTCTGCTAAAATTGTTAGCAAAACGCTAAAGATTGCCGTTAATTTTAAACTTTTTTGGAATAAGTTTTGTAATTCATTATGGTTTGCTGCTCCATAATGATAACCGATAATAGGAGCACTTCCTATGGAGTAACCAATGAATAAAGCTGTAAATACAAAATTTACGTACATAATGACTCCATAGGCAGAAATCCCATTTTCTCCTGCCAATCGCATCAGTTGATAATTATAAAGAATATTGACAAGCGATGCTGAAAGATTTGTCATCATTTCAGAAGAACCATTTGTACAGGTTTTTAATATAATACGCAAATTCCACTTAAATTTTGTAAAACGAAGTAAACTATTATTTTTTCTGGAAAAGTAAAATAATGGAATCATACCACCAACCACTTGTCCTAACATGGTCGCTAGTGCTGCCCCAATCAGTCCCCAATGGAATACAACAATAAAAATAAAATCTAATATCATGTTTGTTAATCCTGCTGCAATGGATATTTTTAAACTAAGTGCAGGTTTTTCTGCTACAATAAAAAAACTTTGAAAGGTAGTTTGTAGCATAAACGCTGTCATAGAAAATAATATCATTTTACCATATGTCATACAATATTCTATTAAGATTCCTTCTGCACCTAATAACAAAATAATGGGACGTAAAAATAGCAAGCCGAATATAGTCACAACAATCCCTAAGATTACAGTTAAACAAATTAACATTGTAAAATATTCATTTGCTTTTTCTTTTTTCCCTTCTCCTAAAGTTTTTGCTACAATGGCACTTCCTCCTGTACCTATCATAAATCCTACTGTTACAATTCCCATAAAAAAAGGCATAATTAAATTGACAGCAGCAAAGTGTGTTTTTCCAACAAAGTTAGAAACAAATAAACCATCTACAACCCCATAGATAGAAGTACATATCATCATAAGAATAGAAGGTAACACAAATTTTAATAGGTTGCTATAGTTAAAATGGTCTGATAATTGTATTCTCATAAAAATTCTCCTATGTCTTTTAAATTTTGCTTGAAGTAATGTAAATATTTTTTATTTAATTCTAAAAAGATATCACCTTCCTGTTCTGTCATCTTTGCAAATATATTTTTTTCTAGTTCTAAGATAGGTGCAATATTTTGTTTTACAAACACTTCTCCTTTTGGTGTCAAATAAACATGTTTATCATTTTCCTTTTTCAGAAGATAGCCTTCTTTTTCTAATTTTTTGATACAAGAATGAACAGTTTGCTTGCTCATATAAAACAAATCACAAATGTCTTTTTGTAAGCAACTACCTCCCATTTCAGAAATGGTATAAAAAATAGTAAAGGCACTATTGGATAGTTTTAATTTTACTGCAATCTCATGGTACAATTCACTTAATTGTCTATGAATATCATTAAATTCTTTTAATTTTTGTTCATTTTTCATTTTTATTCTCCCTCCAGTCCGATTTCATACTTATTATAGTATGAAATCGGACTTTTGTCAATAAAAAAACTGAGAAAAATTTTTCTCAGTTCCGTTTATCAATAAAATTCTTTTGGTGTGTTTCATTTCGTTGATAGTTTGTGTCATTAAGGTTTTTGTTTTTTTCTTTCAAAAGAGAGTTTAAAATAAAATTTCAAGGTTTTAAGCATAGACATCTACATTTTTTCCTAAATCTTCTTGTGGTTTCCTTTTTTCCTTTTTTTGAATTTTTTCTGTCTCTCCTTTTTGTTGGTTTTTCATTTCTTGAATTTGTCTTTGAATTTTTTCGATTTGTTTTTTTATATTTTCTTCTTTTTTCTTATCTTTTGACTGGATTGCTTTTTGTTTTTCTGTTTCCAACTGGTGCAATTTTTGTTCTAATGATTTTATAGCATCATTACTGCCACCACTTGGCATACTCATACTAGGAACAAATTGATTAATATTATTAAGATTCATATCATCACCTCTTATTTCTAGTATAAATTATTCATTATGAGATTACAATTAAGATGTTATGAAATGTTTTTTTATTGTTGTGAAAAGAAAAAAAGCATATCTAAACAATACATTCCATTTCGTAATTCTGCTTGCATTGTTCCATTATATTTTTGACAAACTGCATGGATATTGTGCAGTCCAATTCCCCACGTAGGTACTTGTTTCATTTCTTTCCGACAATTATTTTGAATAGATAACAAATAAAAATTTCCTTTGTTTTCTCCTTTTACACAAATGTATTTTTCGCTTATTTTATCACTTTCTGCAATCGCATTATCCAATGCATTACAAAGAACAATGCACCAATCAATTTCTTTTATTTTTTCTGTAACTTTTATGAGACAATCTATTGCTATATTTTTTTGTGCTGCTACAGAAAATTTACTGTTTAATAAAGCATCAATTACAACATTTCCTGTTTGTACTTCAAAAGATAAATCATCAGAAATCCTTTGTAAATCATACAAATAGGCAGATGCTTTTTGCGTATGATTTTCTTTTAACAGTTCTGCTAAAACAGCAAAATGATTTTTAATATCATGACGAAAAGAGCGTGTTTTTTCATATCTTATCTGTGCTTCCTGCATATAAATTTTTTGCAAATGGTATTGTTGCTTTAATAATTGTATTGTTTGTTCCGCATAAACTGATTTTTTTATATTTTGATACGCGATAAGAGAAGTAAAAAAGCATACCAAGGCAAATAATTGCAATAAGAATATAGTGGTATGGTTAATTACTGGAAATATCATGCCTGCTTTATCGTCCCATATGATGGTATCACCATAAATTTGATTACTAATGATTCTTTCTACTACAGCAATAAAAAAAAAGGGCATCATAAAAGAAATTTCTCCTACTGTTATATTTTTATCAAAATAGTTTAACAGCAAACATAAAAGACAAACTGTTAAAAGTAACACCATACCCATATGGATTATATCCCCATACTGCAAAACAGAAATGTTAGGAAAATGACAAAGCAGCCAAAAGAAAACAAATTGCACAAAACCATTACAAATACTATAAATAGAATAGATTAAGGCAGCTATCATAAATTTTTTTAAAAACATTCCTTTCCCATACAAGGATAATCCTAAAATTTCCAGTATCAGCCAATAAAATCCATTGTTTGTATGCATTTCTATTTGAAGCAGGAAAGCAAAACAAAAAAGATAACAAAAACAATGTTTCCACCGAAAAGTGAAACTGCAATAACGGCAAAAAAAGAAAAACAATAACAGAGGTATTACAATAAAATACATGGCATTGCATAGTAAAGAATACATTATGTTTCTCTCCCTTTGAGGTAATACAACATTTTTTCTATAAACTCTTTTTGCTGTAATCGAGACACAGGGACTTTTTCTCCATTTTGCATGGTTAAAATGAGAGATTCATACTTTTTGATATAATCCATATTTACAATATAACTCCTATGACATTTTAAAAAACGTTTGTCTAATTGTTTTTGAATTTCCTGTAATTTTCCATAATATTCAATTACCTCATTCTGCAAATGAAGATATAATTTTCTATTTATTACTTCGCAATAATAGATTTCTTCTAGTTTGATAGTTTGATAACAATTTTTATGTTGTATCAATATTCCTTTTTTTTCTTTTTGATACCGGTTCACAGCTCTTTTTAAGGCATTTTCTAATCGTTTTTGTTCAATGGGCTTATAAATATAATCCAATGCTTCTACTTCAAAAGCATATAAAACATATTCTTTTAAGATAGTAATAAAAATTAATTCACATTTTTCTGATTGTGTTCTTAGTTTTTGTGCAAGCGTAACACCATCTAAAACAGGCATTTGGATATCTAATAGTATTAAATCATAGGATATGGTAGTATTTAATAAGTCTAAGGCATTTGTGTAACAAGTGATTGTAAAAAAAATGTTCCATTTCGTCAATATTTCAGATACTTTTTTTTGCAAATATTCACACATTATTTTTTCATCGTCACAAACCGCAATTTTATACATTTTTTTCACCACAAAACAAGTCGTAATAAAATAGATATTGTTGAATAACTCCTTGATAACTTTTATAAGTAGAAAAAGGAAATCCGTTTTTATACTGTTTTTCTAAGATTTTTTTGATATGTGTATCAATAGGAAAAGCCTCCAAATGATGTAGCCCAAATAAACAAATACAATCTGCAACTTTTTCTCCTACACCATATAAGGTTAACAATTCTTTTTTTGCTTCATTATAACACATTTGCTTTATTTTTTCTATCTTTTGTGTTTGGAATAGGTCCTTTGTTGTTTGTATTATATATTTTCCTCGATAACCAAGATTACAATTTTTTAGTTCCTCCTCTGTTGCCTGTGATAAGGCTTCTATGCTAGGAAAAGTATAATAAACCATTCCATTGTCATTTCTTTTTTCGCCGTATGTTTGACAAAGTAACTCTATAATTTTTTTAATTCTTTTGATATTATTTTGCTGTGAAATTAAGAAAGAAATTATCATTTCCCAGCAATCTTGTCTCAGTATTCGAATCCCATTTCCAAATTCCGCAGCTTTTGTTAAATAGCTATCTGTATCTGGAATGGTATTCGTCCATTTTTTATAATCTGTACCTAAATCAAAATAAGGATACCATATTTGTTGATAATCTTGTTCCTCACAATAAAATGTCACATTTTCACCATGCTGTTCGATTTCTAAGTATTTCCCAAAGGCAATTAAACTATATTTATTTTTTTCTAGTTCGTTGCAGCGAAAACATTGTCCAGAATATGCTATTTTTTCAATAGAAAAATCATGTAATATTGTTTTTATCATGTAAAATCCTCCTTTATAATTGTGTTGCTTCTGTTGTGAATATGGATTTTTTATTTTATTATATCTTTTATTTATAGTTATTTAAAGATAACTCACTTTGTTATATAAAAGTATACTATCATAAACACGGAAATTAGTCAGTAATTTTTGTTTTCTGTATATAAGATAAAAAGGAAAATACCTTTTTCTGTGGTTAATTTTATTTAACTGCTTGTTTAGGTACTTTTTTTAAAACCTTAATATTGCATAGAAAAAACTAAACTGATAAAATAGAATTTAAAAGGCAATATAAATAAAACAAACTTTTTTTTAACTTCATGTTGATAATTTCTTGCGGTAGAAGTAGTGAGAAATTTATTAAAATAAAGGAGGCTCAAAGTTATGAAAAAAAAGTCATATTCTTTGGAGGAATGGTGCCAAAAAATGAATAAGCCAGAACTTTTGGCGTTGTACGACCGACAAGCAAATCCGCTCCCTCCATCAGAGGTGCCATTTTCCTCAGGAAAGAAATATAAGTTTAGATGTCCCATCTGTGATATCTCTTGGGAGCATACACCAAACAAGTTAAACCGTTTAAAAGCCTATGATTATAATGTTATCAAGCAACGAAATGAAGTTACCTACTGTCCTTATTGTACAGGAAAGCGCCCGTCCCCTTACTATAATCTTTTGACTATTATTCCAGAAGCAGAAAAATGGTGGGACCCTGAGCGCAATTCTATTACCATGAATATGGTTCTTCCATCTTCACATCAGGTATTTTATTTGAAATGTCCGAAGTGCAACTATCAACTGCTCAAGCCAGTTCGAATTGAGGATCGTGGTAGAGTATTTCTCTGCCCTATCTGTGAAAATGGAAAAAACACAGAGGTAACAGATAAAAACTGCTTGAAAACCACTTATCCTAAGATTGCTGATGAATTGGATGATGCACGTAATGATGGGATTACTGGAAGAATGATTCTTCCATCATCTTCTGAAAAACTTTGGTTTATATGTCCTTATGGACACCATTATAAAGCTCGAGTATCTAATCGCACTTACTTAAATCGAGGATGTCCAATCTGCAATAAGCGGAATGTGACTTCCTTCGCAGAGCAAGCATTTTTATTTTATCTTCAAAAATGCACATCAGATATTCAAAGTTGTCAGGATGACCCATACACAAAGGAAAACATTGATATCCTGCTTCCCTCTCAAAAAACAGCAATCGAATTTAATAGCTTATATTACCACATTACTGTCAGTGAAGGTCGGCGTGTCTCTACTGACCTAAAAAAGATATATACTTTAGCGCAGTATTACTATGTCTATGTAATTATTGAAGATGGAACTAAATTGCCCCTTCCTTCCCATCCGCTTATCAAACTCATTTCTGTTCCTATCTTTGTATTAAATCGTAAAGTTTGCCACAGATATGATGATATCATTTTAGAGTTGCTACGTTCTCTGTTCCCAACCTGAGATACCTACCCTAATATTAATATTATGCGAGACCAACTTTTGATTCTGCAACAATATGTTTGGGTTTCGATAAACAATAGCTTTGAAGCACGTTATCCACTACTTGCCCGAGACTGGCATCCAACACTAAACGGTCACTTGACACCAAGTATGTTTGCTCCCACTGTCTCATATAAGTTCTATTGGGTATGCCGAAATTGCGGAAAGCCCTATCAAATGAGTATGTATAATCGTACAAAAGTTAATCCTGATACTTGCCCTTTTTGCTGCCGCAAGAGCCATTATAAAAGTCAGTTGCTCTCTGAAGCCTATCCGTTCCTCAAAAGCTTTTGGAGTGAAGCACTAAATACCATACCTTTTTCACAAGTAGCAGTGGCATCTAAAAAATTTGGCGTATTTGAATTGCTTGATGGCAGGATTGTAGCAGTTCGACAGTTCGAATTTGTAATCTTTCAGCTTGGCTGTATCAATATCCAGACCGCGATGTGGATGAGTATTTGAATCATTGCTGGGAAAAATCTCGGCGATTGTTCTATCATGACTAACCTTATCAACTTACATCATCAATATATCGAACTCAAAATATAAATAAAATTTGATATTTTAAATAGAGTTATATATAATATGGAAAAATGATTCCAATTTATTCAGAATCTATCAATGATAAGAAAGGTTATAGGTATGGTAAAAATTTTTAAATATAAAAATGGAGAAGTAAAAATAATGTGGAATGAGCAACCTTTGCTGAAAGATTATAAATATAATTGGCGCAAAAAATTAATTAATATAAAAACATATGAATTTTTATCAACGTTTTTATTAGGAGTTGAGATTAAAATTCATACAGGAGGAAAAATATGTTATGGAATGTTAGCAGCAAAGATTTATCCTCTTAGAAAACAAGATTGTGTAGAAATAGAACTTGCTTTTACACATAAGAACAGTGTGAAGTATGAGGCCTCTGGTCTTATAGATGATACTCATGTTTACAAAGGATTACCTGAAGAGTATACAGAACGAATGATAAATCAAATTTGTTCAACAATTTTAGAAAAAGAAAAGTATCCTCAGTGCAAAATTGTGATTGAAGATTCTGCGAACTGTGAAATTGGGTCAAGTCCAATGTTTTTTGGAATGATAGCAGATATTATAGTAAACTTAATTTATACAAGCTCTGAAGATGAAATTTATAATATGAATATTGAAACTTTTACAAATCAATATATGAAATATAAACTAGTATATTAAAGACATAAAACGAATGAAACATTATATTGCTAAATTTTTATAAATCAATAATAAAATAAAACAGCTAAAATTCTAATAGTGGCAAAAAAATAAAGTATATTGATTCATTTTCGATATGCTCTCAGCTTATCAAAAAATCTTGAGAGATAACCTTCAAACTCCTCAAAGAACCTTAATACGGAACTAGTGTTTCGCTAAAAATATTGATTTTATAAGAAAAAACGTTAGTTTTTCCAGTAGAGTTTTTTGTCCAACTTTTTTTTAAAAAAGTTGGTGGGTGTGGGTGAAACTCACAAAAAAAGGCTTTATTGACAGACTGAGAGTATATCGGTTAATTTTCGATATACTCTATCATAGTTATGTAATGATTTTAATGAATTAACAAATGAGAATTTTTATTCTGCATCAATATCTAATGTTTCAATGAAAAAACTTACAGGACGAAATCCATCATTACAAGAAATCATAGCAGATTTTTTATTTTTCATCCAACCATCATACAAATTTTCAGCACCATAAGCAAGTGCCATGACAAATGCAGACATACTTTCCCATGCACTTTCACAAAATCCTTCTGGCTTTTGCCAGCCGTTTGCAATAAATACTTGCCCCTCTTTCATGTCACAAGCGTGAGTGATTGGATTTTCATATTTTTCTATCAAATCTGTATAATGTGCTATTTTCATAACAGAAATTTTTACCTTTTTCATTACTACACCTCTATAAATTATTTGTATATTAAAAATCAGTACATTAATTCATGAAAAAACTTATTGTTAATCATATCTTTCACTAAAAAAATTGGCTGTTTTGCTGCCATTTTATAAAGTTTAGTAAGGACATTTTTATCAATTTCATAATATATTTTTAAATGTAATTGTTCTGCAATTTCTTTTTGCAGTTCATTATATTTAGGCATGTCATCACCATAGGCATGTTCAAAATCATTACGCCCTTCTGCTTCAAATGCTACAACATCTTTTTCTAATAAAGAGGGGTCGTCAATATATTTCTTTCTCATATAATTCTGCCATGCACATGCACAATTTAATTCCAATTCTAATAAGTCCTTTAGTGTTTCTGCTACTCTCCCACATTCGCCTTCTGCAAAATCTATTCGTACAATATTTCCATCTTCTAACAAAGCATAACATCCTCCACAACCATCTTCTGCAAAAACTATACCATCTATATTGACTGTACAGTGATATTCGTTGCAATAAGAGGACAGTGGTATCGGCTGCTCCATCAATTCTAAATTACATAAAGCGAATACTTTTTCATATAAATCTTTATCTTTTAATATGATAGAAAAATATTCTTCCCCTTGTTCTCGTTCTTTTATATTTGGATTATCATAATTATTAAATATCCCCATTTTAAATATGCTCCTATCAAATTTTACTATTTTTTAAAGTGATTAATATTAAATTACAATTATGTTTATGTTTGTCTATCTTTAGCTTTACCCCAATAAATTAATCTGCATAAAGTTTGGATAATAAACATACTGTCTCCACATGACTACTATGAGGAAACATATCCACAGGTTGTACTATTTTTACTTCATAATTTTCAAGTAATTTAATATCTCTTGCCATTGTTGCGGGGTCACAAGAAACATAAACAATTTTTTGAGGATTAATATTTAATATAGTATGCAAAACTTTTTTATCACAGCCTTTTCGTGGAGGGTCTAATACAACCACATCTGCCTGTATCCCCTTTTTATAAAGTATAGGAATAATATCTTCTGTAGCTCCTTGTAGAAATTCTACATTTGAAATTTGATTTCTGTTTGCATTTTTTTTTGCATCTATGATGGCTTGTTCTACAATTTCAATTCCCACAACATGTTTTGCTTTTTGTGCAAAAAAAAGGGACATAGTACCAATTCCACAATATAAGTCTAAAACAGTTTCCTGTGAATTAATATCAGCAAATTCGAATGCTTTTTGATAGAGCTTTTTTGTTTGAATAGGATTAACCTGAAAGAATGACAAAGGAGAAATTTCAAATTCTAATTTTCCAATGGTATCAACGATATATTCTTTTCCCCATAGCACTTGATTTTGTTTTCCTAATATCACATTTGTTTTTTCTGTATTATAGTTTAATACAATACTAGTCATTCCTTTTATGCTTTGTAAATGTTCTATTAGTTTTTCTTTATGGGGAAATTGCTTCCCATTGATAACCAAGCATACCATAATCTGACCAGTAGAAAAACCAACTTTTATCAATATGTGGCGAAGTAAGCCTTTGTGTGTGTTTTCGTCATAGGTCGAAATAGAATATTCTTTTAAAAATTCTCTTATAATTTCTATAATGGTATCACTAATTTCATACTGTAAAAAGCATTTTTCTGTATTAATAATCCGATGGCTTCTTTTTCCATAAAATCCTATTTTTAAATCACTTCCTACTGGAAATTGAACTTTATTGCGGTAGCGCCAACAATCTTCCATTCCCAATGTTGGCAAAACTTCCACTGATTCTATGTTAGCTATTTTTTGCAGTGCATTTTTTACTTTTTTAGTTTTATATTGTAACTGTCCCTTATAAGATAAATGCTGTAATTGACAGCCACCACACTGTGCAGCAATTTTACAGCGAGGTACAACACGTTCGGGAGAAGCTTTGATGATTTTTTGTAATTTGCCATAAGCAAAACTTTTTTTTACTTTTACAATCAAAACTTCAATTTCTTCCTGTGGTAATGCCCTCTCCACAAATACAGTAAAACCATCTATTTTACCAATGCCTTCTCCTTCGTTGCCCAAGTCATCCACAAGCATAGTATAACATTTATTTTTTTCTACAGTCACATTCGTTGTCTTTTTATTCATTCTGCCTTCTTCACCTTTCTTTGTTTTGGCACTTCCCAATATGGACAAACGGTTCCTTTACAAATGCAATATCGACAGCTTGCGGTACTACAATTTGCTTTTCCCTGTCCGGTATGGAGCATTTGCCTCATATTTGCAAGTGCCTTACGTACTTCTCGCCGAATTGTAACGGTATTCCGAATATCAAACATATAATCTTTATATACGAGCCTTCCATATTTTGGGCGTATACCATATATATCTTCTATCAACAAAAAATAGGTTGCAAGTTGCAATCTATCTCCTGCATGAGGAAATTTATCTTCCCTAATGCTTCCACTTTTTAATTCTACAGGTACGATTGCATTTCCTAACCTTTTTTGAAAAATATAATCCGGTTTTCCTTGTATATCATATTTTTTAGAATATAATAATTTTCCAAAATTTTTGTCTTTTTTACTTCCTTTTTGGTCAGCATAAATTAGTTTATAGCCAAAAAGTCCCTGTCTTTTTTTTCTTTTTCGCAATATCCAACATTGCTCTCTTAACCATAGTAAAAAAAGGAGTACAAAAGGCACATAAGAAAAAAGCCAATCTATGTCTTTAATAGATTTCCAAAAAAGAACCATCTGAATCCCGCCTTTATTTTATCAAAAAAATGAGAAAACACACAATCATAAGAATCATTCCCACTATCATAAGAATAGAAACCATTTTTTGTTTTCTTCTTAAATTTTGATATTCTTGCGCATGAAAAGCACGTCCTCTTGCAAAATTAGATTCTCTTGTTTTTGCTGGTGCTTTGGAAGATTGTTTTGTCGTTGCCTTTTTGGATTTTGACAACGCAAACAATTTACTTCTACCATAATATCGCTCAAAATACCATTGATAAGGGCAATACGTATACCGATTTACTTCTGACGCAGAAATTGTTGTCCTATCCCATTTTAATTTCATTTCATTCCTTCCTTATAATCAGATTTTCTGATATTTCTTTGCAGCATTTTATGATAGCCTGCCCAATTTCCTTGATTACTGTTATTATCAATCATTTCTTCAAATACTTTTGATTTTGCATCTAAATTATCCGCACAATGCAAAATATACGCCTCTATGATTTTTGGCAGTTTAGGAGAACCATATTCATATTCTCCATGATGGGAAATCATACAATGTTTTAATAAACTTTCTAATTGTTTTGGAAAACCTTCTATTTTTGCTGTGGCTTCTGTTATCATCTCTGTTCCGATGATTAAATGCCCTAATAATTCTCCATCATCCGTATAATCATTTTCTGGAAATTCTGAAAGTTCCATTAATTTTCCAACATCATGTAGCATAGCAGAAGCAATTAAAATATCTCTGTTTACATGCTTATAACGTGGTGCTGCAAAATCGCATATTTCTGTTACGGAAAGTGTATGTTCTAATAAGCCCCCCATATAGTTATGATGTACACTTTTTGCAGCAGAGTGTGTTTTAAAATTTTTGCTTACAATAGGATGTTTGTAAAAAATAAATTCAAGTAATTTTTTAACATAAGGGCTTTCTATTGTTTTAATATAGGACATCAATTTTTGATACATTTCTTCTATATTTTTTTCGGTACAGGGAATATAGTCAAATGGTTCATATTCTCCATCCATGCTGCGACGGATTCTTTTTACATTTAATTGAATATCGTTTTGATATATCACAACAACTGCATCTATTTTAATAAAATCGTTTTCATCAAATGCTTTAATATCATTTGTCATGTCCCATACTTTTGCGTCTACCATACCTGTTTTATCTTGCAGTTTTAAAGACAAGTATGTTTTTCCGGCTCTGGATTTTAAAGATTGTTTACTTTTGCAAAGATAATGTTCAATTATCGTTTCGCCTTCTCTTAACTCATTAATATATCTCATTGTTGTTCCTCCTAAAAGTACCATTTATATCATATACATTAATTTTACAATTATTTCCATTTAAACCTATCATTTTTTTTATTATACTCTATTTTATGACATATTGCAAAAACAAAATAATGCTTTTTAGTAGTATATTCCAAAAATAGGAAAATTATTTAATTTTTTGTTGTGAAACATAAAAAAACCACTGCAACAAAAATAAAGTGTGGATAAGCTGTATTTTTTTAAAAAATATTAGTTTTTTTATAAAAGTTTTTGGTTAAGCTTTTTTGAGATAGCTCAAAGTTTTTTTATTCTTTCAAAACTTAACTACATAGCATTGATTTCTATGGTATTTCGTATTATACTTTTAACAATGAAATTTTTTATTCCGAAAAAATAGGAGGGAACCACATGAAGATAGGCTATCTTGGACCAGATGGTACGTTTAGTCAGCAGGCAGTGCTGCTATATCAAAATACACTAACACAGGATAGTGTATTATTACAATATAATAATATCGCTGCGGCATTAGAGGGTGTCATTAAAGATGAAATTGAAGAATGTGTTGTACCTTTAGAAAATTCCATTGAAGGAACTGTAACAAGTACCATAGATTTACTAATATTTACGCCGGAATTATATATTAAAGGAGAAGTTATTATTCCTGTTTGGGAAGATTTTTTAGTAAAGCAAAGTTATAAAGGAGAACCCATTACAAAAATACTTTCTCATCCACAGGCATTGAGCCAGTGTACAAACTTTTTAAGAAAGCATTTTCCAGATGTTTTGCTACAAGCAACAAATTCGACAGCGGAAGCAGCAAAAATAGTAGCAGAAAGTACAGAAGTAATCGCAAGTCTTTCTCCAAAACAATCCGCAGAGGTTTACCATTTAAAAGCGCTTTATGAAGGGGTACAAGATGATAACCAAAATAAAACAAGATTTGTGATAGTGTCCAAACAAAAGCCAAAACAACAGGCAAAAGGGAAAAAAACATCCATTGTGTTTGCTACAGGACATAAACCAGGTGATTTATACCGTGTATTGGATATTATTTCTATATGGGATATTAATATGACAAAAATAGAATCACGACCTATGAAGCATCATTTAGGAACATATATCTTTTTTGTCGATTTAGAAACAGAGATACAAGAAGATTTAGATGCAGCACTGAAAATGATAGCAAGAAAAACAACTTACTTTAAATTTTTAGGTTCTTATCCAGTACTTCCTGATGGAAAAAAGGGGGAGGCGTAAAATGGAAATTGCAAAAAATATTAAAATGATAGATAATCTGCAATGTCAGTTATTAAGCCTTGTATCACAGTTATTTTTATCCATGCAGGATAGTAACACTAGTACAGCAGAACGAGCAGAAATATTAGCAAATATAGAGGTTATTTTATATTTGCTATCGGATAAATTAGGAGTTTCTTCTAAAACATTAGACCAAAAAGCAATTAGTCGCATCAAAGTTGGTCTACTGAAAGAATATAATAGTGAGGAATGGAAGGCTTCTCTTTTGGGGATACTTCATCACCTGGATAACAGGAAGTAATATAAAAAACACATTCTGCTATAGGGGGGAGTATAGATGAAAAATAAAAAGTGGAGAAATGCACTAAGTGTAGTTTGTTTGTTACTTGCTGTTGGTGTATCTATGATAGACATAAAATATAATACTAATATTTTGATTCTTATTGCACTACTATATTGTATTATAATAGGAATCCTTTTGTTTGCCGAAAAAGATGTAAAAATAGAAAGTAAAAAAGAAAATGACATAATATTACCAATACAGTTACCTTTACCTTATGCTATCATTGATAAACAAAAAAAGTTGCTTTCTTATAATACTTTATTTGAAGAAATGATAAAAGGAAATCAAAAATCATTCCGAAAATTATTTCCAGAATACGATATTCAAAAAGCAAAACAGTTGATACACTTTAAAAACAAAACATTTGATGTGTATACTTCCTGTGAATCTGACAATAGGATACTTTGTTTTGCAGAAACAACAGAATATCAAAATCTGGAGGAAATTGTAAAAGAACAAAAAACGGTGGTTGCTCTCCTTTTTTTAGATAATTATGAGGAAGTCATAGAATCCCTAGAAGAAATTCGCTTACCCATTTTAACAGCAGTGATTGATGGAAAATTAAATGCCTTTGCGTCCAGTATGGGTGGTATTATTCGGAAATTTGAAAAGGATAGATATATTTTGCTTTTTTCTCAAAAACAATTAGAAGGATTAAAAGAAAAAAAATTTGATATATTAACACAAATTAGAGAAATTAGCGTAGGAGAACATATTCCAGTTACCATTAGTATGGGCATTGGAATAGAAGATAAAAATTTAGAAGCTGCTATGAAAAATGCCAAAGCTGCCGTTGCTTTAGCACTAGGCAGAGGAGGAGACCAAGTATTAATTAAAGAAGGAGAAAAATATTTATTTTATGGTGGAAAAAGCGGAGAAATGAGTCATAACACTCGTATTAGAGCAAGGGTAAAAGCAGATGCTTTATTAGAAATGATAGGAGAAACAGACAATATTTTTGTTATGGGGCATAAAAATGCTGACTTAGATTGTACAGGTGCTTGTATTGGTGTTTATGCGATAGCGCAGACAATGGGAAAACAATGTCATATTGTATTAGACCATGTTTCCGCAGGTATCCGAAGGCTACATGAACGTTTGATGGAAGTAGAAGAATATAAAGACATTTTTGTAACAGAACAGGAAGTTCTTTCAAAGGTGAATGAAAACACCCTTGTTGTTGTTGTAGATACCCACAGACCCATCATGACAGCCTGTCCGCAATTATTAGAAATTTCAAAAAAAATTGTAGTATTTGACCATCATAGAAAAAGTACAGACTTTATTGATAATGCAGTATTAATTTATCATGAACCTTATGCGTCTTCTACTTGTGAATTAATTACAGAAATGATACAATATTTTGGAGAAAAAATAAAATTGCAACCTTTACAAGCAGATGCACTTTTAGCTGGAATTACCGTAGATACTAAAAATTTTTGTGCCCAAACGGGAGCAATTACTTTTGAAGCAGCAGCATTTTTAAGAAGACATGGTGCTGATAGTGTACGTGTTCGACTGTTGTTTCAAAACGATATGGAGGCTTATCAAGCAAAAGCATCCGCTGTAAAAGATGCAAAAATGATTTATAAGAATATGGCTTTTTCTGTTTGTCCTTCTAATATAGAAAACTCTATTTTAACTGCGGCAATGGCAGCAGATGATTTATTAAATATTATTGGTGTCAAAGCTTCTTTTGTTTGTTGTTTTTTAGATAATGTTGTTTATATTAGTGCTAGAAGTTTTGGAGAAATTAATGTACAAATCATTATGGAAAAGTTGGGAGGCGGCGGTCATATGACAATCTCTGGTGCGCAACTTGCCCATTGTACACTAGAACAAGCAGAACAAAGGCTAAAAGAAGCAATTGAAAGTTATTTTAAGGAGGAAATAAAATGAAAGTAATTTTGTTGGAAGATGTAAAAAGTGTTGGTAAAAAAGGTGAATTAGTAAATACCAGTGATGGTTATGCAAAAAACTTTTTGTTTCCTAAAAAGTTAGCTGTGGAAGCAACCAAGTCTAACCTAAATGATTTTGAATTAAAACAAAAAGCAGAAGCAAAAAGAAAAAAAGAAGAATTTGAGCAAGCACAGGCTATGGCAAAAGAATTGGAAAATAAAATAGTAACTGTAAAAGTAAAAACAGGAGAAAATGGAAAATTATTTGGCTCTGTTACCAATAAGGAAGTAGCAGAAGAAATTGTAAAACAAACAGGATTAGAAATTGATAAAAAGAAAGTATCCATCGGAGACCCTATTAAAATGGTAGGAGAAAGAACGGCTGTTATTAAGTTACATCCTAAAGTATCCGCAGAAATTGCCATTAAAATTGTAGAAGCATAAAAGGAGGAGTGGAGGTGGAGGGTAATTTTCAAAATGTGCCTCCCCATGATGATACAGCAGAGCAAGCGGTACTAAGCTCTATGTTTTTAGATAAAGAAGCTGTTGCTGTGGCACTGGAAATATTGAGGGCAGACGACTTTTATCGTCCTGATAATAAAATGGTGTTTGAAGCAGCAGAAGAATTGTTTTTTTCTGGTGTTCCTGTGGATGTCATTACCATCAAAAATAAACTGGAAGAAAAACAAATCTTTGAGCAGATTGGTGGTTTGCCTTTTATTATATCCATCTCTACCGCAGTAGGCAGTTCTGTTAATGTAAAACATTATGCTCGTATTGTAGAGGAAAAATCACTTTTGCGCCGGCTGATTCAAACAGCAAGAGAAGTTTCTCAAATTAGTTATGAAGGAAAAGAAAGTGTAGCTTCCATTATGGAAAAGGCGGAAAAGGGAATCTTTGATATTATCCAAAACCGCCGCACAGAAGAATTTACCAGTATTCGGGAAATTGCCGTTGATGCTTTTAACAAAATAGAAGAAGTTTATCAAAACAAAGGAAAGGTTACTGGTATTGCAACAGGATTTACAGATTTTGATGCAAAGACAGCAGGACTGCAAAAATCAGATTTGATACTGCTTGCTGCAAGACCTTCTATGGGAAAAACAGCGTTTGCATTAAATATTGTTCAAAACGCGGCTATCAGGGGAAATATTCCTACTGCTATTTTTTCACTAGAAATGTCAAAAGAACAACTTGTTAACAGAATGTTATGTTCTGAAGCAATGTTAGATGCGCAAAGAATGAGAACAGGAGAATTGACAGATGAAGATTGGCCTTTATTGATTGAAGCAATGGGGCCTCTTTCACAAGCACCCATCTATATTGATGATACACCTGGTATTTCTCCTATGGATATTCGTTCCAAATGCAGAAGATTAAAATTGGAAAAAGGATTAGGATTAATTGTGATTGACTATTTGCAGTTAATGAGTGGTAATGGAAGAAATGATTCCAGACAGCAGGAAATTTCAGAAATTTCTCGCTCTTTAAAGGCGATTGCAAGAGAAATGGAAGCACCTGTCATTGCATTAAGTCAATTAAGTCGTGCTTGTGAGCAAAGGGCAGACCATAGACCCATGCTTTCTGATTTAAGGGAATCTGGCGCGATTGAACAGGATGCAGATATTGTAGCTTTTTTATATAGAGATGAATATTATTTTCCCGAAACAGAAAAGAAAAATCAAGCAGAATTGATTATTGCAAAACAAAGAAATGGTCCAACTGGTACTGTAAATTTAACATGGATGGGACAACACACAAAATTTGGAAATTTTTTACGATGATATGTTTACAAATTTAACAAAAGTCAAAAAAACGGGAGGAACTTTTTTCTGTTATAAAAAGTTCCTCCCATTTTTTAGGGAGTGTAAAATAAAGTGTGTAAGTTAGAAATACAGCAAATCTAACTG
>CAJTZO010000026.1 GCA_910583755.1 uncultured Clostridia bacterium
AAGGAAAAACACTAGTTTTTCCATGAAAGTTTTTTGTCCAACTTTTTTTTAAAAAAGTTGGTGGGTGTGGGTGAAACCCACAAAAGAAGACTTTATTGACAGACTGAACTTTCTTTCTTGAAAGAAAGGAAGCAAAGAACTTTTGTGTGAAACTAGCGTTTTGCTGCTGCATACGAAAATTGAACGAAACTTTTAGATTCTGTTGTGTTAATGGCTGGGAAAACAAAGTTTTCCCCTAAAGTTTTTGGTCAAGCTTTTTTTAAAAAGCTTGTGGAGTTTGAGGCAAAGCCTCAAGGTTTTTTGATAGATTGAGGAAAAAGGAGCTTTTTTATGAAAAAAAAAGGATTTATCATCAAATTTTTAATATATGCGGTTTGTGTTATGATATTATTTCAGCAAGCAGGTTTTCGCTATCAAGAAGCAGCAAGTCACAATATTATCAATGCGTTTACGCAAAAACGTTTTGAAGATTTTTATGCGTTACCCCAAAATAGTTTAAATATGGTATTTATCGGTTCCTCTCATTCTTATTGTACTTTTGACCCAGAATTGTTTGACAGCCATTTTGCGACGTCTAGTTATCAAATGGGCACGCCACTACAGCATCTTGACACAAGCTATTATGAATTACAAGAAATTTATCGCACACAAACACCGGATGTCGTGGTGCTGGAAACCTATTGGGATGTATTAGATGATAGATTTGAAATGAAACAAGCAAATTCTTTTTTTGAAGTGCTTCAAAATGAAGAATTAAAAAAAGAATATATTAAAAAGGTGTTTCCTTTGTCAGAAAAAATAAAATATTATTTACTGCCCATTCGTTTTCAACAAGATTATTTTGCTTATCAAGCCAATGAAATCAGTAAAAAAATAGAGCAAACTTATGATGTACAAAAGAAAAAAATACAATATCAAGAAGGAGAAGAATATTATCGTTCGAAAGGTTATGTATATTGTAATATGGGAATGCTTCCCGGAGAATATAATGAAACAAATCAGTTTCGTGGATTAGATGGTAAAGAGTGGGAAATGGATAAAACACAAGCAGGCTATGTAAAAAAAATTGCGGAACTCTGCAAACAAAAAGGGAGTGAGCTTGTTATGGTGACAGCACCAATCGCACTAGTTTCTATGGACTATATTAAAAACTATGATAAAATTCATCAAAAAATGGCAGCATTAGCAGAAGAAGTTCATGCAAATTATATTGACTATAATATCGTGAATCAACAAATCGGGATGCTTACCAATGATAATTTTAGAGATGACGCACATCTGAATGATAGTGGTGTACAAATTGTGGATAAACATTTTATTCGTTGGTTAACAGAAAATACTTTATTTTTCGGCAAATATAGACAATAAAGTATTGCATGATAGAACATGCTATATTATAATAAAAGATAGTGTTTAAATTGGAAATAAATGGGTATCCTAATGATAGAACATCCATTAAGATATTGGGAGGTATAGAACGTTATGGAAGAAAAAAAAGAAAATGGCTTAAGCAATACAGGTAATTTTATACATATGTATGTGCAGGAGGACTTAGAAGGAAAACTGAATAAGATACATACACGTTTTCCACCAGAGCCAAATGGTTACCTTCATATTGGTCATGCAAAATCTATTTGTTTAAATTTTGGCATTGCAAAATTATATGGAGGAAAGTGTAATTTACGTTTTGATGATACAAACCCTACCAAAGAAGATACAGAATATGTTGAATCTATTAAAGAAGATGTCAAATGGTTAGGTTTTGATTGGGAAGATAGATTATATTTTGCTTCCAGTTATTTTGAAAAATATTATGAAGTTGCAGTAAAACTGATTCAAGAAGGAAAAGCTTTTGTTTGTGACCTAACAGCAGAAGAAATGAAAGAATATAGAGGTACTTTAAATACACCCGGAAAAGAAAGCCCTTACCGTAACAGAAGTGTAGAAGAAAATTTAGACTTGTTTGAAAGAATGAAAAAAGGTGAGTTTCCAGATGGTGCCAAAACGTTAAGAGCAAAAATTGATATGGCTTCCCCAAATATCAACATGAGAGACCCTGTGTTATATCGTATTGCCCATGCAACACACCATACAACAGGGGATGCATGGTGTATTTATCCTATGTATGACTTTGCGCATCCATTAGAAGATGCGATTGAAGGAATTACACATTCTATTTGTACCATGGAATTTGAAGACCATAGACCCCTTTATGATTGGGTTGTCAAAGAAGCAGGATTTACAACAAATCCTCCTAGACAGATTGAGTTTGCTCGTTTGGGACTGACAAATACAGTTATGAGCAAACGAAAATTAAGAGCATTGGTAGAAGAAGGACTGGTTGACGGTTGGGACGACCCCCGTATGCCAACCATATCTGGCTTGCGTCGTAGAGGATTTACTCCAGAATCCATTCGAGATTTTTGTGAGAGAATTGGTGTTTCAAAAGCAAACAGTGTTGTAGATAGTGGTTTGTTAGAATATTGTATCCGAGATGATTTAAAAACAAAGGCAAAAGTTGTCATGGCAATCTTGCATCCCTTAAAATTGGTTATTACAAATTACCCAGAAGGACAAATTGAACTGATGGATATTGAAAACAACCCAGAAAATCCAGAATTAGGAACAAGACAAGTTCCTTTTACCAAAAACCTTTATATTGAACAAGAAGATTTTATGGAAGAACCAGTTAAAAAATTTTTCCGCTTGGCACCCGGAAAAGAAGTCCGCTTAAAAGGTGCTTACTTTGTTACTTGTACAGATGTCATCAAGGATGAAAATGGCAATATTATAGAAGTACATTGTACGTATGACCCAGAAACAAAAAGCGGTTCTGGTTTTACAGGCAGAAAAGTAAAAGGTACGTTACATTGGGTTAGTGCAGACCATTGCATTCAAACAACAGCAAGATTATATGATTATATGATGTTGGATAATCCAGAAAGTGGCGATATGATTATGAATCCAAATTCATTGGAAGTGATAGAAGATTGTTATATTGAGCCAGCAATAGAAGAAGCAAAACCGGGTGACAAATACCAGTTTATGAGAAATGGTTATTTCTGTGTGGATACAAAAGATACAACAGAAAATCATATGGTATTTAATCGTATTGTATCTTTAAAAAGTTCTTTTAAACTAAAATAACTTGCTAGGGTGTTGCCTTTATTGACAGACTGAGACATTAGGGATTCCCTCAAGGTCTCAGCTTGTCAAAAAATAGCCCTCAAACTTCTCAAAGAACTTTAATGCGAAAACTAACGTTTCGCTAAAAAGATTGATTTGATAAGGAAAAACGTTAGTTTTTCCATGAAAGTTTTTTGTCCAACTTTTTTTTAAAAAAGTTGGTGGGTGTGGGTGAAACCCACAAAAAAAGACTCTATTGACAGAATGAGACCTTGAGGATTTTATCCTCAAGGTCTTTCTTTTTTTGGCTGACTCACAAGAGTATTTAGCACAACACTATAAATTCGACTGACGTCATTTTTCCAATGATTACAGATGATTTTTGCTTGTTCCTGTGTAGCAACTGTCAATTTGATTTCCATAAGATTAATACCATCTGTATCACACAAGGCACATTTTACCACATAATCATTATTTTCTAAAAAATAATCTGTAGCTACTTCTAATTCTGTATGGATTCTTTTTTTATTTTCCTGTACATATTGATGAATTTCTTGTTGTATGGGTTCGGAAAGAAAGGAATCATATGTAATTTCGTTTGCTTCTTTGCTCAGTGCATAGTGGGTATGATTTTTAAATTTCTTTTTTTCAAACAAGTGAGATTCTGTCAATTCAGCAATGTATTGTTGTATTGTAAAATAATCCATATAATTTTTTTCAAGTGCAAATTGACAAATTTCACTGTTAGAAAGTGCAATTCCCATTTTTTTTACAAAGTAAAGTAGTAGCATTTTATTCTCGGATAATTGGTCATGTTTCATTTATTATACTTCCTTTCTATCCTTTTCATCTTATTATAATATAAAAAGGGAATAGAAACAACCATTTGTTGTGGTACATCTTTTCTTATTTTTCGCATTATCAGCTTGTCAAAAAATAGCCCTCAAACTCCTCAAAGAACTTTAATGAAAAACTAGTATTTCGCTAAAAAGATTGGTTTGATAAGGAAAAACGCTAGTTTTTCCATAAAAGTTTTTTGTCCAACTTTTTTTTAAAAAAGTTGGTGGGTGTGGGTGAAACCCACAAAAAAAGACTTTATTGACAAACTGAGGAATACCTCATTATTGAGATATTCCTCAGTCGTATTAATATGTTTTTAAAAGCCAATATACGCCATATTTTGGAACTTTTACTTCATTTGCTGGCATTTCTACACCAGAAATTAAATCTGTATACATTCCATCATTTTGGTAAATAAAGGCAGTTTTATCAAATTCGCTAAAATTAAATAATGCAACTAATTTTTCTTTTGCATTGGAGCGAACTAAGACTAAAATAGAATTATCACCACTGTTTTGTGTATAAACGTCCACACCAGCCTCAAAAACAGAATATTGACTTCTTATTTTTTCAAGTTTTCCAATTCCATCAAATAATTTTTGCTGTACACTGTCTTTTTCTTTTCTTTTTTCTGCTAAATCCCACATAAAATTTCCGCGATGTAAATATCTGGAATCCTCTTTCTTTTTTAAATCTTCATGATAGGTATAGTCATTTAATTGTCCTATTTCATCACCACTGTAAACAACAGGAATTCCTGATTGCACTAACATGTATGCATGTAACATAAAATCAAGCTGAATTGCTTGGGCTAAACTTTCCTTGTTTTGTTCTGCTAGAGCTTTTTCAATACCACATAAAGATGCTGTTGTACCGCATAATCTTGCATCTCCTGAAGTTGGGTCAGAATTATATAATTCGCCCTTTGCAAAAGAACCTTCAAAGTTTCCTGTAAAAAAGTCGTTTAAATATTTTTTGTGGCTGACTTCTCCCATTCCAAACTGCATTAAATAAGGGTAATCTAAGCCCCAACCAATGTCATCATGACATCTTAAATAATTTAAAAAGATATATTCTTTTGGCAAATGATTTACAATATCCATTTGTTGTTTTAAAATGCGGATATCTCTTGTTGCAACACAATTCCATGTAGTTGCCATTGTGGTTACATTATAAAGCATATGACATTCTGGTTTTTCTACTGTTCCAAAATAAGGCACTACTTTATCAGGCGCCATAACTACTTCTCCAAGCAACAACACACCCGGACAAACAACTTCACAAATAATTCTCATCATTCTGACAATATTATGTACCTGTGGAAGATTTCTGCAATTTGTTCCTAATTGCTTCCAAATATATGGTACAGCATCAATTCTTATAATATCAATTCCTTTATTGATTAAGTTTAAAACATTATCCATCATTTCATTTAATACAACAGGGTTTGCATAATTTAAGTCCCATTGATAAGGATAAAATGTTGTCATTACAAATTTTTGCACTTCTGGAAACCATGTAAAATTACCCGGTGCTGTTGTTGGAAATACCTGTGGAACTGTTTGCTCAAATTGGGCTGGAATGGTAAAATTATCATAAAAATAATAATAATCTTGATATTCCTTTTCTCCTTGGATTGCTTTTTTTGCCCATTCATGTTCTTTTGAAGTATGGTTCATAACAAAATCTAAACAGAGACTAATCCCTCTGCTATGACAATCATCTGCTAGTTGTTCTAGTTCTTCCATTGTGCCTAACTGAGGCTTTACATTACGGAAGTCAGATACAGCATATCCACCATCATTCTCTATTTCGGGTGAGTCAAGCAATGGCATAAGATGGATATAATTTACATTACATTCTTGAATATAGTCTAATTTTTTTCTAACACCCTTTAAATTTCCAGCAAAAGCGTCTACATATAACATCATGCCTAATAATTGATTGCCTTTATACCAATTTGTATTTTGGGCTCTTTGTGCATCTAATTCTTTGAGAGACTGTTTTCTTGCACAATATTGTTGATACATAATATCACAAAGCTTATGAAAAGCATCCATACGATTTTCGTATAATTCGCAATATAACCATTTTAATTCATCATAATACTTTAAAAATCTGGATTGATATTCTTGTTCATATTCGTTTTTGTCTAATGCCATTGTAATTCCCTCCTAAAAATAGATTCTCTTTTGTTTGTTGCAATATTAAAATAATATCAGTTTATCAATAAAGTCTTTTTTTGTGGGTTTTACCCACACCCATCAACTTTTTTAAAAAAAGTTGGACAAAAAACTTTCCCCAAAAAACTAACATTTTTCCTTATCAAATTAATCTTTTTAGTAAAACGCTAGTTTCGCATTAAGATTTTTTGATTCTTTCTTTTAAGAAAGAGTTAGGAGTTTAAGAGTTTAGCCCTCAAGGTTTTTTGACAAGCTGTAATATGTTATTTGGATAAAACAATGTTTTTTTCTGCGTTTGTTAAAAAACTGATTTTTTAAACTCTTTTTTCTTGAATATAAATTTGCCATGCTTGAAAACCATTCACCGGACTTGGCACAACAAAGCCCATTTGTCTTAATGTGGCACCACTAATCAATTCCTTAGAATGAAAGCCATAAGGCAATTTTTCAGGCTGTTTTTCCTCATATTCTTGTAAAGAAAGCTGATACATTGCATTATCCTTCAAGCCATAAACTTTTGCTCTAATAGGCACAGAATTTGCCTGTACATGGTGGTAAATAGCACTAACAAGTGCTTCTTTTCCTTCTGGGTCTACAAATTCCCATATGGTACAATTTCCCTCTAATGGGCTGGAAATTCTGTAATAATCACCAAACTGAATTAGTGGATAATATTTTTTAAAAACAGCGATTTGCCTTTTAATTTCTTGTTTTTGTTCTGCTGTTAAGGTTGCAATGTCTAGTTCATAGCCAAAAGTGCCCGCCATTGCCATACAAGCCCTTGTGGAAAGTGGTGTGATACGTCCCGTTTGATGGTTAGGCACAGCAGAAACATGGCTTCCCATGGCAGAAATCGGATAACCAAAAGAAGCACCATATTGTATGCTCAGACGTTCGATAGCATCTGTATTGTCGCTACCCCAAATTTGAGGGGTATAATATAACATACCAGCATCAAATCGACCGCCACCACCACAGCAACCCTCTAATAACACTTCTGGAAAATCACTTGTTAATTGTTCTAATACTCTATATAACCCTAATACATATCTATGAGAAAATTCCCCTTGCTTGTCTGCTGTTAAGAAATTACTAAACTTGTTACAGATTGCTCTGTTAAAGTCCCATTTTATGTAGGTTGCAGAAGATTCTTTGATAGTATTAGATATTGTTTGTATCATATAATCTTGAACGTCTTTTCTGGAGAAATCTAAAACTAACTGATTTCTGCTTAGACATGGCTTTCTGTTTGGAATTTTTACAACCCATTCTGGATGTGCTCTATATAAGTCACTGTCTTCTGAAATTCCTTCTGGTTCTATCCATATGCCAAACTGTATACCTTGTGAAATGATTTTTTGAGATAATTCTTTTAAGGTACAGCCAAGTTTTTTTTCATTTGGTGTCCAATCTCCTAAGCCTGTGTTGTCATCTTCTCGTTTTCCAAACCAACCATCATCCATGACAAATAATTCAATGCCAAGGTTTGCTGCTTCTTTTGCAATATTAATTAACATATCTCCTGTAAATTTAAAATAAGTTGCTTCCCAATTATTGATTAAAATAGGACGACGTTTCTTTTTCCAGATACCTCTACAAACATGTTCTCGAATTACCTTGTGCATGTTTTGGCTCATAGGGGCAATTCCGTTTTGACTATATGTCATAATGACTTCTGGAAGCCAAAGACTTTCTTTAGCTTGCAATGTCCATTGAAAATTATCACTATGGATTCCACAGAGCAATCTTGTTCTGTCAATTTGGTCTTTTTCTACTTCAATTAAAAATTCTCCACTATACATCAAAGAAAAGCCATAGCAGCTGCCTGTTGTTTCTTTTGCATCTTTTTCACACAGCACAACAAAGGGATTATATTGATGGCTGCTGATTCCTCTTACGCTTCCAATAGATTGAACACCATGATGAATTTTTTCTCTTTGCATATTCATTTCCATGCTATGCCGTCCATAAAATGAAATTAATTCAAAATCACCATATTCCCAATCTAATTGTAAACTGGCTGCTTTTTGTAGTGTAACATTTGATTTGCCTTGATTGGTAATTTTTACTGCTCTTGTAATAATGTCTAAGTCTTCTAATACACCATAATAAAGAGCTGCCTCTAGACCAGTATCAGCGTCTTTTAATTGAATAACAAGTGTTTGTGCTTCTTCCTTTTCTGCATAGACAGCAGGCAGACCCGGAATAGCGTATTTTCCTTTTTCAATATGATGTCCAACATAGTTCCATTCTGCTGCTTGGCTTCCATCTGCATTTTGTACTCTGAGAGCAGTAATGCGATAGTCACCTACACCAAAAGCACTGTATTCTTGTGGAAGGGAATCCAAAGAATAGGTTCTATCCGATTTCCCTATGGAATAAGGATTACCAGAAAATCCTCTGTCTGCTTGGTAAGACAAAAGAGATTTGTCAGTGTTGTCTGTTTTTTCACCATAGTAAGCATGGAGCAAAACACCATTATTGTCTACTTTCATTTGATACGTTGAGTTTTTGGTTTGTATTGTAAAAATATCTTTGTTTATTATGATTGCCATATCTACATTCTCCCATGTTTTCTTTTGTTTCGATACTAGTAAGTTCTTCTGTTTTTCGCACAGAAGAACTCACTTTTTGATTATTTAAAAAAGACCCATTTTTTGAAATTCATAATACACGCCATCTTCCCAAACATTACCACATATAACATCTGCAATATTTTTTAACTCTTGGCAAGCGTTTCCCATTGCAACACTAACACCTGCTGCTTTCATCATTTCATAGTCATTCATACTATCTCCAAAAGCAATAGTATCTTTGCTATGGATTCCATAATATTGACAGACCAAAGTCATAGCCCTTCCTTTGTCAATTCCTTTTGGGATAATTTCTCCATTAAAGCAAGAGGTTGTGTTTGCATAGGGGTATACTGCATAGTGAAATCTGTCCCCTAAATATTTTTTTGTTTTTTCAATTACTTCTATATTGGTGCTAGTAAAACATATTTTGTATGCACCTTTTTGTGGATATTCCTTGTAAGGTAGGATTGTTATTCCTGCCTCAATTTCTTTTTGCATACGAATTAATTCTGAATTTGTTTTATCTGGTTTTGCAATTTTTAGTAACTCCTCCATTTGTGGGTCTGTATAAATGCCTTCTGGTGTTTCTATTCTGCAATACATACCATGATTATGGAAAACTGACAAACATTCTTGTATGGTTTCCTCTGGAAGGAGATTGTCAAAAAGCACTTTTCCCTCAATTTCAATATGACTTCCAGCACTTGCTATGACTCCATCAAAGCCGACATTTATAATGTCTTTTCCAATGATAGGCATATTTCGTCCTGTACACAAAAATACTTTATGTCCTTTTTGTCTTGCACCTTTTACTGCTTCAATCACATTGACAGATGGTGGTAACATTTCTGAAACTAGAGTACCATCAATATCCAAAAAAATCAACTTTTTCTCCATATTTTTTTCCTCAATTCTTTCTTTGTTTTAGGATTTATAAACAACTACTGTTGTAGTATTTACCGTCATTTCACCGGGAGCAGATACTTCTAATTTTTTTTCTGCTGGGAAGTCAGTAAACATCATAGGGATAACGGTATCATAACCGGCTTTTTGAATTTGTTCCTTATCAAATGTAATTAACAACTGTCCTTTTTTAACCACATCTCCGGTATTGACATGTGGTGTAAAATATTTTCCTTGCAAGTTTACAGTATCTACGCCAATATGGATTAAGATTTCTGTTCCATAGTTGCTTGCAAAACAAATAGCATGTTTGGTGTCAAAAATACTGATAATTCTACCATCTGCTGGTGCATATACTTTGCCAGCACTTGGAATAACGGCGACACCATCCCCTAATATTTTGTTTTTAAATGTTTCATCATTCACATCTTCCATAGCAATCATTTGTCCTTCTGCATATCCAAAAAATTCCTCTTTTTCTGGTGTTTCTAAAACTTTTGGTATTTCTGGTTGTTTTGGTACTTCTGTTGTTGCTACTGGTGTTTTATCCATAAACTTTCCTAATACTAATGTCATAATAAAGCCACCTGCAATGGCAACGGCATGTGCAATGATATAATTTACATATCCGTTATTTACTGGGTCAGCTAAAGCAATGCCCGGTACAACCGTTGTACCAAAGCCAAGTGCAGCGAGATTGGTGAGATAAACCATTACACCACCTAATGCACCACCAATACATCCGCCGATGATTGGAAAACGATATCTTAAGTTAATACCAAATAAGGCAGGTTCTGTAATACCAAATAAAACGGAGATAAAACTAGGAATACATAATTCTTTTGTTTTTGCATTATCTCTGTGCATGATTAAATAACCAAGAACGGCACCACCTTGTGCAATGATTGCTACAGACATTAAAGGATTGATAAAGTTTCTTCCCGTATCTGCTAGAAGTTGTGCTTCGATTGCGCCGAAAATATGGTGTAAACCAGTGATAACAACCAACTGTTGTAAACCAGAAAATACAGCATATCCTGCTACCCCTAAGTTTTGTGTCATCCATACTAAAGTATTGGTAATACCAGAGGAAAGCCCGCGCCCTACAGGTCCAATGATAGTAAATAAAAGTAGTGCACCTACTAATGTTGTAAGCAAGGGAGAGATTAAAAGACGAATGACTTCTGGTACTTTTTTCTCAAAAAATTTATCTAATTTTGCTGTAACAAATCCCATCAGCAATGCTACAATAATACCACCTTGAAAACCAACTAATTTTACGCCTAATCCAAAAATATGTAATACGGTGACTTCTACGGTTCCCTGTGCTGCTGCATAGGCATCTGCTAAACTATTGCTTAACATGATACAACCTATGACAATACCAAGAATGGGTCTGCCTCCAAATCGTTTACAAGCACTATATGCAACTGCCAACGGAAGGAATCCAAAAATTGCGCCAGATGAAATATTAATTAATCTGTTGATACCGTAAAGTGTTTCGTTTGCTTTTACAAACTCAAAATTTCCTAATACCCCTGAAAGCCCTGTTAATAATGCTGCTGCAAGGATTCCCGGCATAATGTCTACAAATACGTCAGATAATGCTTTAATAATTCTTTGAATAGGATTCATTTTTTGGTTTGCTACTGTCTTTAAGTCACTTAAGCTCATATTTTTCATATTATTATGTTCTGCAAACACTTCATACACATCATTTACTAACCCTGCTCCGAAAATAATTTGCACTTGGTCACCAGCAACAAAAACGCCTTTTGCAAGGTCTACCTCTTCGATTGCTTTTAAATCTGCAATATCATTGTTTTTTAAAACAATTCTTAAACGAGTGGCGCAATGTGCCACACCTTGAATATTATCTTTCCCCCCAACAAGTTTTGTTAATTCTATGGATATTTTTTCATATCTCTGTCTTTTGCTTTCGTCCATCTTATAATCCTCCTTTTCTTTTTTTAGAGAAGCATTTTTTGTTTCAAATCCCCTATAGCTACAGTAAAAAAACGTTTTTTTATTTGCTCCTTGTATTTACAATTATACACTGTTATAATGGGATTGATATGGATATTTGTGACTTTAATATTGAACATTATATCCTATTTGTAAAAAATAAAGTTTTTGGTCAAACTTTTCAGTTTGCCAAAAAACCTTGAGGGCTAGCCCTCAAACGCCTCATTTTTTCTTGAAAGAAAGAAGAAAAGAACCTTCATGTGAAACTAGCGTTTCGCTAAAAGGATTGATTTTATCAGGAAAAACGCTAGTTTTTCCAGGAAAGTTTTTTGTCCAACTTTTTTAAAAAAAAGTTGGTGGGTGTGGGTGAAACCCACAAAAAAAGACTTTATTGATTTTTGGTCAAACTTTTTTCAAGAAAGTTGTGGAGCTTGAAACAAATCTGCAAGGGCTTAGGAGGAATGGTATGATAGATTATATTTTTTCTAATGATTTTTTTCGGAATATTGATGCAATGATTTACACTTGTGGCTATGAAAGCTGTGCACCTGGTCATAGTTATGGTCCTATTTTGCGTAATGGCTATTTAATCCATTATGTGTTAAGTGGTACAGGCATCTATAAAACCAGAGGAAAATTATTCCGGTTAAAGCAGGGAGATGCTTTTTTAATCTGTCCTGATGAACTGATTTATTATGAAGCAGATGCGCATTCTCCATGGACTTATACCTGGATTGGTATGCAAGGAATTAAAATAAAAGGATATTTACAAAGGACTTCTTTTTTAGAAAATATTGTCGTACACTATGGAGAGGACCAACAGCTAAAACTTTGTCATGAAAAAATGGCAGAAGCAGATAAACTCCCTAAAAATCGTGACTTGATTCTAAATAGTATTTTATATGAATATCTTTTTCTTTTGGCTTGTAAATTTCCCAATGAACAATATTCTGTAAATGAAAAAAAGTCAAATTATGTGGAGGAAGCATTGCAATTTATAGAGGAACATTATTGTGACCCAATTACAGTACAAGATGTTGCAGACCATCTAAATATCAATCGTTCTTATTTACACCGTATTTTTAAATCGTTTACCAATATTTCCATACAAAGTTATTTGCTGGACTATAGAATGCGGCAAGCATGTATTCTTTTAAAAGATACAGAAATGCCAATTTATTCCATTTCACGTTCTGTAAGCTATGTTGACCCTTTGTATTTTTCAAGATTGTTTCATCAAAAAATGGGAATTACCCCTAGTGATTATCGAAAAAAGAATCAAAAAAAGGAGTTTTTATATGAATAGTATGTATATTCACATTCCATTTTGTGTCCAAAAATGTTTTTATTGTGATTTTCCTTCCTTTGCCGGAAAACAAAATTTGTATGCAGACTATACAAATACTTTAGTCTTGGAACTTATAGAAAAAGCCCCACTTTTTCAAGGAGAAAAGATAAAAACCATTTTTTTTGGTGGTGGTACCCCCACCATTTTACCCGTTCCTTTTTTGCAAACAATAATGGATACCATTTTTAGTCATTATAACATTTCGCCTGATGCAGAAATTACCATAGAAGCAAATCCGGGAACACTTTCTATTTCTGTGTTAAAAGCACTTTATCAAATGGGATTTTGTCGCTTAAGCATTGGCTTGCAAGCGTGGCAAGATGTATTATTACAAAAACTAGGAAGGATACACAACCTTTCTATGTTTTTAAAAAATTATCATCATGCAAGAGAGGTAGGCTTTGAAAATATCAATATTGATATCATGTTTTCTTTACCAGAACAAACACAAGCGCAGTGGGAACAAACCCTTTATCAAGTTGCAGCATTGCAGCCAGAACATCTTTCTGCTTATAGTTTAATGATTGAAGAAGGCACCCCATTTTTTCAGCTTTTTCAAGAAAATAAACTTTTGTTACCTGAAGAAGAACAAGACAGAAAAATGTACTATGCAACAAAAGATATTCTTGCAGCGCATGGGTATCATCAATATGAAATTTCTAATTTTTCGAAAAAAGGCTATGAATGTCGTCATAATAAAGTGTATTGGCAAACAAAGCATTATTTAGGGTTTGGCTTAGGTGCACATTCTTATTATCAAACCAAGAGATTTCATAATCCCTATGATATCGAAACCTATCTTGCTTCTGAAGGGAAAAGATTGGCGGAAGATGTCGAAAGTTTAACAATAACAGAATTGCAAAGTGAATTTATGTTTATGGGTTTACGTATGACAGAAGGAGTTTCTGCTGCTGTTTTTAAAAAACGTTTTGGGGTTTCCTTACAATCTGTTTATGGAAAACAAATAGAAATGTTATTAAAACAGAACTTGTTGCAGCAAAAACAAGACCGCTATTTTTTAACAGCACAGGGCATTGATTTGAGTAATACTGTGTTTTGCTATTTTTTATAAAAATAATACCATTACTGGAAAAACCACCATTTTTCCTTATCGCATCAATACTTTTAAAGTTGACCATTGTTGTTGTTTTTGCTACAATTTTTTTATGTTTATTTTGAAAGAAAGAAGGTTCTTTGTTATGAAAGAAAACAAAATTCCTAAAATTGGCATGAGAATGACAAAATCTGCCATTGCTGTTTTGATATGTTTTTTTGTTCATATGATAAGAAAGGCAGAAGGAGACCCATTTTATTCCATTATTGCTACCATTTTATGTATGCAGCCACAAGTAGAAAATAGTCGAAAAGTAGCATGGAATCGAGTAGTGGGAACATTGGTAGGTGCAGTAGTAGGTACCGTTGTACTAGCATTAGAACAAAATTTTATTCCCTATCATTGGTTAATTGTAAGATATATTGTTATTTCTTTTGCCATTATTCCAACCATTTATATTACGCTTCTTTTAAAAAAGCCTACAGCATCTTATATTTCTTGTGTGGTACTTATGAGTATTGCCATTGTACATAGTGCAGATACTGATTTATTTCACTTTGTCTATAATAGAGTGCTGGAAACGGTTATCGGTATTTTGGTATCTTTATGTGTGAATGTGATACAGCTACCTAGAAAACGGGAAAAAGACATCCTCCTTGTGACAGGGTTAGATGGTTCTCTTGTAGGAGAAAATGGACAGATGGGCGGATATACCAATGTAGAATTAAATCATTTAATTGCAGATGGAGCGAATATTACCATTGCAACAGAAAGAACACCTGCATCACTTTTGTCTGTGTTGGGAAGTATTAAACTAAAATTACCAGTGATTGCTATGGATGGTGCTGTCTTATTTGATACAAACGAAAAGAGATACCTCCGTTGTCAAGCCATTCCAACAGAATATGCTAAAAAAATATCCCGCTTATTAGAACAAATGGATAAGCATTATTTTGTTAATTTAGTATTAGAAGATGTTTTACTAATTTTTTATGGAACGTTTCGTAATGAAGTAGAAGCAAAATTATATTTGGATATGAGAAAATCCCCTTACAGAAATTATGTTTATGGAGAATTTCCAGAAGAAGGGGAAGTTGTTTATTTTCTTTTGGTAGACACAACAGAAAACATTAACGAAATAGAAAACAAATTAAAAGAACAATCTTATGGGAAGGAACTTCTTTTTTTAAGAGATACCTCTGAAACGCCAGAAGGATATTGTCATTTAAAAATCTATCATAAAAATGCTACCAAACAGTTTATGGTAGAAACCTTAAAGGAACGATTAGGGATTTCAAAAACGGTTGCGTTTGGTAGCAATAAAAATGATGTCCAAATGTTAAAAGCAGCAGATTTAAGTATTGCAATGAAAGATTCTATTGAAGAAGCAAAAATGGTATCTGACTATGTTTTAAAAAAGCAGGATTTAGATACTGTAGCAAAAACAATGCGAGATATTTATGAGCCTCTTGTTTGGGAAAAAGGGCTGCAAAAACCAGAAAAAAAAGGTACATTTTTGTAAAAAAGGAAGGAAAACAATGAAAGAATATTTTTCAAGAACACAATTATTATTCGGCGAAGAAGGAATGGAAAAATTATATACGGCAAAAGTTGCCGTGTTTGGGCTTGGAGGTGTTGGTTCTTTTGCAGTAGAAGCTTTGGCGAGAAGTGGTATTGGACATTTGGTGCTGATAGATGGAGATATGATTAACAAAACTAATATCAATCGTCAGTTGATTGCCACAAGCAAAACCATTGGAAGATATAAAACAGAAGTTATGAAAGAAAGGATACAAGACATCAATCCGGATGTTGTTGTGGAGGAGCATAGATGTTTTTATAGTGCTGAAACGATTGACTTGATAAAATTTGAATCTTTTGATTATATTGTAGATGCGATTGATATGGTTTCCTCTAAGTTATTGCTGATTGAACAGGCAAAAAAAGCAAAAGCTCCCATCATTAGCTGTATGGGAGCAGGCAATAAATTAGATGCGACACAATTTGTAGTAGCAGACATTTATGAAACAAGTGTATGCCCACTTGCAAAAGTAATGCGGAAAGAATTAAAAAATAGAGGGATAAAAGAGGTAAAAGTAGTATATTCTAAAGAGCCAGCAATGAAAATAATGCAAAAACAACAAGTCATAGGAAGTGTTTCCTTTGTACCTTCTGTTGCAGGTTTGTTGTTAGCAGGAGAAGTAATTAAAGACATTATCAAGCTTAAAAATTTGCCTTAAACAGACAGTCAATACCCCCTTTTTTGTGGATTTATGTTGTAAAGATTTGTTCCAAAAACTTTCTTTCAAAAAAGCGTTGAAATCTTATATTTTTTTTAAATCTGTTAAAATAGCTTGAATTATCATGGGCTTTCCTATAAAATAATGTGAATAAAGCATAACAGACAAAGAATGAAGGAGGAACAATATGAATTTTTGTAAACAAGTAATAATGTTGATTTTTGTTGGAGTTATGTCTTTTGCTTTTTCCGCCTGTGGTGACCAAGCAATCACAGAAACACCAGAAGAAACTATTCCAAAAGTTTTAGCAAATTTAGAACAAGTAAAAAGCATGAAAAGTATCATAACCACACAATCAGATATGACAACAGCCGGTTCTAATTCCAGTGTATCTACAGAAACAGAAGTTGCAGCAATTTATCATCCTTTAAATATGAAAATTGAAAGTAAAAATACTGCTTCAAATAATAATGCAGTGATAACCTATGTGGAAGAAACAGATGGAATTGCAACAACTTATATGGAATATGCAGGACAATGGATGAAACAGTCATCCGAACCCGATATTATACTGGAATCATTAAGAATGTATGACTCCAAACAAAATGCAATTTTATTTTTAAAAAATGCTACCAACTGGCAAGAAACAGAGAAAAATGATACCCTTGGTATTTTTGAGGGAACACTACCCGCAAGTGTTTTGTATGAAGTGGTAGAAGATACAAAATCCTTACAAGTAATGGGCATGGCAGGCTTAACAAAAGAATATTATGAAGGTGCAAAAGATGCTACAATCAAAGTAACGGTTAATAAACAAACAAATACGCTTGTAGATTATACAGTTGATTTATCCAATACGTTAGAAACTCTGATGAGCAATGTTGTGAATACTTTTAGTAATGATGCAGAAGAAGCAGAATTAGCAAAAACAACGGTAAATCAGTATAGTTTAGTGGTAAAATATAGTGACATAAATGAAATAAAAAAGATAGAGATTCCAAAAGAAACTTTGGATAATGCCGTTGATTTTGAAAAACAAATTGAAAGTTCTGTAATTGTAGAAACACCAAAAGGAGAAAATGGTGAAGATTTAGCAGTAGAATAAAAAGGAGAAAATTATGATTAGTGCACAAGATATTACATTGCAATATGGAGGTAGGGTACTTTTTAAAGATGTCAATGTTAACTTTACAAAAGGAAATTGTTATGGTCTCATTGGCGCAAATGGTACCGGAAAATCTACATTTTTAAAAATATTAGCTGGAGATATTGAAGCAAATAGTGGTTCTGTTTTTATGACTCCCGGTGAAAGAATGGCAGTTTTAAAACAAGACCATTTTATGTTTGATGAATTTGAAGTGGTTAAAACAGTTTTGTATGGTCATAAAAGATTATATGATATCATGGAAGAAAAAGAAAAACTGTATTCCAAAGAAAATTTTAGTGATGAAGATGGAATTCGTGTTTCTGAATTAGAAGGAGAATTTGCAGAATTAGATGGTTGGACAGCAGAATCTAATGCAGAAATCCTATTAAATGGACTTGGTATTACCAATGAATTTCACTATGTCAAAATGAAAGAGTTAACAGGAAATCAAAAAGTAAAAGTGTTGTTAGCACAGGCTTTGTTTGGTAATCCAGATATATTGTTGTTAGATGAGCCTACCAACCATTTAGATTTATATTCTATTAAATGGCTGGAAGATTTTTTAATGAATTTTGAAAATACTGTAATTGTAGTATCTCATGACAGACATTTTTTAAATAAAATTTGTACCCATATTGCAGATATTGATTATGGTAAAATCACTATGTATGTTGGGAATTATGACTTTTGGTATGGCTACACTCAAATGACACAACGTCAATTAAAAGACCAAAACAAAAGAACAGAACAAAAAATGAAAGAATTGCAAGAATTTATCCAAAGATTCAGTGCCAATGCTTCCAAATCAAAACAAGCAACTTCCCGTAAAAAATTGCTGGATAATTTACAAATGGATACCATTAAACCTTCCTCAAGACGATATCCTTTTGCCAATTTTAAACAAGATAGAGAAGTGGGAAACGATTTACTGGAAGTAAAAGGAATCTCTAAAACGATTGATGGAAAAAAAGTATTAAATAATGTTAGTTTTTTAATTACGCCAAATGATAAAGTCGCCTTTGTTGGAAAAGATGAAATTGCAAGAACAACCTTATTTCAGATTTTGATGGGAGAACTGGAACCAGATGAAGGCAGTTTTAAATGGGGTGTAACAACATCCACTGCTTATTTTCCAAAAGATAATTCAAAATATTTTGATGATTGTGAGGATAGCTTGATTGACTGGTTGCGTCCGTATGCCAAAGAAGGAGAACAATATGATGCTGACATTCGGGGATGGCTTGGCAGGATGTTGTTTTCAGGAGAAGAAGCATTAAAACAAGCAAAGGTACTTTCTGGAGGAGAAAGAGTACGTTGTATGCTTTGTAAAATGATGATTTCTGGTGCAAATGTATTAGTATTGGACGAGCCTACCAATCATCTTGATTTGGAATCTATTACCGCATTAAATGAGGGATTAATAGACTATAAGGGAACTTTACTTTTTGATTCCCACGACCATCAGTTTGTGGATACTATTGCCAATCGAATTATTGAAATATTGCCCGGTGGTATCATTGATAGACAAGAAACCTATGATGAATATTTAGAAAATGAAGATGTCATTGCAATGAGAGAAAAACTTTCTCAACTGTAAATAGTTATAAAATAAAGGAGGGCTTTTATGGAAACAAGAGATGCAATTTACGGAAGAAGAAGTGTACGAAAGTATACGGATGAACCAGTGTCTGATGAGGATTTAATGGAAGTCATTCAGGCTGGTTTAATGGCACCATCAGGAATTAACTTGCAGCCTTGGTACTTTGTTGTAGTCAAAAGTGAAGAAAAGTTAAAAGAGTTGGCACAAATTACAGGGCAAGTGTTTGGAAAATTTAAGCCGGTATTAGACAATCGTTTTGCAAAAAACCCAGAAGCGATTGAAGAAACAAAAGAATTTTTAAATAGTATGGGTGGTGCAAAAGTTTGTATTCTTGTTTTTCTGTTAAAAGATAATTATGAGGACTTTACAACTGTTGTAGAAGGGACTTCTGCTGCCATTCAAAACATGTGTTTGATGGCTTATGATAAAGGATTAGCGACTTGTTGGCTTACAGCAGCATTAAGGGTTGGAATTGGTGAAGAATTGCGACAAAAGTTTGCACCAGACAAAGGGCAATATTTGGCTATGTTAACCTTAGGACATCCTGCAATTTCTCCTAAAATGCCACCAAGACGTGATGGAAGATATGTTATTATATAATATTTTGGCAATAAAAGAAGGCTTGCACGATGGTGTAAGCCTTTTTTAAAGGTGAAAAATATAAAAGTTGATGTTATTGATATAATAATAATTGTATTCCTTGTCTTACTGCTTCTGCTTTTGTTGTATTATGTTTTGCACAGTACTCTAAAAGTTTTTTGTGCATTGTATCATCCAGCCTCACTTTGATATCGTTTACTTTAGGCTCTCCTATAACAGGTCTACCTACCTTGGATGTCATTCTTTCACCAGCTTTCCTGTTATTTTATTTTTACAAGAGTCACAATTTAAAAAAAACTTTATTTTACAAATTTTGCGTTTGCCAAAATAGAGGTACTGTGTTATAATATTTGTACCAAATATTTTGGTGTTAGGAGTTTGTTTGTTTGATTGGTAGTCGGGAAACAAACTCCTTTATTTATTTTTTCATAGACCAGTTCTAATCCTTCCATAAGAATTTGATATTGTGTTTTATTCATTTCTTTACAACAGTATAACAATTTTTCTCTATCATCTTTTGTTGCTCGTATCTTTATAGACATATTTTTAGGATTATCTGTTGGCCTACCCATTTTCGCAGCCACTTTCTCACCTCGTTTCATTATATAATATAACATACGACCATACAAAAGTCAATCGCTTTGTGTTTTTGTTTTGGAATTTTTGTCATTTTTAGTCAAAAAAAGAAAGCCCTTGTTTTTGGTAAAACAAAGGCTTTTCATTGGAAAAAAGAACATTATTTATTATCAATAATTTTCATTTCATCATCAGAGAATGCGTCCATATTATCATCCCAGAGATATTTTTTTGTTTCAGAAACAATAACACCACTCAATCCTAATAATGCAATACAGTTTGGCCATGCCATCAAGCCGTTTAAGATATCGGCAATCAACCATACCAAGTCAAGAGCAGTTACACAACCAATAAATACAACAAGTGTCCAAAGGATTCTAAAAGGCATTAATGCTTTTTTGCCTAAAAGGTATTCCCAACATTTTTCACCATAGTAAGACCAGCCAAGAATGGTTGACCAAGCAAAGGTAATCAAACCAATGGTTAAAACGATAGGTCCAACAACTGGAATGGTAGAAAATGCGTGTGTTGTTAAGTCGCCACCTGTGTAAAGTGCGTTTGTTGCAGGGTTAATTGCTGCATCTGGATTTTTAACAATAGTAGAAACAAGTACAAGACCTGTCATAGCACAAACAACGATAGTATCCCAGAATACACCAGACATAGAAACCAATGCTTGACGAACAGGGTTTCTTGTTTGCGCTGCTGCGTCCGCGATAGGAGCAGAACCTAAACCAGATTCATTTGTAAACAAACCACGAGAAACACCAGAACGAAGGGCTACCATTAAGCCACCGCCCACAATACCACCAGCGATTGCTTGTTCTGTAAATGCACTACTGATAATTAAACTAATTGCTTTGCCTAAATAAGGACCATTTATAACACAAATAATTAAACAACCAAGTATGTAAAGACCAGCCATCAAAGGAACTAATTTTTCACAAACTTTTGCGATAGATTTTACACCACCAAGAATAACACAACCAGTACCAACCGTTAAAACGATACCTGTGATATATGGAGATACATGGAAATTGCTTTGTACCATAGTTGAAATGGAGTTTCCTTGTGTCATGTTACCAATACCAAAACATGCAACACCTGCAAAAACTGCAAAGGCAACACCAAGCCATTTTTGTTTTAAACCATTTTCCAAAGCATACATAGGACCACCTAACATAGTACCATCTGCTGTTTTTACTCTGTATTTTACAGCTAAAAGACCTTCACCATATTTGGTAGCCATACCAAATAAACCTGTTAACCAACACCAGAATACTGCACCAGGACCACCGCCAGCAATTGCTGTTGCAACACCAACAATATTACCAGTACCGATTGTTGCAGCGAGTGCAGTAGCAAGTGCACCAAAGGAACTAACATCACCGCTTGCCTCTGTATCCGGTGTAACAGAAAGTTTGATTGCTCTCAATGTACTAGCTTGTATAAAACGAGTGCGGAATGTTAAAATTAAGTGTGTCAACACTAAAAGGATTAACATTGGAGCGCCCCAAAGTACATTATAAATGCTTTGTAATATTTGCATATTATTTCCCCCTTTTTAATCATTTAACAAAAAGTTATGTGTATTCTTTTTTGAGACATTTGAAAAATTAAAATGATATAAGTTCCTTAACGCTTTCTTAATATATAATATTTTGATAAGAGCTCCTTTCCTCTCTCCCTGTATAAAACTGTATCAAATGCTCAAAATATACTGGCTAATTATTATTTTAATTGTATTTTTTTATTTTGCAAGTATATTTTTTCAGGATTATCTTTAGAAATCATATAAAAAATGAACAATAATAAAAAGAAAAATATATTTTCTATTATTCATTTTTTTGTTTCTGCTTCTATTTTATTTTATTTTTGGTTTACTTTTATCATAAATCTTGTGATATGAAATGGTTTTTTGCCTTGAATTTAGAGAAACTTTATTTTTTAAAACTTCCATGTCAAACATATGAAAATGGAATTCTTTTTTTTCTGTAATGATATTTGATTTTATCCTTTGAATGAAATTTTTTATTGCCACTGAAATAATAGAAAAAAAACACCTTATTTTCTTAACAGTTTCTTAACGGAAAAAAAAGACAAAATACACTTTATGTATTTTATACAAAGACATAAAGTGTATTTTTGACAACCTTGTCTACATTTTATTCCGGTCAGTACAAAGAGAATGTCCACTGGACATTCTGCGCCTCTCAAATGCTTGACCGAAACTTTGAAATGGAAATGATGTTTCCTTAAAAAATGTGAAACCTACAAAAAAAAGACTTTATTGATAAGTAAAAGCCTCCAACTTTGTTGGAGGCTTTCCAATCATTATTTTATTACTAAAATAGTAGATGTTTCGTTGATATGTCCTAAAAAGGCTTCTCCAGATGTAGAAAATCCGATGCTGGCGTAACGTCCAAACAAGGAACAATAAGCATCTGTTAATTCCTTAGATAGCATTTCAAAGGTACGATATAAGCAATTAAAATTGATAACCCCTGCTGGAGAATAGGTAATAACACTATCCAATGCTTTTTTTGTATCTGATATAATATCACCAATTTTTAAAACATGAATTTCTGCACCTTCTGGTAAACCACAATGTAGTGTAATCCCATCTTCTTTTATTTGGTCAAAAGTACGAACAAAAATTTCACCCTCTGCTACAATCCCCAAAGGATTCGATACAAAATAATTTTGAATTTGTTCTTTTGGTACTCCAAGCACTTCCGCATATACTTCCCCGCAAGGACGATGGTCAAATTCATAAAGAATACGCTGATGTAAGTTTGATTTTGTTACAAGTAATGCTTGTTCGGATAGAATACAAGCACTTTGTGTTTTCAAAATATCATAACCATTTACTGTTTTTAAAATTGCTAATACAGCTGCTTTTGTGTAAGATTTTCCGTCTGCATAAACTTTGGAAATATTATTTTCTGTGGAAGAAGAAGAACCACCAACAAACAAAATATCAGAAGCTGTTCCAAGAGAATCCATAAAAGCTTCTTCTGCCTTTGCACTGGATTCAAATAAAACAATTCCAACATAACGGTCAAAGTGATTAAAAATTTCCTCTTGTCCTCCAAATTGGTCTTCCATTTCGCTTAGTAAATCATAAAGCTTTATTTTTTCCTGTTCCATATTTTCTACGACTCGAATACAAACATCTTCAACACTTTGCTTGTCAATCGCCATAATGCTAACAGAATGGTCTGTATAGCTAGAATTACAATACTCACTATGAGAAGTTGAGCCAATAATTCTGCTATGAGGAAATGCAGCGCTTAATTCTTTTGCTGGTAAAGAAGTATCATAAAAACTGGAAGCAAAAAATACTAATAACTCTGCATCAAAATCTTTTAAAGCTGTTTTTGCCTGTTGTGCCATGTCCCGGCTATCAGTTCCTTTAATAGAAAGTGTTCTTATTGCCAATGTTATTCCACCTTTTCTTCAATTTTTTATAATCCAAATTCTTTTGCTACATCTTTTACTTTTTGTACAACAATAGGGTCATCTGGCGATGAAGGAGTATACTTGTCAACAGCAATTCCTTTTAAAATCATTTTTGTTTTAATACTTCTTGCAATAATTTGGTTTCCTTTTGATTTTTGTGTGATGACATTTTGAATCATATGATAAATTTGTCCAGACAATATTCAATCACCCTCTCACAAAGTTTATAAATAGTGAATACTATAACGATAGATACTAAAATTATTATGCCATAGAGGTTATCTTTTTGTCAATCCATTTTCCTCTTGAGGTTCCAGTATGGGGTATTGATTTCTAAAAGTAAATATGCTAAAATTCTCATGAAAAAATGTTTGTTTTATACGAATTTAGTAGATTAATTCAAAATATCTTTATCATCAAAAAATAATGTTTTTACATTAAAAATTGTAATAATGGAAAGAAAGGCTGAGGATATGAGTAATGGCATTATTTGTAGTTATTTAATGCGACAAATTAATTTTATTTGGGAACGAATTGCAAAGCAATGGTTAAAAAATACAGATTTAAGTTGGACACAAGTTGGTATGATAGGACTTTTGGCAGAAGCGGAAAATTATGAACTTTCCTTAAAACAATTAGAAAAAGAATTAAGTTTATCTCAATCTGTCATTGCAAGGATGGCAAACCATTTAACAAAAAATGGGTATACAGAAGATATAAAAAATCCAAGTGATAAAAGAGTTAAAAAAATTCGTTTATTAGAAAAGGGGCTTCAATGTCATCATGAAATTTTTCTTCCTATGCAACAAGAGAAACAACCAATGTTAGAAGGAATGTCCTTTGGAGAAAAGATACTTTTTCAGGAACTTTTAGAAAAGGTATTAATAAATAGTATAAAAGTACAAGAAAAAATGAAAAATGATTATAAAAAAATAATACTATAAAATCATGAAGATAAGCAAATAAATTAAAAAGAAAGGACTTTGTATGTATGAAACATTTCCTAAAAAACCAAAAATTAGTTACAAGAATTAGTGTGCTGACGATAGTCATTACTTTGCTTGGTCTTTTGATTCTTTGGATGATTATATCAAATAATATTAAATCCATTGTGCGAGAAAGTATTACAAATGAAATGACAAATGCAGTACAATCCAGAGCCGCAATTATTGATGATTATGTCACATCTGCGGAAGAATATTTAACTTCTTTTTCTTTAGGTAGAGAAGTTAGAGACCTTCTTGCTTATCCAGATGACCCAGAATTATTAAAAAAAGCACAACGATATACAGAAGATTTTGCAAAGGTAAAAGGTATTTTTGAAGGTTTATATATTGCAACTCCTGATACATATGTTTTGACACATACTTCTCCCCAAGCAATCGGCATTACTACACGGCAGGGGAATTCTTTAGATACTTTTCGCGATACTATTTTGTCACAAAAGGAATTAAGTAATTTGGGAATTATGGTGTCACCGGGAACAGGAAATATGGTAGTTTCTATGTATTATCCTATTTTTGAAGGGGAAAAATGCATTGGTTTTGTAGGTGCAGCTGTATATGCAAATAGGTTGATGGATTCTTTATTAGAATTGAAATTGAAAAGCCTTCCAAATAGTGAATATGTTTTTATTGATGTAGAAACCAATAGCTATCTTTATCATAAAGATGAAAATTTACTAAATAAAGAAATCGTTGACAAAGGACATTTGGAAATTGTAGAACGTGTAAAAAAAGAAAAAAATATAGAAGCGAATGTATATGTTTATCAAGATGCAAGCAACAAACAACAAATGGTAACCTATAAATATTTAGAAAATCGTAACTGGGTATTTATGGTACAGGATAGTGCTTCTGAAGTATTTCGTCCTGTTGTTACAGCAGGGGTTATCATTGGTTCAGCATGTGTAGTAGTAGCTGCTTTGATTATTTTTACTACTCTTTTTGTTTTAAAAAAGACAGCGAAAGAATTAATGATAGTAGAAGATGCCATTGCTAGTTTAGGAAAGTTTGACCTTTCTGCTGATAAGGAGTTAGGACAATTTTATGACCGTAAAGATGAGATTGGCATGATTGCAAATGCTACCCATGATGTTTGTCATCATTTAGCAAAATCCGTAGAAGATATTGGAAGAATTTTAGGAGAAATGGCAGATGGCAATTTAACAGTTGATGTAGAAAAAAACAAAGTTTATTATATCGGCAGTTTAGAGGTCTTAGTAGGAAGTTTACAAACAATCCGTTCAAAACTAACAAAAGTGTTAAAAGAAATTGCGCATGTTTCAAAACAAGTCAATGCAGAAGCAGAACAAGTTTCTACTAGAGCAGAATCTTTATCACAAGGAGCAGCAGAACAAGCATCTTCTATTCAAGAATTGTCTGACGCGATTAATCATATTTCTGAACAGGTAGAGATTACTGCTGATTTTGCGAACATTGCAGAAAAAGAAAATGTGCAATCTCATGAAAAGATTAAAACTTGTAGCGGATATATGAATGAATTGGTAGAAGCAATGGGAACGATTGACGGAAAATCAAAAGAAATTATTAAAGTCATAAAGACGATTGATGATATTGCTTCTCAAACAAAAATATTGTCTTTGAATGCTAGTATAGAGGCATCAAGAGCAGGTATTGCAGGGAAAGGTTTTGCAGTGGTGGCAAATGAAGTAAAAAATTTGGCAAACAAATCTGCAGAAGCAGCAAAAAATACAGCACTTTTGATTGAAAGTACCGTGACCGCTGTAGAAAAAGGAAGTCATATTTCCAACATTACTAGTCAGTCTTTGCAAGAAGTGGTGGAAAGTGCAGAAAAAGTATCTCAGTCTGTAAGTTCTATTTTTGAAACAACACGTGACCAATCACAAACGGTAAATCAGATTTCACAAGGATTAAAACAAATTTCAAATGTTGTGCAAGTAAATTGTGATGTTGTTATGGATTCTGCCGCAGCAAGTGGAGATTTGGCAGAACAGGCTGGTATTTTAAATGAGCAAGTTGTAAAATTTCAACTAGAAGATTAAAAACCTGTTTCAGGTAGGGAATTGGTTCTCTGCCTGAAACAGGTTTTTTTACGATAAAAGAAAGATGCTATACAAATAATAGCACCTTTTTTAGTGTGAGCAAGAAGATTCGAACTCCCGGCCTTCTGATCCGTAGTCAGACGCTCTATCCAGCTGAGCTATGCTCACGAAGTATTAAAAATGAAGACAAGAGTTATAATACAATAAACAAAACAATTTGTCAATAGGTTTTTTAAAAAAAGAAAATTATGTTTTTTTAATTCAAGAAAGGGTTTACATTTTTTTTCTAATAATTTACCATAACATATAAAAAATAAATTTCTTTTATTTGACAAAAATCGTCAATTAACCTTAAAATGATATTTGTATGCAAAAAATCATAAAAAAATTATGAAACATGTGGGAGAGATAATATGAAAAGAAAAAGAATAAAAATAGGGCACTTCCTTTCCATAATACTGATTTGTTTTTGTTCCATAAAGTTAACAGAAATATTGTTTTCTTTAAATACCTCAGCCGAACTAGAACAAATATTCTTTTTTGAACGAAATTTAAAAGACTATCCTTTTTTATTTTGGTTAAATTGTTTTCCGATTCTCTTTGTTATCCTTCTGTTTTATTTTATTACCAATCATACCCTGTTTAGTATTTGCTTGTGGAGCGGAATTTTTTATAGTCTTGCTTTTGCAAATAATATGAAAATACAGATGCGACAAGACCCAGTTATGCCTTCTGATATTACATTAGTGCGGGAATTGCTTGGCATTATACAAGGATTTGATAAAACAATGCTGGAAGAAGTAAAATCCATGTTTTTTTTATTTTTGTTATTCCTGTTCGGTACTCTCCTTTTGTTTAAAAATAAAAAAATGAATCGTAGTATAAGAATTGCTGGTATTCTTGCTGTTTTAGCAGGAGGACTGTTTGTCAATCAAACATGGTATGCCAATGAAAGAGAATATAATAAATATCCAGTGTTAGGCAATATTTATTTTTCTGTAAATCAATATCATTCTAAAGGATTTGTCTATTGCTTTTTCCGAAATATTAATCTGATGACTGTGAAAAAACCGACTGGTTACCATCCATTACAGTATGCACAAGCAGAACATCCCCCAAGTGTTACAAAGCAACAAACCGAAAATTTACCCAATATTATTATGATTATGGGAGAAGCTTATTCTGACTTAAGTATCAATGAACACATTGATTTTTCTAACTATACTGACCCTATGGAAGAATATAAAAAAATTATTTGTCAGGAGGATGTAATCGCAGGGCATATTGTGGTGCCTAATTTTGGCGGAGGAACTGCTGACACAGAATATGATGTACTAACTGCTTGTCCTACAGTATGCTTAAATAATAATTCACCTTCTTATGACTTTGTTAGAAAAAAATTTGATGCTTTGCCTAGAAGGTTATCCCAAATTGGTTATGATACCTTGGCAATCCATCCCGGTTATCATTGGTTTTATAATCGTTTTAATGTTTATCCATATTTTGGTTTTGATGACTTTCTTCATCTTTCCTCTTTTCATCCTTATGAACAAAGCAAAGGAGGGTATATTACAGATGATGCTGCAGTGGATATGATATTAAATACATTGTATCAACATATAGAACAAAGTGAGAATCCACTTTTTTCCTTTACCGTTACCATACAAAATCATGGCCCTTATCAAGATAAATACCATGACACTGCAAAGAATTTTGATACAGATATCTTTTTAACGGCTAATGAAAAAAATATGCTTTATAATTATTTTAATGGAGTAAAAGATGTGGATGCATCAATTGCGAAACTTTTGACAGCTTTAGAGGAACTGGAAGAACCTGTTGTTGTGGTCTATTTTGGAGACCATTTACCCGGTTTTTCCAATGGAACGGACTTTTTTGAAATATTGGAGTATGATATTGATATTGAAGGAACAGCAGAGCAAAGACTTGGTGTATATGAAACACCTTATTTTATCTGGCAAAATCAAAGTGCGAAAGAGAGCACAAAGTTATTAGAAAGAAAACAAGAATTGCAACTACCAGAAGGAAATGTTATTAACTCTTATTATTTAGGTGCTATGCTGATAGAACTGATTGGATTAGATGGGCTTTCTCCCCTTTATGACTATGTCAATGAAATGAGAAAAGAAATTCCTGTTATGGCAAATGGTGCTCTTTTTTCTAAAGGGTATTATAAAGACAAAGAAGAAGCGACAGCAGAAGAATTGGAAAAAATAGAGTATCTTGCTGGTTGGCAATACTACAAGTTATTTGACGAAAAGATAGAACCTTAATACGAAACTAGCGTTTCGCTAAAAAGATTGATTTTATCAGGAAAAACGCTAGTTTTTCCAGTAAAGTTTTTTGTCCAACTTTTTTTTAAAAAAGTTGGTGGGTGTGGGTGAAGTCCACAAAAAAAGGTTTTATTGACGGGTTTTCTTTACAAGAAAGCATGAAAAAGGTGTTGTATTGTTTTTTGGATTTTGCTATAATAAAAGACGATAAAGGAACAAACAATGATATGGGATGAAGTGGGAGAAAAATTGTGAATGGACCAAGAATGATAAGATATCAAAAAAAGAAAAGAAAAAGAAGAAGAAATATGCTTCTGCTGTTTTTACTCTTACTTGTTACAGTATGTAGCGTAGTAGGGTTTCGTATGGTGTTAAGAAAAGAAGGAGTTGGAAAAGACCATAGCAAAAAAGCAGTCAATCCAGAACCAGTTAAGGTAGAACAACTAAAAGAAGAAATCAAAGAAAAAGAACCCGTTAAGCCAGTCAATGTAGCAGTATTTGGTGTGGATAATGATGGATTCCGAACAGATGTTAATTTTATTGTTTCTTTTCATGAGGAAACAAAGGATATTCATTTTGTATCTGTTCCAAGAGATACCCGTGTGGTTATGACAGAAGAAATGCTTGCTTCTTTGGAAGAAAGAAATAAGTTTATTCCTTATAGAAATGGTGTCAAAGGACAATGTAAATTAACAGAAGTACATGCTTATGCAGGCGAAGAATACAGAGATAAATTTTCAGTAGAAATGTTAGAAGATTTATTAAACATTGAAATTGATTATTTTGTAAAGGTAGATTTAGATGCGTTCCGTGAAATTGTGGATGCCGTAGGTGGTGTGGATATGGAAGTAGAGGAACGTTTGTATTATAATGACCCTGTTCAAAACTTGTATATTGATTTACAGCCTGGATATCAGCACCTTGATGGTAAAAAAGCAGAACAGCTTGTTCGTTTTCGAGAAGGCTATGCACAAAAAGATTTAAAAAGAATCCAAGTACAACAGGATTTTATGAAAGCATTATTGGAAAAGGTAGGTTCTACTTCAACCATCCTTGAAAATTTGCCTGATATTGCAAAAGTTTTGTGGGAGTCCATTGAAACAGATGCAACTTTGAAGGATGTTCTAAAATATGCAAAATATATCAAAGACATTGATGTCAATAAAATGACAATGGAAACGATACCCGGAACAGGTGGTGCTTATTTTGACCATGATGAGGAAGGCACCAAAGAATTAGTGGACAGAGTATTTTATGGGATAGAAAAAGAAAATCCGGAAGAAGAATTAAAAGAAACAGAAGAATTGAATGAGGAAGAAAATGAAGAAGCGATATAAAAGATTTGTATGATAATAATAATAAAGGTGGAGAAAAATGGGTAAAAGAATGGATAGGTATGCAAATAAAGGAAGATTTCATCAGCCGCCTCCGCAAAGAAGTATGCCAAGACAAAAACAGAAAAAAAAATCAGGGCTGCTTGCTACATTTTTTAAAATCGTATTAAGTATTATATTTATTTTTTGCATTGGAGCAGGTGGTGCTGCATTTGCTTATTATAAAATAACAGGAGGATTTGGTACTGAAAAAATAGAAACAGCACAAGTACCAGAAAAACAACCAACTTCCAGCACTGCAAAAGATACCAGTCTTTTAGATGCCTTAAAAAAGAAGAATATTAAAATTAATGTAGCAGTATTTGGTGTAGATGGGGATGGTACCCGTACAGATGTTATGTTTGTTGCGCATTTTGACAGTGAAAAACAAATGACAAGTCTTGTTTCTTTGCCAAGAGATACCAGAGTGGAAATTGTACCAACGGTCACAAGTGAAATGAAACAGAAAAAAAAATATTATCAATCTCCTACAAAATTAAATGCAGTTCATGCTTATGCTGGAAAAGAAGATGGCTGCAAAATGCTTGTTAAGCAGCTAGAAAGTATGCTTGGAATAGAAATTGACCATTATGTAAAAGTCGATTTAAACGCATTTCGGAAAATAGTGGATACCATAGGGGGGGTAGAAGTAAATGTACCACAGGATATGTATTATAAAGACCCTGTTCAAAATTTGCTCATCAATTTAAAAGCGGGTAGACAAGTTTTAGATGGAGATAAAGCAGAACAGCTTGTTCGCTTTCGAAGTTATAAAATGGGTGACATTGCCCGTGTAGAAGTACAACAGCAGTTTTTAAAGGCGTTTGCAAAAAAAGTAACTAGTAGTGACACAATTATGAAGAATATACCTGGTTATATTGAAATGCTTTATTCTGATGTAGAAACAGATGTTACGCTATCAGATGCTTTAAAGTATGTAAATTATGTTAGTATGGTAGACCCCAATAAAATAAAAATGGAACTGCTGCCTGGTGTACCACAGGATATTGATAGAGTTTCTTATTATATTTATAATGAAGAAGAAACCAAAAAAATGGTAGATAGAATTTTCTTTGGCATTGGCTTGGAGGAAGAAGAAGAAACCAGTGACAGCAGAGAATATACCATAGAGGTTGCAAATGGTGGTTATACAGAAGGACTTGCAGGTAGAGTAAGGGATTATTTGCAAGACGAAGGATATCATATTTCAGGCGTTTCTACCTATACAGGTGCAAAAAAGGAATATACCCGTATTATTGTAAAAGAACAAGGAATTGGTGGGGATTTAAAGGATTATTTCTTAGATGCAAGAGTAGAAATGGATGAGGAGAACTTGTTACCAGCAGATGTTGATATTAAAATTATTATTGGTACAGAACAAACGAATATCTAATAAAAAGGACTGTTTCATAAAATTAGAAACAGTCCTTTTGTTTTGTGATAGAAGGAAAGAAACATATGGAAAGATAAGACAATGGAAATATTAGATAATTTGGAAAAAGGGAAAGTAAAAAAAGAAAGGATTGATTATTTGTATCGTTCGTAAAGATGCAACACAAAAAAAATACCCCTTGAAAAATCAAGGGATATATCATGCGGATAACAGGACTTGAACCTGCACCACCAATACTGGGACAAGAATCTGAATCTTGCGCGTCTGCCAATTCCGCCATATCCGCATATCTTAATTATTATACTATAAAGTGGAAATATTGTCAAGATTAAAATTCTTTTGGAATAAGTGAAGGAACAAAAGTTCTCCCAGTCTGTCAATAAAGTCTTTTTTTGTAGGTTTCACCCACATCCACCAATTTTTTTAAAAAAGTTGGACAAAAAACTTTCATAGAAAAACTAGCGTTTTTCCTTATCAAATCAATCTTTTTAGCGAAACACTAGTTTCGCATTAAGGTTTGAGGTCTAGCCCTTAAGGTTTTTTGACAAGATGAGGGGAACGAAAGTTCCCCTCTATTTTTTTAATATCAATTATAATTTTTCAACACCAAGTGTTACCTTTTCACCATTGATATTCCATTCTTTGGTATGCGTACCACCTTTTCCAGCTACAAATTCTTCTGCTAAAACATCTGATTTAATATCATTGTTTGCGATAATTTCAGCGATTTTTGCACTACCTTCATGATATACTTTAATTTTGTCCATAACCTCAAAGTTTGCTTCTTTTCTCATTGTTTGGATTTTGCTTGTAATTTCTCGAACAAAACCTTCTTCAATCAGTTCTGGTGTTAAGTTTGTATCAATAACAACTGTCACATCATTGTTTTTAGAAGTAACAAAACCATCTTTTTCTGCGGTATCAACTAAAACATCCTCTTGTTCTAATACAACATTTTCGCCATCAATTACAAGGGTTGCTTTACCATCTGCTTTTAAGGTATCCATAAAGGTATTACCATCCACTACTTTTAAGGCTTCTCCAATTTTTGGGACAAGTTTACCATATTTTTTACCTAATGTTCTTAATTGTGGCTTAAAGGTATATGTTGTAAAACCTTCCACATCTTGGGTAAAAGTAACATTTTTAATGTTCAATTCTTCTTTGATAATGTCTTGATATTCTTGAGGCAATTCCTGCTCTGCTTTGACATACATCATTGCCATAGGCTGACGGTTTTTCATATTAGCTGCATTTCTTGCAGCACGACCTTCTACAACAATTTTTAATACAAAGTCCATGTTATCTTCTAAATCTTTGTCAACCCATTCTGCATGATATTCTGGCCAGTCACAAAGATGAACACTTTCTTTAGCAGTTTCATCTACCTTTTTCACAATGTTATTATAAATTTCTTCTGCAATAAATGGGGTAAAAGGTGCTGTCAATTTTGCCATTGTCACTAAAACAGTGTGTAATGTCATATAAGCATTAATTTTGTCTTGTGGCATATCTTTGCCCCAGAAACGTTCTCTACTTCTTCTAACATACCAGTTACTCAAGTCATCTACAAATTCTGCCATTGCTCTAGCAGGTTCTGTAATTTTATAAGATTCCAGACCTTCATCTACAAATTTATTTAAAGTTTGCAGTTTAGAAAGAATCCATTTATCCATAGGAGATAATTTTTCATAATCCAGTTGATATTTTGTTGGATTAAACTGGTCAATTTCTGCATAAAGTACATAAAAAGCATAGGTGTTCCAAAGGGTACCCATATATTTTCTTTGCATTTCGTTAACTGCTTCTTCATAGTAACGACTAGGCAGCCATGGCGCACTGTTGGCATAGAAGTACCAACGAACCGCATCAGCACCTTGTTTGTTTAATGCATCCCAAGGGTCAACCACATTGCCTTTGTGTTTACTCATTTTTTGTCCGTCTTTATCCTGAACATGTCCCAATACAATACAGTTTTTAAAAGAAGATTTATCAAAAAGCAAAGTGCTAACTGCAAGTAAAGTATAGAACCAGCCTCTTGTTTGGTCAACTGCTTCACTGATAAAGTCTGCTGGGAAGTTTGCATCAAAAAGTTCTTTGTTTTCAAATGGATAGTGGAACTGTGCAAAAGGCATACTTCCGCTGTCAAACCAACAGTCAATAACCTCTGGAACTCTTGTCATTAATTTTCCACATTCTGGACAAGTGATATGAACTGCATCAATAAAAGGCTTATGAAGTTCAATGTCTTCTGGACAATCTGGAGACATTTCTTTTAATTCTGCAATACTACCAATGGTATGTCTATGTCCACATTCACATTCCCAAATAGGAAGTGGAGTACCCCAATAACGTTCACGACTTAAGCCCCAGTCAATCACATTTTCCAAGAAGTTTCCAAAACGTCCCTCTTTAATATTATCTGGATACCAGTTAATGGTACGGTTATTGGCTACTAAATTATCTCTTAATGCTGTCATTTTGATAAACCATGTACTTCTAGCATAGTAGATAAGTGGTGTGTCACATCTCCAACAGAAAGGATAATTATGTTCAAATGGAATTGCTGCAAACAATGCGCCACTTTCTTTTAAATAATCTAATACCAATGGGTCAGCATCTTTTACAAATTTACCAGCAAAAGGACCTGCTTCTTTTGTCATAAAGCCTTGACTATCCACATATTGACGGAAGACAATATCATATTTTTGGCATACACGAGCATCATCTTCACCAAATGCGCCAGCAGAGTGAACAACACCTGTACCATCTGTTAATGTTACATAGTCGTCACAAGTTACATAAAACCCTTTTGGGTCTGTTTCGATAAAGTCAAACAATGGTTCATATCTTTGATATTCTAATTCTTTTCCTGTTTTGGTTTCTACTACTTCATAATTTCCTTCCCCTAAAACGTCATCTAACAAGGCAGAAGCAAGGATAAAATATTCCTCTTTATATTTTACTTTTGCATATTCTTCTTTTGCATTGACAGTTAAGGCAACATTAGAAGGTAATGTCCATGGAGTGGTTGTCCATGCAAGGAAATATTCCTTTTCTTTTCCTTCCACTTTAAATTTTGTGATACAAGAAGTTTCTTTTACATCTTTATATCCTTGTGCAACTTCATGGCTAGAAAGAGCTGTACCACAACGAGGGCAATAAGGTACAACCTTGTGTCCTTTATAGAGCAATCCTTTGTCCCAAATTTGTTTTAAAGCCCACCATTCTGATTCAATGTAGTCATTGTGATACGTAACATAAGGATTATCCATATCCGCCCAAAAGCCAACACGGTCACTCATTTCACGCCATTCGCCTTCATATTTCCAAACACTTTCTTTACATTTTCCGATAAAAGGTTCAATGCCATATTCTTCAATTTGTGGTTTACCACTGATATTCAAAGATTTTTCAACTTCCAATTCGACAGGCAAACCGTGGGTATCCCATCCTGCTTTTCTTAATACTTTGTAACCCTTCATTGTTTTATAACGAGGAATTAAATCTTTTACAGCACGAGTAATGATATGTCCAATATGTGGTTTACCGTTTGCTGTTGGAGGGCCATCATAAAAGGTAAAAACAGGGCAGCCCTCTCTGGATGCATTACTTTTTTCAAAAATATTATTTTCTTTCCAAAACTTTTGAACTTCCACTTCACGTTCTACAAAATTAAGGTTGGTAGACACTTTGTCATACATAAAAAAATCCTCCTTTATTTTTATTTTATAGTATACCATAATACAATACAACTAAAAAAGCCTTTTTTCCCAAACAGGACAAAAAGACTTTACCACCTGATTTATTTTCATGTGCATAACAAACATTATGTTTTCCATAACGGAGAAAACCGTCAAAGCTTACTCAAATTTTTTTCAGCTTGCCACTCCAGGGTGATATTCAGAACTTTTTTATATTGTCTTTCAGCAAAATGACAACTCTCTGTAAAGGTGTTTTAAAGTCTTACTGTCCCTTTCTTTGTGTTTGATAATATACGCAAGTTATTATACAATGGCTGATGTTTTTTGTAAAGAACTTTTTTGAAAAATATTGCATAAAACGGAAGGAAAAACCTTGAGGGTTAGCCCTCAAATTCCCCAAAGAACTTTAATGCGAAACTAACGTTTTGCTAAAAAGATTGACTTTATAAGGAAAAACGTTAGTTTTTCCATGAAAATTTTTTGTCCAACTTTTTTAAAAAAAAGTTGGTGGGTGTGGGTGAAACCCACAAAAGAAGACTTTATTGACAGACT
>CAJTZO010000027.1 GCA_910583755.1 uncultured Clostridia bacterium
AAAAAAGTTGGACAAAAAACTTTCATGGAAAAACTAGTGTTTTTCCTTATCAAATCAACATTTTTTAAGGAAACGAAGTTTCCATTTAAAAGTTTCGATCAAGCCTTTTCAAAGGCTTGTGGGTGTTTGAGGGCTAGCCTTCAAAGTTCTTTAACAAGCTGATAATTAATATTTTCACTTACGTTTTATAAAAGTATCTAATAAAATAATGGTTACAGCAATAATAGAAAAAAGCAATTTTAATGGAGAATATTCTGTTGTTAAAGAAAGAAAGGTTAAAAATGGAACAATATAATGAACTAAAATATTATTTTTTAATTGAATAAACTTTTCTTTTGATAATTTTGCTAGAGGTTCTCTCATTTCTATATCAGCAGCTCTTTGTAAAGAAACTAAATTTGTACTTTCTGAAGCCATAGCAGAAAAATTAAAAAGTGAAAAGCTTAAAATAATAAATAAAAATACACTTAAAATTTTATGTAAATAATTTTTTATCCACATAAATATGCTCTCCTTTCTGAATGAAATAACAAATAACTTTAACATACAATAATAAATGTCGAATAATAAAATCTCCCTACTTTAAAAAGTAAGGAGATTTTATATTATACATTATAATCTGTATAGAAATAATCATCTTCTAAGTCTGTTTCCTGCTCTACTTCAATATCAATGTTACGGTACCTTTGCATACCCGTACCAGCCGGGATAAGTTTACCAATAATAACATTTTCCTTCAAACCAATCAGCGGGTCAATTTTTCCTTTAATTGCCGCTTCTGTCAATACTCTTGTGGTTTCTTGGAACGATGCTGCGGAAAGGAAAGAGTCTGTTGCAAGAGAAGCTTTTGTAATTCCCAAAAGAACACGATACCCCTTTGCCAATTCTTTGCCTTCTTCTGCCATTCTTGCATTGGTATTTTCAAAAGCAAGCCAATCCACAAGGCTACCCGGTAAAAAGTCTGTATCCCCATTTTCCTCAATTTTTACACGTTTAAGCATTTGTCTTACAATAACTTCAATATGCTTATCATTGATTTCCACACCTTGTAAACGGTATACTCTTTGCACTTCTTGTATCATATAATCCTGTACACCACGAATTCCCTTGATTTTCAAAATATCATGAGGATTTACACTACCTTCTGTGATTTCGTCACCAGCTTCTATCATATCCCCATCATATACTTTAATACGAGAACCATAAGGGATTAAATAATCTTTCGTTTCGCCTGTTTCTGGATTCGTTATAATAACTTCTCTTTTCTTTTTGGTATCACTGATAGTTACCTTTCCTCCAAACTCTGCAATAATCGCAAGACCTTTTGGCTTTCTTGCCTCAAAAAGTTCCTCAACACGAGGCAAACCTTGTGTAATATCATCCCCTGCAATACCACCTGTATGGAATGTTCTCATCGTTAACTGTGTACCCGGTTCACCGATAGACTGCGCTGCAATAATTCCAACAGATTCCCCAATACGGACAAAACGACCGCTAGCCATATTGGCACCGTAACATTTGGAACAAATACCAATTTCGGAACGGCAAGTCAATACTGTTCGGATTAAAACCTTTTTTACACCAGCCTTTTCTACTTTTTCTGCTTGGTCTGGCATTATCATGCTATCTTTTGGTACCAATATTTCACCTGTTTCCGGATGAACAATATCCAAAATAGACCAACGACCTCTGATTCTATCTTGCAAGCTTTCAATCAACTCATTGCCATCCATAAAAGCAGATACCCAAAGCCCAGGTGTTTCTTCTCCCATATCTTCACAACACTGCCACTCTCTAATAATAATATCTTGAGAAACGTCAACCAACCTACGTGTTAAATAGCCAGAGTCGGCTGTTCTTAAAGCAGTATCTGTTAGACCTTTTCTAGCACCATGTGCAGAAATAAAGTATTCCAAAACGGAAAGTCCTTCACGGAAATTTGATTTAATTGGCAATTCGATAATTCCACCAGAAGGGTTTGCCATCAAACCTCTCATACCGGCAAGCTGTTTAATCTGGCTATTAGAACCACGGGCACCAGAATCTGCCATCATAAAGATATTATTATACTTACCAAGCCCAGCAAGCAAAGCATCTGTAATTTTATCATTGGCAATATTCCATGCATCAATAACTTTATTATGGCGTTCTTCATCTGTCATCAAACCACGTCTAAATTTTTTTGTAATTTCTTCCACTTGTCCTTCTGCTTCTAATAGATAATCCTTTTTCTTTTCAGGGATTACCATATCAGATACCGAAACTGTTAAAGCAGCTCTAGTAGAAAATTTATATCCTAACGCTTTAATCTGATCTAATACAGCAGCCGTTTCTGTAGAGCCACAACGGTTAATACATCTATTAATAATCTTACCAATATCTTTCTTTTTTACTAAGTTATGAATTTCATATTGAAATTTTTCTTCTTCATTGGTTCTATCCACATATCCTAAATTTTGTGGAATCGCTTCATTAAAAATAATTCTTCCAACTGTAGTATCTACCATTCTGGATTCTTTTACACCATTAAATTCCAAAGTTCTTCTGACTTTAATCTTTGCATGAAGGGTAATAACATGGTTATCATAAGCAAGGATAGCTTCTTTTTCATCCTTAAAAGCTTTTCCTTCTCCCATTTCCCCATCTTTTTCCAGTGTCAAATAGTACATTCCTAATATCATGTCCTGAGAAGGTACCGTAACTGGACCACCATCTGAAGGTTTTAATAAGTTGTTTGGAGAAAGTAACAAGAAACGACATTCTGCTTGTGCTTCTACAGACAGCGGAACATGAACCGCCATCTGGTCACCGTCAAAGTCCGCATTATAAGCAGTACATACCAAAGGATGCAGTTTAATTGCTCTACCTTCTACTAAAACTGGCTCAAAAGCTTGAATCCCCAATCTGTGCAAGGTTGGTGCTCTATTGAGCATAACAGGATGTTCTTTAATAACATCCTCCAAAATATCCCAAACCTCTGTTTGCAGACGTTCAACCATCCTTTTTGCAGATTTAATATTATGTGCTAAACCATCTTCTACCAATTTTTTCATAACAAACGGTTTAAACAACTCTATCGCCATTTCCTTTGGTAAACCACACTGATAAATTTTTAATTCTGGACCAACAACAATAACAGAACGTCCAGAATAATCAACACGTTTTCCTAACAAGTTCTGACGGAAACGACCTTGTTTTCCTTTTAACATATCAGAAAGAGATTTCAAAGGTCTATTACCGGGACCAGTGACAGGTCTGCCCCTTCTACCATTATCAATTAAAGCGTCTACCGCTTCCTGTAACATTCTTTTTTCATTTCTTACAATAATATCAGGTGCACCCAAATCAAGCAATCTTTTTAAACGATTGTTTCTGTTAATGACACGTCTATAAAGGTCATTCAAATCACTGGTTGCAAAACGACCACCATCTAATTGTACCATTGGGCGAATATCTGGCGGAATAACTGGAATTGCATCTAATATCATCCATTCTGGTTTATTATTTGAAAGTCTAAAAGATTCTAAAACTTCCAAACGTTTAATAATTCTGATTCTTTTTTGTCCTGTTGTATCTGAAAGTTGTTTTTTTAACTCCAGTGCTTCTTTTTCTAAGTCAATGTCCATCAGCAGTTGTTTAATTGCCTCTGCACCCATAGAAGCTTTAAATGCATTCCCATATCTGTCATAAGCTTCTCTAAAATCTTTTTCTGTTAAAAGTTGTTTATACTGCAACTCTGTATCGCCAGGGTCAAGCACAACATAGGAGGCAAAGTATAACACCTTTTCCAATGCTCTTGGGGACATAGAAAGTATCAAACCCATACGGGAAGGAATTCCTTTAAAATACCAGATATGAGACACAGGAGCAGCTAATTCAATATGTCCCATTCTTTCTCTTCTGACTTTTGCCTTTGTAACTTCTACCCCACATCTATCACATACAACGCCTTTATAGCGGATTCTTTTATACTTTCCACAATGACATTCCCAGTCTTTGGTTGGACCAAAAATTCTTTCACAAAACAATCCATCTCGTTCTGGTTTTAATGTTCTGTAGTTAATGGTTTCTGGTTTTTTAACTTCCCCTCTTGACCATTCATGTATTTTTTCAGGAGATGCTAAGCCGATTTTGATAGAATCAAAAACAATACCCTGTTCCGCATTTTGTGCTGTCATGAACTATCATGCTCCTTTCTTATTCCTCATCATCTAAATCATCCATGTCGTCCAGTTCATCGTCTGCATATTCATCATCTGCATACTCATCTATATAATCATCCTCATCTTCTTCTGACTCCATGCTATCTTCATCATCAAAAAGAAAATCTCTTAAATCTTCTTCTTCAGAGATTGGCTGCTCTGGTTTTCTGAAAGGCATTTCATCCTCATCTCTTTCATATCCGTCAATATTCATATTTAAGTCATCAATATCATCAATAGATTCTTTGATTTCTACTTCTGTCTGGTCTTCTCTCAATACGCGAATATCTAAAGCTAAGGATTGTAGTTCTTTTAACAACACTTTGAAAGATTCTGGAACACCAGGCTCTGGAATATTCTCTCCTTTGACAATAGATTCATAGGTTTTGACACGACCTACAATATCATCTGATTTTACTGTCAAAATCTCTTGGAGTGTATAAGCAGCACCATATGCCTCTAACGCCCAAACCTCCATTTCTCCAAATCTCTGACCACCAAACTGTGCTTTACCACCCAGTGGTTGCTGTGTAACAAGAGAATAAGGACCTGTAGAACGTGCATGAATTTTATCATCTACCAAGTGGTGGAGTTTCAAATAATGCATAAAACCAATCGTAACACGATTGTCAAACAATTCCCCAGTTCTACCATCACGAAGTTCAACTTTGCCATCTCTGCTCAGTTTAACCCCTTTCCATTCTTCTCTATGTTCTCTATTTTCATAAAGCTCATCATAGATGTCTCCTTGCAGTAAATCTTTCCATTTTTCAGAAAATTCTTCCCACTCTGTATTCACATAATCGTTTGCCATTTCTAAAGTATCCATAATGCTAACTTCATCTGCACCATCAAAAACAGGGGTAGCTACTTTCCAGCCTAATGCTTTCGCTGCAAGGCTTAAATGCGTTTCCAATACTTGCCCGATGTTCATACGGGAAGGAATACCCAAAGGATTTAATACAATATCTAATGGTCTGCCGTTTGGTAAAAATGGCATATCTTCCACAGGTAATACTCTGGAAACAACACCTTTATTTCCATGTCTACCCGCCATTTTATCCCCTACAGAAATTTTTCTTTTTTGTGCAATATAAACTCTAACCAGTTGATTGACACCTGGTCCAATATCGTCACCATTTTCTCTTGTAAATATTTTAACATCTACAATAATACCAGTTTCTCCATGTGGTACTCTTAAAGAAGTGTCTCTAACTTCTCTTGCTTTTTCACCAAAAATAGCTCTTAATAATCTTTCTTCTGCTGTTAATTCTGTTTCTCCTTTTGGTGTTACTTTTCCAACTAAAATATCGTTTGGACGTACTTCTGCACCAATACGGACAATTCCTCTTGCATCCAAATCTCGAAGGGCATCTTCTCCCACATTTGGAATATCTCTTGTAATTTCTTCAGGACCAAGTTTGGTATCCCTTGCTTCTGACTCAAATTCATTGACATGCACAGAGGTATATACATCTTCTTGTACCAATTTTTCACTCAAAAGAACAGCATCTTCATAATTATAGCCTTCCCATGTCATAAAACCAATTAATGGATTTTTACCAAGTGCCAATTCACCATTAGAGGTAGAAGCACCATCTGCAATAATCTGCCCTTGTTTCACTTTATCTCCTTGGTTAATAATCGGTCTTTGATTTAAGCAAGTGCTTTGGTTACTTCTTTGATATTTTATCAAACGGTAAGTATCCCGTTTTCCTTCTTCCGTTTTTACAATAATTTCATTTGCTGCTACTTTCTCTACTACACCAGAATGTTTTGCAATCACACAAATACCAGAGTCTTTTGCTGTTTTATATTCCATGCCTGTACCAACAATAGGGGAATCTGTGATTAATAAAGGTACTGCCTGACGTTGCATGTTAGAACCCATTAATGCTCTGTTCGCGTCATCATTTTCCAAGAAAGGAATCAAAGCAGTTGCAACAGAAACCATTTGTTTTGGAGAAACGTCCATCAAATGAATTTCTTTTCTATCTACCTCAATAATATCCTCTCTATGTCGTCCAGAAACCTTTTTATGCATAAAATGTCCCTGTTCGTCCAAAGGCTCATTTGCTTGTGCAACATTATAGTTTTCTTCTTCATCTGCTGTTACATATACAAATTCATCGGTTACTTTCGGCTCGTCACCAGTTTGGTCTACTTTTCTGTAAGGTGCTTCAATAAAGCCATATTCATTGATTCTTGCAAAAGTAGCAAGAGAGTTAATCAAGCCAATGTTAGGACCTTCTGGCGTTTCAATCGGACACATTCTACCATAATGAGAGTGGTGAACGTCACGTACTTCAAATCCTGCTCTTTCTCTGGACAAACCACCAGGACCTAAGGCAGACAAACGGCGTTTATGTGTCAATTCAGAAAGTGGATTATTTTGGTCCATAAACTGTGACAACTGAGAACTACCAAAAAACTCTTTAATGGCTGCTGTTACCGGACGTACATTAATCAATGCTTGTGGTGTTACAACAGCAATATCTTGTGTTGTCATTCTTTCTCTGACAACTCTTTCCATTCTGGAAAGACCAATACGAAACTGATTTTGCAATAATTCTCCTACAGAACGAATCCTTCGATTGCCCAAGTGGTCAATATCATCTACATTTCCATAACCATAGTCTAACTGCATCACATAGTTAATCGAAGCCATAATATCTTCTAATGTAATATGTTTTGGCAATAATTCATGGATATTTTCTTTAATCGCTGCCTTTACTTCTTCTGCTGTGTCAAAGCTTTCCAATATTTTTACTAAAACTGGATAATATACTTTTTCTTTAATTCCTAAATCGGTACCTGTTAAATCAAATTCTGCAAGATAAGGGTCAATATCCACCACTTGATTGGTCAATATTTTTACCTTTTGTTCTTCTGCTTCTTCCGGTTCAATATAAATAAAGGCGGTACCTGTATTTTGTATTTCATCACACAATTCTAAAGTTAGCTTCATGCCTGCTTCTGCTACCACTTCTCCTGTCATAGCATCCACCACATTTTCCGCCAGCTTTGCTCCTTTTACTCTGTTGCGAAGTGCTAACTTTTTGTTAAATTTATAACGTCCTACTTTTGCCAAGTCATATCTTTTGGGGTCAAAAAACATACTTCTTAATAAGGTTTCAGAACTTTCCACCGTTGGAGGTTCCCCCGGACGCAATTTTTTATAAAGCTCCACTAAACCTTCTTCATAAGATTTCGAAACATCTTTTTCTATTGTTGCAAGTATTTTTGGTTCTTCCCCAAACAAATCTAAAATTTCGGCATCGCTGCCAATTCCTAACGCCCGAATCAAAACGGTTACAGGCACTTTTCTGGTACGGTCTACTCTAACATAAAAAACGTCATTGGAATCTGTTTCATATTCCAACCAAGCGCCTCTATTGGGAATCACCGTAGCAGAAAGCAATTTTTTACCAAGTTTATCAAAATCAGAAGCATAATAAATACCCGGAGAACGTACTAACTGGCTGACAATTACACGCTCTGCACCATTGATGATAAAAGTACCTGTTTCTGTCATCAATGGAAAATCTCCCATAAATATTTCTTGTTCTTTAATTTCGTCTAATTCCTTGTTATACAGTCTTGCTTTTACTTTTAAAGCAGCTGCATAGGTTGCATCTCTTTCTTTGCATTCTTCAATAGAATATTTCGGTTCAGAATCTAAAGTAAAATCTGTTAATTTTAATTCCAGATTTCCGCTGAAATCCATAATGGGAGAAATATCCTCAAAGACTTCTTTTAAACCTTCATCCAAAAACCATTGATAACTGTCTTTTTGAACTTCAATCAGGTTTGGCATTTCAAGAACTTCATTGATTCTTGAGTAACTCATTCTAACACTGTCACCCAAAGGGAGTGCGTGAATTCTGTTCTTTTCCATCTATGTCACCTCTCGAAAATATTCATTACACCGTGGAAACAAATTTTTTACACAAAAAATTTAGAATCAAACAAAGCTAGACCTTTGCTTCTTGCCTTTTTCAGCAATGATAACAAAAGTCTTTCCATGAAGATTCTAATTTTATAAAACTAGGGTGTTTCTGCATATTCACAAACCCCCTCTACGTAAAGTAAAATTGCATAACACCTTGCCGCCTCATTTATCAATATAACATTGATTTCCTATAAATTTTCATAAAAATTTGTTGAAATATATTTGTTCCTATGTTATACTGTAAAAAGGAAACATATATAGTGTGTAGCTTGGCTGATATAGCCAATATGTTACCATATCATGGTCTTGTTGTCAAGGTCTTTTTTTAACGACGCTTTCTTAAAAGTCTTAATACTCTTGACAAGTTAAGATTTACTTACATTTAAGGAAGGGTAAGAATGACATTACCACTCATTTTGATAATTCTTTTTCCATATTCTATTGTATTATTGATAAGTAGCCTGCTTCAGCCAACCCTGATGGAGGTTTTTTTTCATAATCATATTTTGATTGGGTTATTTTTTGTTTGTATTTTAGGACTCCTTTCATTTATCAGTGCCATTTTTATTGGTATCAAAAATCTAACCAACCAAAATAATCCAATCAAAGCAGCAAAACAAACCATGCTAATCAAACTGTTTCAAGTTCCTGCTTATCTTTCTATTTTTGTTGTAGGGCTTGCTTGTATGGTTACGATATTCTCAATGGGAATTTCTTTTTTTCTAATCATTTTTGATTGTGTTTCTATTTTTTTAAGTGGATTTGTTGGTGTATCTGCTGTAAAATGCAATTATACAAATGGAATTTTATTAAAAAAAGAGCTGCTTTTGTATAGCATTTTGCAATTTGTTTTTTGTGTTGATGTCATTTGTGCTATTTTTTTATGGAAAAAGGCAGTTTATTATTTTTCTAAAAAAGATTGAAAAAGGTGATTTTTATGGAAATTACAATTCGTACAGCCACACCACAAGATGCAACAGCATTACTTGCCATTTATGCTCCTTATATTCAAAATACTGCTATTACTTTTGAATATCTTGTTCCTTCTGTACATGAATTTCAAAATAGAATTTTACATATTTTACAAAACTATCCTTATCTGGTAGCAGAATCAGAAAATGAAATTGTTGGCTATGCTTATGCTTCTGCTTTTGGAGAAAGAGCAGCGTATGCTTGGACAGTAGAAGTATCTATTTATGTCAAACAAAATAATAAAAAAATGGGTATTGGAAAAAAACTTTATCAGGCATTGGAAAAAGCACTTCAAGCACAAAATATCATTAACATCATTGCCTGTGTTGCCAATACAGAACAAGAAGATGCTTATTTAACAAAAAACAGTTTACATTTTCATCTGCATATGGGCTATCATATTGCTGGAACCTTACACCAATGTGGCTATAAATTTCATAAATGGTATGATATTGTTCACCTTGAAAAATATATCGGTTCTCATCAAATAGAGCCACTTCCTGTTAAAAAATTTTTATCTATGGTTGAGAAAGGAAAACAGCCAAATGAATGAAATAGAAGCCTTATATCAAAAATCATTATCTCCTATTTTTCAAGAGCAATTTTATGTAATACACCATAGCGATAATTGTATTAATATTTTACTAGATGGAGAGCAAGAAACTTTTTATTTTACTCTTTATGGAAAGGATTGTGTTTATTTATACTGGTGTAATGAATGTTTTATTTTTGATTGCTACCGCAATCTTTTAGTATCTTCTGACACAGCAGGAGAAATTGTATATGAAGGGAATCTTTCTATGGAAGAACTCCCTAAAATAGTCATGGAACTTATTTTACAATTAAAAGGATGCATTTTTTTAAGTAAGCAAGAAATCATAAAAGGACAGATTCCTTCTGGTTATGATACTATAAAAGACTATATTATCCAAGCAAAATCTAAAATTCCAAAAAAAACGTATCAACTTTCTAATATCACCATTCAATACCTATAATTTTTTTATCCTTTTGATAAGTTTGTATTTGTTCTATATGGATATTTCCATTTAAGTTAAGTTTTTTCATAAATTAATTTCCCCAACCATATATAATACTGCCTTACCACTTATTTTTACTCTTTCTCCGGCATTTTCGCAAACCAAAACGCCCCCTCTTTCGGAAAGTTGTCTTGCAACAAGATGTTGTTTTCCTAATCTTTCTGCCCAAAATGGCACTAAACTGCTATGGGAAGAACCTGTTACAGGGTCTTCATTGACATTTAATTCTGGTGCAAAATAGCGAGAAACAAAATCCTCTTTTTGTCCTTTTGCTGTTACCACAACCCCCAAACCAATGTTTAACTTCTTCATTTTGACAAAATCAGGCTTTAAATTTTTTACTTGTTCTTCCCTTTCCAGTAAAATAACTAAATCTCTGGAAAGATGCGTTTCCAGTGGTTTTATACCTATGACATCAGTAACTTTTTCGATAGCGTCTATTTTTTCAGGCATACGAGAAGGAAAATCCATTTCAAATAAATCACCTTTTTTCTCTACTGTTAAAATACCACTTTTGGTAGAAAACTTCATCACTTTAACACTTTGGTCAACAAAATTTGCAATGACATAAGCGGTTCCTAAGGTAGCATGTCCACATAAATCAATTTCACCACCTGGTGTAAACCATCTTAAGTAATACTGATTTTTTTCTTTGTAAACAAAAGCAGTTTCAGATAAATTATTTTCTTTGGCGATGTTCTGCATCAATGTTTCATCTAATGGTTTTTCAAATACACAAACACCAGCAGGATTTCCACCGAATACGTTTTCTGCAAAAGCATCTACTACAAAATATTTCATATTATCATTCTCCATTTTTTAAAGTTATAGTTTTGTTAATGCAATGTTTGCTTCTTCCAACATTGCTTTTGCCATTTCATCAGGATACTCTCCTTTGTATACTACTCGAACGATTCCTGCATTAATAATCATTTTTGCACAAATAACACAAGGTTGTACATTTACATAAATTGTTGCGCCTTCTGTGGTATTACCTAATTTTGCAGCTTGTATAATAGCATTTTGTTCTGCATGAAGTGCTCGGCAAAGTTCATGTCGTTCTCCAGAAGGAATACCCATTTTTTGCCTTTCACAGCCACCTAATTCTGTACAATGTTTTAAATGAGATGGTGCACCATTATAACCTGTTGTAATAATACGGTTGTCCTTTACAATCACAGCACCAACCTGTCGACGCAAACAAGTGGAGCGTGTTTTTACTACTTCTACAATCTGCATAAAATATTCGTCCCAACTAACACGCATGTTTTTTCTCCCCTTTTTTACAAAAAACTTGTGTTTGAAATAAAAAAATCTTTATCTATTTCAAACACAAGTAGCTTTTTTAGATTACTTTCTGTTGTGATTCTTTTTTCATTTTTATTCTGTTGTTTTTTACGAAACTTTCTTTCAAAAAGTGTCAAGAAAGCTTATTATACCATTAAATTCATTTTCTTTGCTTCAAAAGTTAATTCTTCTCTAAATTGTGGAGCAGCTAAAGAAATTAATAATTTTGCTCTTTCTCCTGCTGTCATACCTTTTAATCTTGCAACCCCATTTTCTGTTACAATATAATCCACATCATTTTTGCCTGTTGTCACAATAGAGCCAGGTGTTAAAGTTGGTTTGATTTTTGAAATAGTACCATTTTTTGCAGTAGACTGCATTGCAATAAAGCCTTTTCCACCCTTTGATAAATTTGCGCCTCTTACATAATCCAACTGTCCGCCACTACCACTATAATGTTTTGTACCAATACTTTCTGCACAAACTTGTCCAAATAAGTCAATTTCCACTGCTGCATTAACAGAAATAAAGTTGTCATGTTGTCCAATAATATAAGGATTGTTGGTATAATCTACTGGGTGCATTTCAAAAGATGGGTTATCATCTACATAATCATACATTTTTTGGGTACCCCAAGCCAAAGTAGCAATTGTTTTTCCTTTGTTAATTGGTTTTTTCTTATTGGTAACTGCACCACATTCTAACAAATCTACCATACTATCTGTAAACATTTCTGTATGGATACCTAAATCCTGCTTGTCTTTTAATAAAATACCAACTGCATTAGGGATACCACCGATTCCTAACTGCAAAGTTGCACCATCAGGTACCAAATCTGCAATCATACGACCAATTTTTTTATCATTTTCAGATAATGGTGGATTTTGCAATTCAGATAAAGGTCTGGAAGATTCACATAATGCTGTTACTTCTGAAATATGAATTAAATTATTACCAAACGTTCTAGGCATTTTTTCATTTACTTCTAAAAGGATAATACTAGCTCTTTCTGGCATAGCAGGAACTTCTGCACCAGACATACCAAAAGAAAAATAACCATGTTTATCCATAGGAGAAACTTCTGCATAAAATACATCCAAACGAGGCATTACTTCACGCCAATACAAAGGCATTGTGCTGTAATGGTTTGGGATATAGTCGTATAAACCTTCTTGAATTCCTTTTCTTCCCGGACCACTCGTAAACCAAGAAACATAATCATATTTTCCTTTTAAATCTGGGTCTAAAAAAGCAGAACCAGGTTTTACAGATAAAATTGCATGATGATATACATTTTCTATTTCACCTTTTTTTGCTCTTTCGCCAACAGCAGCAATAATGGAAGATGGTTCTCCCAATGCGGTAGGGCAAGCACAGATAAAACCAGATTTTACATGTTCTGCTACACCTTCTGCTGTTGTTAATTTTTGTTGGTACATTTCTTGAAAACGATTCATTTTTTGTTGCCTCCTTTAAAATAATTTACAGTTTTTTGAAATGAAATTCTTGTATCTTTGAAACAAAAATACACGAACTTTGACTTGTAAAATTGGGGAAAATTTTACAATTTTATTTTATCAAAAATTCCTAAAAAATTCTAGTTTTTTTTCACTCATTTTTTTATTCCCAATTCCTTTTTATATTCCTTGTGCATATAGTAAGAGGAATATTATGATTAGAAACCTCTCCCCTTTTTCTCAAATATACAAAAACGAATTAGGAATTTTTTAAAGCAAGAATTTCTTTGAATGCTTCTTTTGTATCACGTTCTGGATTTAATGCAGCAATATCTTGTGTTGTGATAGTTTCACCATCATATATTTTTTTTACTACTTTAAGGTCAAAATTTTTTTTATAATAATAGTTTGCCCAATCTATCCATTCTTCTGCACTTGTGTAAATATAGCTAAGCAAAAAATCCTTTCCACCATCTCTTTCTTCGTAATCTGTATTTTTTTCTAAGTTTGCATTTTGCTTCCAACAATTTTCTTTTGCATCATACCACATACAAAAAGTCATTTCATACAATTTTTCTTTATCATCCTTATAATTTTCAAAAAATTGCTTTGGTATATCTTGATATGTTTTTTGAAAAAAAGTTTCATCCCACTTATCAGCAGCAAACTGATTCCATTCATTTTCATGGTCAAATCCTTTGATAAATACTCCAATTGCCTCAAACCAAATATCTACGATATTACCAGAAACATCGTCAATAAAATATGCTTTTCTGGAAGGGTGTTTTTTTACCAAACGTAGCCAAGCAGCTTCTGGTGGAAGCATAATAATCTCTAGTATCGCCATAGTCTGTAAGGAGTAATAAAGTTCTTCTGGAGATAAATAAGCAGGTTTTATCGGAACAATATTCATAAAAAACTCCTTTTTTAAAAAAATTCTTTTACACCTTTTCCACCTAAATAATGAAATTTTTTACCTTGCCATCTATTTTCTAGTTTCATTTCCTGTTCAATTTCATCTCTAATTTTCCACCAGCTTTGTCCCCAATTTGCAAAAAGGGTATCTTCTTCTGGCGCTCTGCCTAATAGTCGTTGTATCCAAATTTCTGGAGAAAGATATTCTAAAAATAACTTCACTCTTTCCTTGTATTCTTCTACAGAACAAATTTGAAATAAATGATTGTCATATTCTTCTGCCATTTTCGTACCTTTTTCAATATATAAGCTATGCAATTTTACAAAATCATTTTTCATTACAGATACTAATTTTGCACTTTCTATGACATCTGTCTGATTATCATAAGGTAAATTTAATATAACATGTGTGCATAGATGAAAGGGATATTGTTTAATTAATAAAGCTGCTTCAATATATTCTGCTAAAGTATGTCCTCTGTTTATTTTTAAAAGGCTGTGATAATTTGCCGTTTGCAGTCCCAGTTCTATAGTAATTTCCACATGATATTTTTGGGAAATCTTTTGTAAAACTTCCAGATATTCTTTTCGAATACAATCTGGTCTAGTAGAAACTGCAATTTCTACAATATTATCCTGTATTGCTTGTTCCATATCAGTTTGAAATTGTTGTAATGGCAAATAAGTATTAGTAAAGCTTTGAAAATAGGCAATAAATTTTTGTGCTTTATATCGCTTTGCAATATAGGACATATTATGTTTCAGTTGCTCCTCCACAGAAAAAGCGTCGGATTTTTGTTCCAATCCGGCGCCCTTTTCTCCGCAATAAGTACAACCACAGCTGTTATTCCTGCGGTTTGGACAGGAAACAGGCAAATGCACAGGCAATTTATAAACTTTTTGTCCATAATGCTCTTTTAAATAAACAGCATATCGGTTATAGCAATCCATCCTTTTAAGAAATCAGATAGCTTTTTAAAGCCTCTGGCAATTTTTCTTTATCACGGCTAATGGTCATAATAAAGTCAACATTTGCTTTTTGGGACAATTTTTCCAGCTCATTGATAAAAGCAAATAAGTCATCATCTGTCATATATTTTACGATATTGTTTAAACCATCAATATAAATTTTTTCAATATCTCCATCTTGGGACAAAATACCACAAATAAATCCAAAGAAAATTCTCTGGTCTTCAATGACAAAACCTGTGGTATCTACAAAACGGATATTATAGTGTAAATCATACATATGTCTATTATCATCATCAATAAAAACGATATGACCGTCGGATAATTTCCCTGCTTCATTTGACATATCAATCAAACGTTTTGTTTTGCCTTCACCTTTTTCGCCTACAAGAATCTGTATCATTGTAATCTCCCCCTTTAACGTGGTTTCCTTTTATTTTAATCAGTATTATTTTCATTTATAGGGTTAAATATTCTCTAAAAAAAAGAAAAGTCCTTCTTTTTTTGTAATTTTTTTTAGAGAATGCCATGTTTTATACAATATTAATAAAATTATAGCTAAAAGATTATGCAATATTTCCTTTTCCATAAAAATCTATAAAGATTCCAGTATGGTATAAAAAAGAGAGGAAAAGCCTTTTATTGATTCAGTTCCTAGTTTTCTATCACTCCACAAAAGACTGACTATAAATATAAAATTCTTCTTGGCTATATTGATATTTTTTATCCATTTTTTCAAATCTCTCGTCAAACTTTTGTGCTTCTTTTTCATCAATCTGCATCACTGGACTATCATAATAAACCCATTTTTTTCCTTGTAAGGTATTTTCTTTTAATTCTTTTACAAGCATTGCTGCTGGATACTTCCCATTTTCTACACAAACATGATATTTTTTACAACTTTTGAACCCAAGACTTGCATAATTACTTGGGCTTCCAAATATTACAATTACATCATACCCCATTTCTGTCACTTTTTTAAAAGAATACTCTATAAGCTTTTTACCATAGCTCATTCTTTGATATTCTGGCAAAATGCAAACGGGACCAAAGGTTACTATCTGTTTTTCTTTTCCTGCTTTATCTACTAATTTCGCCTTTGTATACATAATATTTCCAATGATTTGTTTTTCTTTTTCCATAACAAAATCCAGTTCTGGAATAAAATCTTTATGGCTTCTCATGATGTGTACTAAATAATGCTCTATACAACCAGGAACATATAAATTATAAAAAGCTTTTCTTGTTATTTCTTCCACTCTAGTATAATCGGCTTCCGTTTCATTTCTAATAGAAATCATGTCTTTCCTTCTCTCTATGATCTATTTTAAATTATTTAGTCTGTCAAAAAAGTCTTTTTTTGTGGGTTTCACCCACACCCACCAACTTTCTTAAAAAAAGTTAGACAAAAAACTTTCATGGAAAAACTAGCGTTTTTCCTTATCAAATCAATCTCTTTAGCAAAACATTAGTTTCACATTAAGCTTCCTTAACAAGCTGTATCATTTATTTTAAATTATTTTTCTGCCTCAGCAATCCATTTTTTTATTTGTTCAATTATCTTTTTGTTTTTTCGCTTCACAATTTGATGCTTATAATATTGTTGTCCTATTGCTATACCAACAGCAATACCAAATAAAAAAAATGCTCCTTCCATAATAGCTACTCCCTTTTACGCTTATTGTACACACTTGTATCCATGATATTCATAGGTACTTTATGATGGAATACATCTATCTGCTTCATAGCCTTGTTCCAGTGCTTCTTCTTTACTATCAAAATAAACTCTATTTTTTTCTTGTGGTAAATCTTCGCAATCTGTGCTATGTAATTTTTTACTATTTTTGTTTCCAATAAAAATATCATCCTCTTGTTCTGTATCTTTTATATTTTCTCTGCTTAATCCATTTTCTGCCCAAAGACCTCTATTTTCTTTTTCAGCTTCTGCCTCAAATGTTAAAAACAGCGGATATAAGGTATTATTAGGGGCATATTCATGAACGTTTGCATAGCCATCCAATACTACTTTTGCATTATACATTTTTTCTCGAATTTCGGTTTCATCTTTTGTATTTGTTGGTTTTTCCAGCCATACATAGCGCAGTAATCTATCATATTTATCTTTATCTGAAACATCTTTACTTAAATAAATCGTTTGTCCTTTTTGAAACACTTGTTTTGCATATTCACTTGCCTTTTGTCCATAAACTGTATTTCTTTCAGGGTCAGGATGGACACTTTCCGGTGTATCAATTCCTACCATACGAATGGTATATTTTTCTCCCTCTAAATATACCTTTATGGTATCCCCATCTACAACACTAGCAATTTCTACTGTTTCAATATCTTGTTGTTCTGCATCATCCGCCTCTGTATCTTCAATTTTACTTTCTTCTATTACTATACTTTCATCTACTGGTATTTCTTCTATTGTAATATCAGCACAAGCGGTTAAAATAGTACAACAAAATAAAGTTAATATTCCTTTTTTCATATGGTTTCTCCTTTCAAATGCTTTTATCCTATCCAACAAAAAAACGGTACACCATACAGCATACCGTTTTCCATATTTTTTCTTATTTCAATGTTACTGTTGCACCAACTTCAGAAAGTTTTGTTTTAATTTCTTCTGCTTCTTCTTTAGAAACTTGTTCTTTCAAAACTTTAGGTGCATTGTCAACAACTTCTTTTGCTTCTTTCAAGCCAAGACCTGTTACTTCTCTAACAGCTTTGATAACCTTAATTTTTTCAGCACCAACTTCTGTCAATTCAACGTCAAATTCTGTTTTTTCATCTCCACCTGCTGCTGCGTTACCTACTGGACCTGCTGCTACCATAACGCCTGCTGATGCAGATACACCAAATTTTTCTTCTGCTGCTTTTACTAAGTCATTCAGTTCTAATACAGTCAATTCTTCTACTGCTGCAATGATTTCTTCAATTGATAATTTTGCCATGTTAAAGCACCTCCATAAATTTATCCTATTTTTACGATTTTTTTCATTTTGTCATTATTCTGCTGCTGCTTCTCCACCATCTTTTTCTGCAACTTGTTTGATAACACGTGCAAAAGAGGACATAGGGGATTTGAAGCTTCCCAAAAGTCTGGAAAGTAATACTTCTCTGGAAGGAATTTCAGCAATCGCTTTCATACCTTCTGCATCATAAGTGATACCTTCTACCACACCAGCTTTAAATTCTAATACTTTTAAATCTTTTGCTGCTTTGCTTAAAATACCAGCGCCTACTGTTGCATCTTCATAGCTAAAAGCAAAGGTACTAGGACCTTCTAAATATGGCTCTAAGCCTTCAAACTGTGTATCTTTAATTGCAAAACGTACCATTGTATTTTTGTATACTTTATAGTCAACACCAGCTTCTCTTAAAGTTTTTCTGAGTGCTGTATCTTGTTCTACTGTCAAGCCTCTTGCATCTACCATAACAACAGAAGAAGCTCTGCTGAGTTTTTCTTTAATTTCATCTACGATAACCTTTTTTTGTTCTATTTTTGCCATTGTCTACACCTCCTATAATGATTTTTTTACAAAAAAAACTCTTTGCGCGCAAACAAAGAGAAGGTATTTTCCTCGGCAGGATTTATGCTGACGCACCTGCTGTCTGCGGCAATATTTTTTTCAACTGCTACAGTATACCATGTCCAATTTTTGTTGTCAACCTTTTTTTAACGCTTTCTTAAAAGAAAGCTTAATAAAGAACTTTCATAACAGTTCATAGAAATTGAATTAAGCTTTTCATTGAAACTGCAATAGAAATCCAACAAAAAAAAGAGAGTTTTCCTGTTTGCGAAAGAAAACAATCCATAAAAATAAGATTGACAAAAAATAAAAAAGGAAATACATTTTTTATATTATAAATAGTGCTATATAAAAAAAGGAGTAACATAGAAATGAAAAAACAGCGACATTTATCCAACAAAAACCTTATTTACTGGTTTGAAAATGAAATTATAGAAACATGTCATTTTTCAAAATCCCGTTTTCACAAACTGAGAAATCAACAGTGGAAAAATATTTACCAAAAAATCACAGAAACATTTGCAGATAAAACAAAAACATGGAAAAATGGTCTGCATTGGGCTAATACAAATGGTTATAGTCCCAAAAGTATGAAATATCTTTTAGGCTGCTATCCTGTTGATTGCGCAACATGGTTTTACCATCTACCACAAATCATACCAAATGATACTATGGTTTATTTTTTAATTGATAGAGGTGGGGATTGGCATACAGGTGAACATGTTTGGCTTTTTGAAAGTTATCTTCCAGAATTGATAAAAGCACTTATATTACTGAATAAAACTGCCTTTTTAGATTTTGGCTTTTTAGATTATTATATCATTTCCAAAAAATTCAAATGGATAATGGGCTTAAATCATCATGATATTATTTCTATTGTTGGGAAGGATTGTATTTCTGATTGTCTTCTTCCTCATAAAATAAATAATAAATGAAAAGGCTTGACCGAAACTTTGAAACGGAAACTACGTTTCCTTAAAAAAACTGATTTTATAAGGAAAAATGTTAGTTTTTCCATGAAAGTTTTTTTAAAAAAGTTGGTGGGTATGGGTGAAACCCACAAAAAAAGACTTTCTTGACAGACTAAAGGCTTGTATGAATAACATACAAGCCTTTTTATTTTGCGAAATTGTGTTTCGCAAAAAGGTATTTGAGCAAAGCTCAAGGTCTTATTCTGTAATTTTAGCAGGGTTGACTTTTACACCAGGACCCATTGTTGTAGAAATTACAACGCTTTTCATGTACTGACCTTTTGCTGCTGCTGGTTTTGCTTTTATCAATGCACTCATAAGAGTTTGGAAGTTCTCGCTTAATTTTTCAGAACCAAAAGATACCTTACCTACAGGAACATGAATAATATTTGTTTTATCCAAACGATATTCAATTTTACCAGCTTTAATATCTTTTACAGCTTTTGTTACGTCCATAGTAACGGTACCTGCTTTTGGGTTAGGCATTAAACCTTTTGGACCCAACACACGACCAAGACGACCAACTACACCCATCATATCAGGGGTAGCAACTGCAACATCAAATCCAAACCAGTTATCATTTTGAATTTTTGGAATCAAATCTTCTGCTCCTACAAAGTCTGCGCCAGCTGCTAAAGCTTCTTCTGCCTTATCGCCTTTTGCAAACACTAAAACACGCACTGTTTTTCCTGTACCATGTGGAAGAACAACCGCGCCACGTACTTGTTGGTCAGCATGTCTGCTGTCAACACCCAAACGAACATGTGCTTCTACGGTTTCATCAAATTTTGCAGATGCTGTTTTTTGCACCAATTCAATGGCATCTGCTGTATCATAAAGCATTGTTTTGTCCACTAACTTTGCTTTTTCAATATATTTTTTTCCTCTTTTCACTTTCGTGACCTCCTTATGTGGTAATATCGGGAGAGCCCCTCCCACTGTTTGCGTTCTTATTCTTCTACTGTAATACCCATGCTTCTTGCTGTACCACAAATCATGCTGTATGCTGCATCAATAGAAGCAGCATTCAAATCTGGCATTTTTGTTTCTGCAATTTTCATCACTTCTGCTTTGGAAATTTTTGCAACTTTTGTTTTGTTTGGTACACCAGAGCCGGATTCAATTCCGCAAGCTTTTTTCAAAAGAACTGCTGCTGGTGGAGTTTTTGTAATAAAAGTGAAACTTCTGTCTTGATATACGGTAATCACAACAGGGATAATCAGACCAGCCTGTGCTGCTGTTTTTTCATTAAATTCTTTACAGAAACCCATAATATTGACACCATGCTGACCTAATGCAGGACCAACAGGTGGTGCTGGTGTTGCTTTTGCTGCTGGAATTTGTAATTTGATATAACCTGTAACTTTTTTTGCCATTTCGGCACCTCCTATAAATGTGGTAATTAACGGGAATTTGCCCTCCCACGCACAAGCCCGTATGCCTGTGCAAAAACGAATCCTTATACTTTTTCAATCTGCCCAAAATCAAGTTCAACGGGTGTTTCTCTACCAAAAATAGATAATTTGACAACCAGCGTTCTTTTGTTGGTATTAATCTCTTTGATGATGCCAATAGAATTTGCAAAAGGTCCTGCAATGACTTTTACACTGTCTCCCAGTTCCATATCAAATGTTTCTGTGGAGCCAATGCCCATAGCAAATACTTCTTCGTCTGTCAATGGAACAGGTTTTGAACCCGGACCAACAAAGCTTGTAACACCTCTTGTATTTCTGACAACATACCATGTATCATCATTCATAATCATTTTTAAAAGCACATAGCCAGGAAATACTTTTCTTTGCACTGTCTTTTTTTGACCATTTTTGACTTCCGTTACCTCTTGCAAAGGAACACTAACCTCTAAAATTTGGTCTTGCATTCCCCTGTTTTCAATAATTTTTTCAATATTGGCTTTTACTTTATTTTCATATCCAGAATAAGTATGCACAACATACCATCTCATTTTATTTGATTCTGGTTTTATTGTTTCATCAGACATTCATACCATCCTTTTTCCACTTGATTTTTGCTATCCTAATAAATTCAGTATACAGTCATAGCCTCCAGAATAGACCATATCCATACAGGTAATAATAACGCCTACTAATAAAGAAGTCAAAATAACTGTCACTGTTTTTTTTGCCAATTCCTGTTTTGTTGGCCACACAATTTTTCGAAACTCTGCCTTGTAATCTGCTACTGTTTCAGAAAATGTTGGTTTATCACTTTTTTTTGGCAATTTTTTTTGTTCTTTCGTTTTTCCGCTTGGGTTTGTGGTGTTCTTTTCTTCCATACTGTTCACTTCCTTACATTATTTTGTTTCTTTGTGTAATGTATGGGATTTACAGAACTTACAATATTTTTTCAGTTCCATTCTGTCAGGCATCGTTTTTTTGTCCTTTGTAGTGCTGTAATTTCTTTGTTTACATTCTGTGCATGCTAAGGTAATCCTTGTTCTCAAGACTTCCACCTCCATTAGTCAATTTTTTTGCATAAAAAAAAGACTTGCGCCTTTCTGAATAAGAGAATAACATAAGTCTTTTTGGTTGTCAAGTAGTATTTTTTATTTGGAAGATAAAAAGAATTTTTAAAAGGTTAAATTTGATGACATAATCAAGCAAAATAATAACGGAAAGGAGTGGAATCGTAGTGACCTTTCGGAGGAGGAAATGACAAATAAAATGAAATACACCTCAGAAATTGAATCATTCCCTCCAGATTATTAATAAAAATACAAACATTTAAAAATTGATAAAAAAAAGTGACGCAGTACCGACAATTTTATTTGCATCACTTTTTATAGTATGTTTTATAAAACAAACTACATGCATATTATATATGGCATAGTTTTACAAGTAGATGATAGAACATTTTACCTTTTTTATTGATTTCCCATGTGTTTCAAAATACAATCCAAAGTTTGCTCACTAATCACATGCTCCATACGACAGGCATCTTTTGCTGCTATTTCTTCCTCCACACCAATCTGCATCAAAAATTCCTTAAGCACACAATGTCTATGATAAATATTTTCTGCAACCTCTTTTCCTTTTTCTGTCAAAAGAAGCTGATTAATTTGTCCCACTTTAACATAACCTGATTCCTTGAGTAGGGACATCGCACGACTTACACTAGGCTTGGAAAAACCTAATTCGTTCGCTACATCAACAGAGCGCGCAATTCCATTTCTTTTTTCCAAAACAAGGATAGTTTCTAAATAATTTTCTCCTGATTCTTGTAATTTCATATAAATTCACCACACTTTTCAAAAACCGTTCTATAAATTTTATCATATCATATTCCTATCTAAGAATCAAGAAACACATTTTAGTGGAATTTCTATTGACAATCGGATATTTTAGTGATATTATGATAACAATAGTTAGTTATAGGTAATTTCGAAAGGAGTTGTTTTATTATGAGTATTGTTATTGTTGGTGGACATGACCGTATGATAAATCAATATAAAGAAATTTGTAAAAATTATAAATGTAAAGCAAAAATATTTACCCATTTACCAAGCAATTTTAAAGCAAAAATAGGAAACGCTGATTTATTAGTTCTTTTTACAAGCACTGTTTCCCATACAATGGTGCATGGTGCCTTACAAGAAGCAAATAAAAATCATATGATTGTGGCACGTTCTCATAGCAGCAGTTCCTGTGCTTTAAAAAAAATATTAGATTGTCATTGTTGTTAAACTTCATTTTTTTGCCCATTGGTTAGCATTTACTAATTGCCTCTCATAAAAAAATAGGGCAAGTCCGCCCTATTTTTTTATCCCAAATTGAATTAAAAGCAAAAGCATTCCAATCATCAAAAGTTCCATACGAAACAAGGAACTTTTTTCCTTTCTATACTGCTGATAAAACTTATCTTTTTGAAAGTTTTTCCCTAGTCGTTTTTTTTCGTCTTCTTGGTCTTCTAAATAACAATAATATTGATTAAAGACTAAAAAAATAAGGTACATTACTGCCAAAACAACATAAGTTTCTGGCTTATTCCAACAATAAATTATTGTAAGGAGCAATATCCAAAGAATGACTTTTCTTAATCTTTTTGATTTTTCTTTCATAAAAATTTTTTACTGATTTTTTAAATAACTCTCTAAAGCTTGTGCTAATTGGTCTGGACAGCTTGAAACTCTAGGACCACAAGTAACACCTCTTAATCTTTTGGCTACTTCTTCTGCGGGCATACCTTCTACTAATTTCGCCAATCCCTTGTGATTACCATCACAACCACTGTTAAATTTTAAATTATAAACTTTTCCTTCTTCTAAATCAAAATCAATTTTTGCAGCACAAATTCCTTTGGTATCATACGTAATATGCATTTTGTTTTCCTCCTCTAATTTTATTTTTCTTAAATAACAATATCATTTTCATCTTTCTACTTCTTAAAGAAAGATAGTATTATATTGGTATGTCCATAATGGTTCTCTATTGTTTAATCATAACATTTATTATATCTAAAATCAACCTATGTTAAATAAAAAATGTTTTCCTCCCCCTAAAGGAGTGGGCTAACTTGTCAAAAACCTTGAGGGTTAGCCCTCAAACTCCTCAAAAAACTTTAATGCGAAACTAACGTTTCACTAAAAAGATTGATTTGATAAGGAAAAACGCTAGTTTTTCCAAGAAAGTTTTTTGTCCAACTTTTTTTAAAAAAGTTGGTGGGTGTGGGTGAAACCCACAAAAAAAGACTTTATTGACAGGCTATCCCATCCCTAAAGGAGTGGTTTTTTTATAACTTATAAATTATTTTTGACAAGCGAAAGGTTTTTAATGTCTTAACCGTTTTAAAAGTGTCACAAAAAAGACAGCGGCTGCCACCAAAACGATAGAAGCACCAGCAGATGTTCCCCATTCATAAGAAATAACCAAACCCACCACAGAGGAAAATAAACCAATTACTGTTGTCATACAATGATATGTTTTTGCATTTTCTGAAATATTTCTTGCAGCAGCAGCCGGCAGTATCAAAAGAGAATTAATTGTCAAAATACCCAGCCAACGTATCGAAACCATTACTGTTACTGCCACCAATATCACAAACACATTTTCTGTAAAAGCAGCATTTACACCCCTACTAACTGCAAAAGAAGGATTAATACTGACTAGCAATAAATCATTATATAACAGTATCCAAACAATATAGCAAACCAAAAGCGTTATAACAATCAAAGCTAAATCTTTTGGTGTAATGGTCAAAATATCTCCAATTAAGTAATAAGAATATTTTGCAAAGCCACCACTTTGGGACAAGATTACAATTCCTAATGCCATCGCTGTTGAAGAAAATACACTAATAATACTGTCAGAAGAAAGCATATCTGCCCCCTTTACCTTTGTAATGGCAATGCTTAATAAAATACCAAAAACAATCATACAAAGCAATGGTTCTTTTAAGCCCAATAGCGTTCCAATTCCAATACCCGTTAAAGCACTATGTCCCAATGCATCTGAAAAAAAAGCCATATTATTATTGACAGCCATTGTTCCTAACAATGCAAACAGCGGCGCCAATAGCAGCACTGCTAAAAATGCGTTTTTCATAAAATCGTATTGCAAAAATGAAAAAGGGAGTTTTTCTATGATTTCATATATTAGTTCCATGTTTTTTCCTCCCAATATCCAAATGTTTCCTGAAACGCTTTTGTTTGAAATACATCTTCTGCATCTCCCTGTTCTGTTACTGTTTTATCCAATAATACAACCTTATCCGCATACCTTCTGATTAAAGCTAAATCATGTGATACAAGTAAAACTGCAATATGATAGGTATTCCTTAAAAAGGTGACTTTTTTATAAAATAAATCCAACCCCGTTGCATCTACACCTGAAACTGGTTCATCTAATATTAATAAATCTGGCATGGGTTCTATTGCCATTGTCAGTAAAACCCTTTGCAGTTCTCCGCCAGAGAGTGCACCTAATTTTCTATCTAAAACGTGCGCACAATTTATTTCCTCTAATCTTTTTTTTAATTCTTGTTTTTGTTGTTTTGCATAACCTGACCATACAGGTCTTTTTATTTTTGTTGCCATCATAAAATCTGCCACACTCACAGGCATACTTTTATCAAAAAGAAGCTGTTGCGGAACATAACCTATTGTTGGATGTTTCATCTCTTTTCCATCATGTTTTTCATAATAAATTTTTCCAGTATAGTTTCTTTCTCCCAAAATTGCTTTTAATAATGTGGTTTTTCCTGCACCATTTCTGCCAATCAGAGCAGTCAACTGCCCACAATGAAATTCAATGTTTACATTATCTAGCAAAATATCCTTTCCACTTTTGACAGAAACATTTTCCAACTCTACTCGGCAAAGTCCACAACGATTATGAATGCTCATTTTCCATAGCCTCCTGTATTACCATTCTATTTTGCTGCATTGCCTTGAAATAAGCTTCTTTTTCCATCTCCCCTGATGTAATGGGATTTAAAACATAAACTTTTGCACCTACTTCTTTCGCAAGCAGTTCTGCATATTTTTTCCCTTCATCTTCTGCTGTAAAAAATAAGGTGACATTCTGTTGCTTTGCATGGTCTATGATTTCTGCCAATTCCTTTGCAGAAGGAGTTTGTTCTTCTTCCACTAAAATTTCTTCACTAATGGTAAAACCATATTCTTTTGCAATATAATCAAATCCCTCATGAAATACAACTACCTTTTGCTTTCTTTTCTTTTGTTGTTTTTGAAAATCTTGTATTTGCTGACGAAACAAATCCAAGTTTTGCTGATACTGTTGTGCATGAGCACTATCCTTTTCCGACAAAGCAGCACAAATATTTTCTGCCTGTTTTAGTGCATTTTCAGAAAATAACCAGATATGTCCATTATTTTCTTCTTCGTGGTCATGGTCATGGTGATGATGCTTTTGTGAGGGTAATAATTCTATGCCAACAGAAGTATCTACAATTGGTAAGTTCTGATATTGTCTTTTTACACCTTCTAAAAAAGATTCCATTCCTGCACCATTGACAAGAAGTAAATCTGCTCGTTCCAATGCTTTTCTATCTTTTGTAGTAAGCTGGTAATCATGAAGGCAACCTGTTTGTGGTTGTGCCATATTTTTTAGGCTAACATTTTCCACTCCATCTGTAATATTTTTTGCTAAAATATAAATAGGGTAAAAAGAAGCGACAACAGTAAGTGTTTGTTCTGTTGTTTTTTGTGGCATACAGCCTGATAGCAAAAATAAAATACAAAATAATAATTTCCTCATAAGTCCTCCATAAAACATCTTGTGTTTTAAATTTGCGTTTTATTTTATACTTTCCCCCTTTTATTGTCAATAATATTATGATACAATATCTTAACACTAGGAAAGGAGACTGCCTTGAAAAAGTTAACAGAAGAATTTTATAAAAGGGATACTATCCTTGTTGCAAAAGAATTAATCGGAAAATATCTTTGTCATGTTGTAAATGGAGAACAACTGATTGGTCGTATTATCGAAACAGAAGCTTATACTGGTGTAGAAGATAAAGCTTGTCATGCTTATGGGGGACGTCGTACCAGCCGTACAGAAGCACTTTACTTACCTGCTGGACATGCCTATGTTTTTTTAATCTATGGTATGTATGATTGTATGAACATAGTAACAGAAGAAGAAGGAACGCCTTGTGCTGTATTATTGAGGGCATGTGAGCCAATTTCTCCTTTAGAAACACTTTCTCAATTAAGGTATGGAAAGCCCTATCAAGAACTTACTTCTTATCAAAAAAAGAATTTTGCAAATGGACCGGGAAAACTAGCAAAAGCATTTGCAATTACCAAAAAGCAAAATAAAACGAGCTTATTACAAGATAATTTTTTTATTTTTGAAAAAGAAAACGAGATACCCCCTACCATAGAGGTGACTCCTCGTATCAACATTGATTATGCAGAAGAATATGCTTCAAAACCTTTTCGCTTTCTTGATGCTCTTTTAAAAGAAAATTTGGCAAAGAACTCTTATTCAAGTTCATCAAATAAAAACAAAAATTCTAAGTAAATCATAATATTATATAGGAGGTTTCTTTATGTTTAGAGAAATGCGTCGTAAAAATCAAATTTTATCCCAAGAAGAAAGTATTGCAATACTACAAAAAGGAACATCTGGTACACTTGCTGTTTTGGGCGATGATGATTACCCTTATGCTGTTCCCCTTAGTTATGTTTACCATGATAACAAAATTTATTTTCATGGTGCAAAAACAGGACACAAAATAGATGCCATACAAAAACATAATAAAGTATCTTTTTGTGTAATTGACCAAGATGATATTATTTCAGAAGAATTTACTACTTATTTTAAAAGTGTTGTTGCTTTTGGAACAGCTCGTATCCTAGAAGATGATGCGGAAAAAAGAAGCGCTATGGAAAAATTAACTGCAAGATATTCTCCAGACCAAGCACAAGAAAAACGTTCTGAAGAAATCAACAAACAGTTTTCTGCACTTGGTATGATAGAATTGACCATTGAGCATATGACAGGAAAGCAAGCATTAGAACTTTCCAAAAAATAAGGCTTTAAAAAAACTTCTTCCTAGTTGCAAACGGAAAGACCTTGAAAATTCATTTCAAGGTCTTTCTCTGTTTTTAAAAGTTTTTCCAATTGTTTTCTGTTATCATTCAACGATAACTCTTGTTCTACCTCTGTCAAACATCATCAAAGTTCTTTCGTTTCCTTTCTTTCAAAAAAGGAAGTTTATTCCACTGTAACAGATTTTGCTAAATTTCTTGGTTTGTCTACATCGCAACCTCTTTGTACAGCAACATAATATGCAAATAACTGCATTGGTACAAGTGTTGCAGATGCTGTAAATAATTCATTTGTTTTTGGAATATAAAATACTTCATCTGCTACTTTTTCAATACTCTCACTGCCTTCCACTGCAATCGCAATTACATTTGCACCTCTTGCTTTTACTTCCTTGATATTGCTGATTAACTTTTCAAACAAATTTTGCTGTGTAGCAATCGCAATCACAAGTGTTCCTTCTTCTACTAAAGATATGGTGCCATGTTTTAATTCTCCTGCTGCATAAGCTTCACTATGGATATAAGAAATTTCCTTTAATTTTAAAGAACCTTCTAAAGCAGCCGCATAATCAATTCCTCTACCAATAATGAAAACATCTTTTGCTTGTGCATATTGTTCTGCAAGTGTTTGCATTCTTTTTTCTACTTTTAACAATTTTTCCACATCATCTGGTACTTTTTTTAGTTTCTCAAGATACTCTGTCATCTCTTGCGTTGGAATTAATTCTTTTGCAGAACCAAAATATAATGCTAATAAATACATTACAGACAACTGTGTACTATATCCTTTTGTTGTTGCAACTGCAATTTCAGGACCAGCCCAAGTATAAATAACATCATCACTTTCCCTTGCAATCGAACTTCCCACTACATTGACAATAGAAAGCACTCTTACCCCATGTTTTTTTGCTTCACGAAGTGCCGCCAAAGTGTCAGCAGTTTCGCCAGATTGACTAACAATAATACATAAATCATCCTTTTGTAAAATTGGCTGACGATAACGAAATTCGGAAGCTAAATCTACTTCCACCGGGATTCTTGCCAATTTTTCAATAACATATTTTCCCACAATAGAGGAGTGCCAAGCACTACCACAAGCTACAATGTGTATTCTGTTAATTTTTTTGACTTGTTCTGCCGTCAATTCCATTTGGTCTAACTGAATTGTATTTTCCTTAATTCTTGGGAAAATTGTTTTTCTTAAGCTTTCTGGTTGTTCCATGATTTCTTTCATCATAAAGTAGTCATATCCATCTTTTTCCGCTGCTGAAACATCCCAGTCCACATGAAAAATATCTTTTTTTATTTCTTTTTTCTTTAAGTCAAAAATTTGTATCCTATCTTTTTTTAGTAAAACAATTTCATTGTCCTCTAATAAATAATAATCTCTGGTATATTCCAACAATGCTGGAATATCAGAAGCAATATAATTTTCATTTTTGCCCAATCCAACTAACAAAGGGCTATCTTTTCGAACAGCAACAATTTCATCAGGACGTTCTTCACAAAGAACTCCTAAAGCATAAGCACCTCTCATCTTATCAATTACTTTTATCATAGTATCTACCAAATCACCCTGATAATAGTAGTCAAAAAGCTGAGCTACAATTTCTGTATCAGTTTCAGAGACAAAATTTCTACCCTGTTGTTGCAAAAATTCTTTTAATTCCATATAGTTTTCAATAATCCCATTGTGCACTACAGAAATTCTACCATTTTCGCTGCTATGAGGATGGCTATTTACATCACTAGGAGCACCATGAGTTGCCCATCTGGTATGACCAATTCCTACCTGTCCCTGTATATTTTGTTTGATTTTTTGTTTTAAATCTGCTAATCTTCCTTTTGTTTTTACTGTAAAAATACCATCTTGCTGCACCGCAATCCCAGCAGAGTCATAGCCTCTATATTCCAACTTTTCAAGCCCTTGTAACAATACTGGTGCTGCTTGTTCTGTTCCAACATATCCTACGATACCACACATAAATTCATTCCTCCAGTTTTTTTATTTGTACGTTGTTTTCTTTTTGTGTAAAAAGTTTCCTTTTCATTTTGTAGAAAACCTGCGACCCTGTACAAATGGGCGAGAAGTATCCGCCGAATGTTTCGATACCCTTCTACCTCGTCAACTACCCTACATTAGTTCTGGCGCTTTTGTATTTTTCTCCTTTTTTAGTTAACACTTGTAGGTGGTGTATAGTAAAAATACTATTGTTCGCAATATTGTAACACATTTTATCTTTTTCGTAAAGAAAAATTATATACTATAATTCCAGCTTATCAAAAAACCTTGAAGGCTAGCCCTCAAACTCCTTAAGGTTCTTTAAGGAAAAACGTTAGTTTTTCCATGAAAGTTTTTTGTCCAACTTTTTTTTAAAAAAGTTGGTAGGTGTGGGTGAAACCCACAAAAAAAGACTTTATCAACAGGCTGAATTATATATTATAATTATATTCACTATAAAAGTTATCCTATTCCATCCAGCAACGATATTTGAGAATAAAATTGACCATATTCTTATTTTTCGTTATAATCTATGATAGAGCTAGGCTAAAAAGAGAAATAGCAAAGGAGTATTAACAACATGGAAAAAGATTTTATAACAAAATTACCCCTTATTCCTTTAAGAGGGTTAACCGTATTTCCAGATATGACAACAAGTTTGCCTATTGGTCGTGAAAAGTCTTTAGAAGCGTTAGACTATGCCACAGAACACAAGATTTCTGTTTTTTTAGTGGCACAAAAAGACCCTTCTATCCAAGACCCACAGAGGCAAGATTTACACGATATTGGAACTATAGCAAAAGTAAAACAAGTCTTAAAATTACCGGGAAATCTTAATCATGTTATTGTAGAAGGAGAAAAAAGAGCAAAATTAATACAATATTTGGAAAGTAATGAATGTGATTATTGTAACGTTATGGAAATTGAACAAGATTTTGAAGGGGAAATTTCTCCAGAAGAAGATGCTTTAATGCGTGTTGCCATAGATTGTTTTGGAGAATATACCACTATTACCAGAAACCGAAACACTACAGAATTGTTATTTGCAGCTACAGAAGCAGCTTCTGCAAAGCATCCAGGAAAACTAGCAGATATTATTGCTGGTGTGTTAGACACCAGCGAAGAAAGAAAGCAATCTTTATTAGAATTAGTTACTCCTGCCCAAAGGCTGCATATGGTCATACAGATTGTCAATTATGAAATTGAAATATTAAAAATTAAAAAAAGATTAGAAGAAGATGTCCGGAAAAAAATGGACAAAACACAAAAAGAATATTTTTTAAAAGAAGAAATGAAAATCATACAACAAGAGTTAGGAGATAAAGATGGAACTGGTGCAGACGCACAACTTTTTCATGAAAAATTAGCACAAAAAAATCCACCTTTAGAAGTGAAGGAAGCAGTAGAAAAAGAAATTCAGCGTATGGTAAAAATCCCCATTTCCTCTCCAGAATATAATGTTTCTCGAAGTTATATTGAAACAGTGCTTGCCTTACCTTGGAACGAAAAAACAAAAAGTCGATTTGACTTAAAACGAGCAGAAAAAATTTTAGAGCAAGACCATTATGGACTAAAAAAAGTAAAAGAAAGAATTTTAGAACATTTAGCTGTACGAAAAATTGCCCCAAAAGGCAACAGTACCATTCTTTGTTTGGTTGGTCCTCCCGGTGTGGGCAAAACTTCCATTGCAAAATCGATTGCAAGGGCGTTAAACTTAAAATATGTTAGAATGTCACTAGGCGGTATTCGAGATGAAGCAGAAATCAGAGGACACCGTAAAACTTATGTAGGAGCTATGCCCGGAAGAATTATGTACAGCATGAAACAAGCTGGCACTATCAATCCGCTTATGCTTTTAGATGAGGTGGATAAACTAAATAAATCTTATAATGGTGACCCTGCCGCAGCTTTGTTAGAAGTATTAGACAGTGAACAAAACAATACTTTCCGCGACCATTATATTGAATTACCCTATGATTTATCACAAGTATTTTTTATTTGCACTGCAAACACAACAGACACCATACCAACCCCTTTACTGGATAGAATGGAAATTATTCGACTTTCCAGCTATACAGCTCAGGAAAAAACACATATTGCAGCAGAACATCTTGTAGAAAAACAAAAGCAGCGTCATGGTTTAAAACAAAATCAACTAACACTTTCTGATGGTGTGATAGAGGAAATCATAGACAGTTATACCAAAGAAGCTGGTGTGCGTCAATTAGAGCGTGTCATTGGAAGCCTTTGCCGAAAAGCAGTAAAAATGATACTATCAAAACAAAAAACAGAAATAACCATTTTACCTGAAGAATTAGAAAATTATATAGGTGCCAAAAAATACCATGCAGATAAAATTCATAAAGAACCACAAGTGGGTATTGTTCGTGGACTTGCTTGGACACAATTTGGTGGGGACACACTTTCTATCGAAGTTAATACAATGGAAGGAACAGGAAAATTTTTATTAACAGGTAATATGGGTAAAGTTATGGAAGAATCTGCAAAAGCAGCCATGAGCTATATCCGTTCCCAATGTGACCGTCTAACAATAGAATGTAGTTTTTATAAAGATAAAGATATTCATATCCATATTCCTGAAGGAGCTATTCCAAAAGATGGACCTTCTGCCGGTATTACTATGGCAACTGCTATGCTTTCTGCACTTACCAATGCAAAAATTAGAAATGATGTGGCTATGACGGGAGAGATTACCTTGCGTGGCAGGGTATTACCAATCGGCGGATTAAAAGAAAAAATACTTGCTGGAAAAAAAGCAGGCATTGTTAAAATCATATTGCCAAAAGAAAATGAAAGAGACTTAAAAGAAGTGGAAGAAGAAATTAAGGAAGGTTTAGAATTTGTTTTAGCAGAAACGATGGAAGATGTGATACCAAACGCTTTAGCGGAAGGAGAAAAAATATGGAAGTAAAAAAATCCTCATTAGCAGCAGTTGGTGTTAGCTTTGCGCAATACCCAAATGATAATAAACCAGAAATTGCTTTTGTTGGAAAATCTAATGTTGGAAAATCCACCCTTATCAATGCCATACTCAACAGAAAAGCCCTAGCCCGGACAAGTTCTCAGCCCGGAAAAACAAGAACCATCAATTTTTACAATGTTAATGATGAAATTTATGTGGTAGACTTACCCGGTTATGGTTATGCCAAGGCATCCAAAACAGAAATTGAAAAATGGGGCGTTATGGTTGAAAACTACTTACAAAAAAGAGAATCTCTTTCTGGTATTATTTTATTAATTGATATTCGTCATGAACCTGGTAAAAATGATATGATGATGTATGAATGGCTAAAACATTACGGTTATCATATGATTATTGTTGCCACAAAAGCAGATAAATTAAATAGAAGTCAAATTCCAAAACATTTAAGTATGATTCAAAAAGCACTAAATTTATCAAAACAAGATAAATTGATTGCTTTTTCTGGCACAGCCAAAACAGGTATAACAGAATTATGGGAACAGATTGACCTTTTGCTTAGCAAAGAACTTTAATATAGCTTCCCATAACAAAATTTACACTGGAACAACAACCATAGCAAGCAAGTAAAACTGTTTCTTGATAGACTGAGCAAAACAGCGAAATGATAGTTTCGCATTAAGGTTCTTTGAGGCGTTTGAGGGCCAGCCCTCAAGGTTTTTTGACAAGCTGTCAAAAAGCAAAGCCTCAAGGTCTTTCCTAAAAGGAGTGTTTTTATGAAATTTTATTTGTCTGAAACAAATAAAAAATTAGGTGGTGTTTGTGGCGGGATTGCAGAAGCCTTCCATTTTGAGCCATCCATTGTTAGAATTATCTTTGTTCTTTTGGTTCTTATGTTTCGTTTTTACCCACTCATTATTTATATGGTGCTTTGGGCAATTCTGCCAAAACAGAACTGGTAATATGTTCCTACATAAAACAAGGATATTGTGTCATACTAGAAGTGTAATACAAAATAAATTGCATTCACAAGGAGGACATTATGTCAGGAACAAATAACAAATCTAGTAATAAAATTAATGTGCCTGAAGCAAAGGCAGCATTAGAACAATATAAGTTTGAAGTAGCAAATGAAATTGGAGTACCTTTAAAAAAAGGATATAACGGAGATTTAACTTCTGCGCAAAATGGATATGTAGGTGGCTACATGGTCAAAAAAATGATTGAAGCGCAGGAAAAAGCAATGGCTGGTAAAACACAAAGCTAATATCATGATTTGATTCTTATAAAAAAATGGCTGATTTCTTTCGGATAAAAGACATCAGCCATTTTGCTTATGAATGACAAAAGGCTGTCGAAAAATCGACAGCACATTAGCCATTTCAAAATTATTCAGCTTTTGGAGCGCCAACTGGACAAACACCAGCGCAAGAACCGCAGTCAATACATTCTGCTTCTTTGATAGCGTAAACACCACCATCTTCATAAATGCAGTTTGTTGGACATTCGCTCATGCAAGCACCACAACCGATACATTCAGAACCAATTTTATGAGCCATGAAAAATACACCTCCTATTCAAATATACAATGATATTTTATATCAAAAATAGATAATTAGCAAGTTATTTTTTAATTTTATACATACATTTTGTCAAAAAGATTATATTTTTATTCCTATTCTAACAAAACATGGAAAATGCAACATGTTTTTTCAAAAGAGTATTAATCATTTTATAAAAAAGACGATAACATTAATGAGACAATGAATTTGTCTTAGGCAAAAAATAAATAGGTTCTGTTAACTTAACATGAAAATAAAAATACAAAAAAGATTTTTAAAA
>CAJTZO010000028.1:0-29345 GCA_910583755.1 uncultured Clostridia bacterium
GATTTTTAATCTGTCGCACATAATCTTTTATTCTTTCCTCTTTTGGTAAATCTGTGTTAATAACAACATCTCTAATATCCACTAATTTATCTCTGTCAATTATTTTTTGCTTACTTTTCATAATCAAATCTCTCCTCCATTATTTTTATATTTTTTTAATAGAAAAGACAAAACACTTTTTGAAATGTCCTGTCTTTTTTATTAAAATTTCTGTCAGACTGCAACATTGTAGCCTGACAGAAATATTTTAATGTATTTTATAATTTTTTTCTTTTGTACTGTATTCTAATATAACAAGATTATATTTTTAGCTCATTCCCCAGTACGGAATATACAAACTGCTAAAAAGCTATCACAAATACCACCGATACGTGTTATATTGCAGTTGACAAGTCTGCACACGATATTCGCAGTATTCCTCATTTACTATGCGAGGTACACAACAGTGACTTTCTAACAATTATGGAATCGCTCCAATACTTTTTAGTATCATCATGGCAATTCTTCATAATATTAAAAATCGTTTGTATACTGATATGAATAGTTTACTATTTTTTGTCAAGGTGCAGTAAAAAGGTATCACAAAAAACCTTCTTATTATATAGGTAACTTCTAGCTCTTTTCTGCCCCCTATTTTAGAAAAAATTTTTAATTTTTTCTTCTACAGCAATAACAGATTTTTTGATACGATTAAGACCACATTTTTCCATTCTTGCAATTTCCGTATAGCTGTAACCACAAATACGGTTCAAGTAAAATCTTCTCTGTTGTGTTTTTGTGCAAGTGCTTACAATTTTTTGGATTTCTTTTAGCTGCTCTCTGTTAATGCAGTAGTCCTCTAAATTTTCAGCCACTCTTTTTTGATGTACTATGTAATCGTTCAGTTCTCTATCATCAATATGTTTTCTTCTTTCATACCTTTGATGTTCTTGTTCCTTATTTTCTTCCTGCAAAATTGCATAAACTTCTTCTGATACTTCAACGAAAACCATTTTTCCATTGCTGTCTTTGATTTCAACTTTTCTCATTTTATTCTCCTCCAAATTTTGAATTTTTTTGAACTCAAAATTGTATAGGCGGAGAACGACAGTGTTTTTTGAGCAAAAAAAAGAACAAGTAAAATATAAAATTCACTTGTTCTTTTTGCTTTTCATATAGATTGAAAAAATAAAAAAGGTTAACATACATTTTATTAAAATTAAACTGTAAATAATCAGATTTTTATTTTTATCTAATAAAATAGGTGCAGATGTCAAAGTAAATTACTTCATTAACAACTGCACCTTTCTGGCACTAAAAAAAAGCCAACTAATTTACACAAAAATATGTAACATTCATTGACTTTTTTCTCTTTTGTATTTTTTCAATTTACTTTTATTGTAATTTTTTTGCAGTATTTTCATCTGCAATCGCTTTTTCAGTTTCTCCTATTGCACGATAGGCTTTTGCACGATTCAAATAGGCTTCTTTATCATTTGGGTCATGAGCAATTACTTTGCTGAAATCAGAAATTGCTTTTTGATATTCTCCCAGTAAATGATAGCTTTCACCACGATTATAGTATATTTGCACTATAGTAGGGTTTAATTTTTCTGCTTTATCAAAATCTGCAATCGCTTTTTCATATTCTTCTAATATGTTATATATTGCACCACGATTACAATATGCTTCTGTAAAATCTGGATTTAATGCAATCGCTTTTGTTAAATCTGCAATCGCTTTTTCATATTCTTTTAATTCAGCATAACTATCAGCTCTATTATAATAAGCGTCTGCATAGTCTGGTTTTAACATAATTGCTTTTGTTAAATCATCAACTGATTTTTGATGTTCCTCTAAAGCACTGTAACTATTAGCACGACAAAAATAGGTTTCTGCAAAATTTGGATTTAATGCTATCATTTTTCCATAATAAAATATTGCTGTTTTGTAATCTTTCAATTTGAAATAATTTTTTCCTAAATTCAAGTATATTTTTTCCTCATTTGGATTTAATGCAATCACTTTTTCATAATAAGTAATTGCTTTTTCATGTTGTTGTAATTGAGCATAGATATAACCTAAATTAAAATATGCGTGTTTATGGTTTGGATTTAGTGCAATCACTTTGTTGTAATCAGAAATTGCTTTTTCATATTCTTCTAAACGCATATAGTCAAAAGCACGACCACTATATGCATCTACATTATCTGCTTGCAAGTCAATTACTTCTGTAAAAAGTTGTGCTGCCTCTTCATATCTGCCTGCATCTGTATAAATACAACCATGTGTATAATAAGAGTCTGCTGCATTTTCATGTAATGCTTCTAATATTTCTGAATCAATTTCTTGGTTCATTATCTTTTCTTTGTTTTCTTTTTCCTGTTCGTCATATGTATAAGGAATGTTTTCATCAAACCAATACCCTTCTAAAATACTTTCTTGTAAATCAAAATGATATCTTTGATATATTTTTTGTAAATCCTTTTCAGTCTTTAAATACTCTATATCTCTTTTTTCTCTTTCAAACTCTAAAAGTACTAATTCATGTTCCTCAAATAATTCTTCTTCGATATGATTATCTACTTTTTTCATCAATTCTGGAGAATATTCACATAAAAAATCTGCTAAAAATGTAAAACTACGACTACAAATTATTATATCATCATCATCATTCATTTCATATGCTGATAATAAAGCTATTTGAGAAAACATATCATGTATATGTTGTACTATTCTAGATAACACTTCTATCCAATTTACTTGTTTGTAATTTTGTATTAAATAAGAAGGGGTGTCATCCCAACACTCATATAAAAATCTATCTGGACCTTCATAATCATCATCACTTTGATATTGTTCTTCTGGTATTTTTTTCACTCTATCCATAATATGTTCATATATTGTGCCATTTACTGCCATATCCCAACATTCTTCTAATCTAGCATTTAAGTTTTCTGTTCTGTCCCATTCTTGACCTTTGGCATATTGTTTATAAACCATAAATTTTCTTTCTGTTGCCATTAATAAAAAAAGTTTTTGTTGTTTAGTTGTTAGACTTCCTTCTATTTCTGTAATTAGAAATTCTTTTGTTTGTTCATATTCATATTTCATAAATTTAACAACTCCTTTTATTATAAATAACGAAGGCTATTTATTATTATAAAAATTTTTAAATTAAACTAACAATAAAATAGCCTTTTTTTACTTTACTTATTTTCTTACATGTTATAATCCCTTGAATAGATAGCATTTCTAGTATTTTCGCTAAATCCTGTGCAATTTATAACTTTCTCATGCATTTGTATAAAGCTACAACTTGGACAAGAAAGATGACTACAGAATTGAACAGAATATCTTACTGCATTAGAACCAAGTTCATCTTTTATGCCTTGTATTCCTCCTACTTCTGCATGACCATCACCAAATTTAAATTTGTTTCCTATTTTTGTAGATAAATTTTCTCCTCCTTTTATTTCTTTTCCTCTTTTATTTGCAAATTTTTCTTTTCTTTCATTTAATCCATTATTTATAAACTCTTCTGACATAATGACAGATTTTTTATCTATTTCAAGCTTAGAATCCAGTTTATATTTTGTGCTGTTAGATATTACAGTTACATTATCACTACCAAATATATCTTGTGCAACTTTTTTAGATTGTTCTGGTATATTTCCTACTGAACTTACAAATACATGTCCATTTGGTGCAATAGTTACTGCTAATGGTAATTGACAAGAAAATCCTTTATATGTATATTTTGTAGTATTATCCTCTATTCGGCTTTTGGGGACATTATTTTTAAATGCTTCTCTGTGTATTTTATCTGTAATTTTTTGCAATTCTTCCATAGCAAAAAATTTCTGTCCATTTGGTGTATTTACTAATACACCATCTTCTCTTATTCTTTCTCTGATAACTCTTAAATCATGTGGTTCAAAAGTGTTATCATAATAATCCTGACCATCTGGTATCCTATCAAGTCTTCTTTCTGTACACTGTTTTTTATACCCACTAGGGTCAATCCATAGCAGTGGATTATTGACAACATACACATAGAGGTTTAATCCATCATCTCTATATATATCTTCTTGTGTAAAGCGTGCTATCACTGGGTTGTAGAATCTTGCTCTTAAGTAGTATTGTTGTGTTTCATTATCTAGCTGTTCTCCTGCATACTTGAAAACATTCTCTACATTTTCCTGCTGTTCTCTAATATTTCCAAACACATCATACTGATAGCTGTTTTCTATTTCCTCATCAATGTTGGTTAAATGAGTAATATCCCCATGTTCATTTTGATGATAGTAGTATTGATTGTTATCTATTTCCTTTTTGACAAGCCCATACCCTCTCACTTCTCTGCTTTTCAGTTCACCGTCTTTGTTGGTTTCTGCTGTAATGCTCCAACCATCAAAAATATAGTTGTGCGTTTCTCCATTGACTTCCTTTTTGTAGCGGAAGCCCAAAGGGTCATATTTATTTTTAATGATGTCGCCGTTTTCTGTTGTGACTTGTCTTGTTCTGTTGTATATGTCGTATTGGTATGTTGTTGTGCCTTTACTGCTTGTCTGTTCCAGTGTATTGCCTTGATTGTCATATTTATAGAAAATTGTATCATTTTCTTTATCTATCTGCAACAACTGGTTTTTATTATTGTAGTAATAATTTTCCCCTTTGCCTTGCAGTGTCCTTTTTATTCTATTTCCCACAGCATCATAATCAAACAGTTCTGTCACTTTTTCATCATACACAACTGTTTTGATTTGATTCAGACTATCATAATCATATGTTGTTTTGACACCTTTTTCCATTTTTTGTATCTGATTGCCGTTTTCATCATAAGCATATATATTTTGTGTAATCAATGTACCATCTTTTTTTGCTGTCATCAGGCTAACAACAGACTGGTCTTTATTATAGCTATACTCTGTTGTAATACCATTACCATAACATATTTTTTGAAGTGTGCTGTCATCATTGTAGTAATATTGTGCTGCTTTTTCGCCATCATCTATTACTGTCTGTATTCTTCCTATGTCGTCAAATGTATATGCTGTTTGTTTTCCAGAAATATCTTTTTGACAAACCATATTACCATTTTTATCATATTGATATTGCAATACTTTTTTGCCATTTTGCCATTTTTCAATCTGTCTGCCCTGTTTGTCATACTGATAAGTATACAAAATACCTTTTGATATTGCTTTTTTGAGCGTACCATCTGCATTATATTCATAGCTTTCTGAAAAATCTGGCTGTATAAAACGATTTCTACCCTTTGATTGTCTGCTGGCATTTGACACATTGATTAAATTGTCATCTGTATCATAAGTATATTTTAATTCGTTGCCATTTCTATCTTTTTTATAGTATAGATTTCCAGAAATGTCATATAACATTATTTCTTCCATGCCCTGCTGGTCAATGATTTTATACAGTTTATTCAGGCTGTTATATTGATATTGTATGATGTTTCCATTGCCGTCTGTTGTTGCTGTAACATTTCCCGCATAGTCATAATCAAATTTTTCTCTGCTTCCATCTGCTTTTATTGTTTCTGCTACTCTGCCCCATGTGTCTGTAATGTAGCTTGTTTGGTTTTTGTTGCCGTCTATTGTTTTCACAACATTGTCCAGTGCGTCATATTCATATTGCTGACTACTTTTTTCTGCTGTCAAAACAGTTACACGTCTATTTGCAATATCATATTGATATTTTACAGCATTTTTCACACCATTTATTTGTTTTGTAACATTGTCATTTATATCATATTGATATGACTTTTCTGTAATGCCTAATGCATTTACAACACTTAACAATCTGTCTTTTTCGTCATAAATGTATGTCGTACCTTTTTCTGTATCAATTTGTTCTGGCAATATTTGCTTTTTGACTTTGCCATTTAAAGTATACTGTATTTTTGTTGTTTCATTTTCTTTGTTCGTAATAGAAATTGGTCTATCCAGCAAATCGTATACTACTTTTTGTGTATTGCCATCTATATCTGTAATACACACAACATTTTTGTTTTTATCATATACAAAACTGTTTTCTCTTTTCTTTTTGCCGTTTTCCAGTGTTATATTTTTTATCAAACGGTCAGTATGGTCATACTCCTGCAACACTTTTTTACCATTAGGGTAAATGGTTTGTATGACATTTCCATTTGAATCATAAATATATGATGTAACAGATTTCATTTGTTCCTGTGCATCATAGCAGTCTTGTTTATCAATGATTTCTGTTTGTTTTATCAATCTGTTTGCTTTATCGTATTGATATTTTGTAATTTTATATTTTGTATCATTGATTTTTTGTTTTTCAGAAATACAATTTCCTCTTTTATCATAAGCATATTCTACACAAGCACTCGTTGTATCCGTTGCTTTTGTAAGCTGATTCATGACATTATATGTATAATAAAATTGATGACAAAAAACAGGTTTTTGATTTTCTGTAACATATTCTTTACTTCTTTTTTCTTGTATGAGATTTCCCAATGCGTCATATTCATAATAGAACACACTATAATATACTTCATTTTCATTTATTGTTTTTGGTATTCTTTTTTCTATCAATCTGCCTGCTTTGTCATATTGATAAAGCGTACCATATCTTTGCTCGTCTGTTTTACCGCTCTGATAGCCTTTTGCATCTATTTCTTTTACAATCAAACCCATTTCATTATAAATCATTTTTTTAACAACAATACCTTTTTCGTCCATTACTGTTGTTAAACGGTTCATGCTGTCATAAATATATTCTGTTGCCACGCCGTCATCCGTTTCAGCTTTATAATTTTCTGGTTTGATTTCTTTGATTTTGTTTTTATTGTTATCATAAAATGACCTCAATACACCGCCATCTGGGTAAATCGTTTTTATCTGATTTCCCACAGCGTCATATTCGTAACAAACACCTTCGCCATTATCGCTATTTTCATCATAACAATTCGGATTGATTTCTTTGAGTACTCTGCCCCAGTTATCTCTTTTTAAAGCGAATACACTGCCTTCTGGCGTAATGGTTTTTATCACTCTGTCAAAACTGTCATAAATATACTCATAACATTTTTGAGGTTTTCCACTTTGATATTCATTAGGCAAAAACTTTTTAACAGGCTCGTCCATTTTATTGTAAAGCGTTATGGTTGTATTGCCTTCACCATCTTCTTGTTTTACTAAACTATCATTATTATTGTAATAATAGTTTTCTGTACAGCCTTCTATTGTCTGACTTATTTTTCTTCCTACATCATCATATTCCATATCTATAGTGTGATGTTCATTTATGATTTGTGTAGGTAAGTGATATTGTTCACTTTTATAAACATATTTTGTAACAAAACCATTTGCGTCTTTTACTTCTGTAACACGTCCTTTACTGTCCCTTTTATATGTTGTAACAGCATAATATTGGTCTTGTAATTGTTCTTTTTGTTTTGTAACATTGTTATTTTTGTCATATTCTGTAAAAATATTTTGTCCATTTGCTTTGGTATGCTGTATTACAAAACCGCTTTCATTGTATTTCCAGTTTTCTTTTGTGCCGTCTGGATTTTCAAGCAATACAATATTTGCATTTTCGTCATAAATTCGTTTTGTAATATTGCCATTACCATCTTTTATGAATATTTTATTTTCCCATTTGTCATAGTCATATTCTTCTGTACTACCATCTTGTTTTACAACTTTTGTTACAAGTAATTTATTGTTGTAATAAAATTGCTCACTTGCATCATCGGCAGTATAATAAAATGTATTGACTTTTTCCTTTTCATCATAGGTAACAAATACCTCTTGGCTTTCATTAAATTTTTGCCATATTACACGCCCTTTTTTGTCAAATTTATTTTCTACATATGTTTTACCATTGGCGTCTGTAATAGAATCCATGTAGCCATTTTCATTATAAGTATATGTTGTAATGCCATGATTTCTATCTTCTACTTTTGTTAACAATTCTCCCTCATAGTAATAGTGCATTGTTCTGCCTATGTGGTCTGTAATAGAAGAAATTTTATTATCATGATATTCAAATTTTAATTGCTTACCGCCTGTTGTTTCAATGCTTTCTATCACTTCTGTATTATCAATATACTGTATAGAAAGTGTATTTTGATTGCTGTCAGTAATAGAGATTAAATTGCCACGCTGATTATAAACATATTTCTTTTTATCAAATGTCAGCATAGTAATAAAACCTGTTTCACTATCCTCTTGTATTTTGTTTCGTAGACTGCCCTCTTTGGCACTTGTCCAAACATCACATTGCTTTTCAAATACTTCAATACTGCTATCGGGCATTTGTATCATCATAAATCTGTCATTGTGCATGACACGGCTGTCAATATTCATTGTCCAGCCTTTACCTATACAGCTTGTTCTATGGTTTTTAGAATTATAATATCTTACAATTTCCAAATCAAAACCAACATCTGGTATCACAATATCAGTAAATGTTTCTGTTAATAATCCTCTTACCGTGTCAACTGGCTCACCAGTTGACATTGCCTGCACACCGTTCATAATTACTGATTGCAAAAGTCTATTTTGTATTTGCTGCCGACCCTCTTCTGTAATCTCCCCTTCATTTCTAATAGCAACAATACCTGCCTCTCCTGCTGTATCTCCTAATACATCTAATATATATTTTGCACTTTTTTTGTCATATTCCATACCAATTCTGTTGGTAATAGAACCTGTAATTTGTGAAGCTGCCAATGCTCCAAAGTCTATATCTCCTGTGCTAGTCAATTCTGATACTGCACTTACTGTTGTATCAATTGCCTGTTTTCCAAGCCATTCTTGTGCTTTTGTCATACCACATGGGTTTTGAAGTCCTGTTTTTTGTAATAATCCTCCTGTTAAAAGTCCTACAAATGCTCCATTTTCTGCTGTCCTTAACAATTCTGCCAAACCAGAAGAAGAAGATAAATCGTAAATAGGTTCTCCTGAAAGTGCATTACCAATTCCTTGCCCTGCTACAGCCATACCGCCTCCTGTAGCTGCTGACATAAGCAGTTGAGGTGCTGCTAAATAGGCAAGTAGTGCTTCATTTACCAATCCTGAACCATACATAATTATATCAAAAGCATCTTGATTGCCTCCTAATATAGTATCTCTTAAAGGATTAAAACCACCACTATAATCTCCTTTAGCAATACTGTGATTAATAGAAGAACTCTCTGCTATATTGGAAGCTCCTACGACTGCACCTACCAATCCAGTTGCAATTAGTATTTTTCCAACAGTGGCTGCACCTGCTACTGCACTAGTGCCACCTGTAAATGGAATACCTGCTACAGAAGCTATTCCTACTACAACACAAGTAACACCAACTACAGCCGATTTTACTCCACTCCAGAATTTCTCTTTTTCTAATCTTTCTGCTTCTGCTTGTTTTGCTCTTTCTATTTCTGCTACTTGTTCTCGTGCTACTTTTAGGTCTTTCAAGTCCTGATTTTCTGCTTTTGCAATTTCATTAGAATAGTCTTGTGCAGGTGCTTTTTTTTCTATACCAATTTGTTCTATTTTGACATAAGCACTATCTGTAACATTCAAATCGTTTAAATCAACACTATGGTTACCATCTTCTGTTTCTATCACAATTTTTTTGCCAGCCATAAAACTGATATTTTCTGTTATCATAGGTTCTATGGTAGCCCATCCAACACCAGATTCTAATTTTTCAGAATGTCCAATTTCCATATCTGTTGCTGCTGTAATAATAATAGTATCTTCAGAATTGATTGTGATAACACCAGCACCTGTTAAATTGAATTGATTACCCTGTGTTTTAAATTCCATATCTTTGTGTCCAAGACGCATTTCTTTACCAAATTCATTTCTCATGTGTTTTTCTCTGGTATCAGACATTCTATCTTGTCCTGCTGTGCCTTTTCTTACAGAAGAACAAATGATTGCGTCTTTTTCCATAGTAGTTGGAAAATATAACAATACTGCACTACCCACTTTAGGCATATAATAGCCTACTTCATTGTTAATACCTCCTGCATAAGATATAAATTTATTGTTGCTGCCTTTATAAACAGGGTCAATATCCAAATGGATACGTATGGTATTTCTTTGTATTTCTTTTATTACTCCACCAATTCTGGCACCTTTTATATTTTTATTTTCAATAAAATTTTGACCTGTACCATCTTTTGTTGTAATATAGTATTTATGCAGGATTTCTTCCTGCTTTATGTAAGTTTCTATTTTTGTGATAACCAAAGGCTGATATTTGTATTTTAATACCTCGCAAATATTAAAATACTGATACGTTTCAATTTGATAGCTTATTTTATCCCAATCATTTATACTGGATTGAAAATTAGATACTGTGTCAATATAATCTTCCAAATTTTTATAACGAACATAGCTTTTTTCTTCTACTTCTGTGATATCGTTATATTCTGGAAGTCCAAAAAACAGTCTTGGATAAAAGGCTTTGTCCTCGCATACAATGCCTTTTCCGAAATGCGACGCCAATCGCTTCATAAATTCCCAGTCTGTTTCGCTATATTGCACAATAATATCATCTATTACTTTTCCTTTTGTAATGGTATCAATATATTCAGCCTTTGGGTAATCACTCATAATTTCATTTAAAATATCTTGATATGTCATGCTTAAATCTTGAAAAGAGCGATATTTTTTTACAATATCAAAATCATAAGTATAAGCGATTGCTTCTAATTCTAAATAATGTACATGATTGATTACTTTTACTGCCGCAGTATATACATAACCGCAAAATACTACTTTTTCTTCTCGTGTTATTTGTATTCTGTCATTAAAATCCATTTCTAAAGCATAGCATTCTGTTTTTTCTTCTGGTATAGTAGCTTTTAAATACAGTTTACTATGTTGACTGATTTCACGCTCTATTTTTAAATCTATAATATTATGCAGCGGTTTTGTAAATGTAATATCAAACTCCTTATATTTCATATGTTTCACCTCTATGCATTAGCTGTATTGTCCATCATCTAATATGGTTACTTTTCCTCCCTTTCTACAAATTAAATAGGAAGTATTCAATAGTGCTTCTTTTCCATCTACAAATACATCTTCTTTTGTTTCTAACCATGCTGTAAGTGGCATATAAGTACATATTGTAACAGAACTGGTTGCTCTGTTAATTTGTGCCTCTTTTGCTTTTTGCTTTTCTCCACTTTTCATAAAACTATGAGAAAAACTTTTTTTCTCATTTTTTGCCTGTTCTTGTTCTTCACAAATACTGCTGTAACCTGCTGAGCATACTCCCATAGACCTGACATTTTTTCCTGGAAGACAATCTAGTTTATTCAGTTGTGCTTTTCCTCTCAAATAAACACCATGACTCATAGGAACAATTAGCCTTGCTGGTCTACTGCCACATTCACATACAGTATAAGCACCATGTACTACATAACTTTTCATGCTTGCTGCCATAGCATTAATTGCTGTTAATGCACACATTTGTGCAGCTTGCTGCATAATACCTCCTCCCATAATACCTCCCATTACTTGTGTTGCTGACTGTATGCCTGTTGCAAATTGCTGCAAATTTGCAGCTTGTTGTACCATTTCTCCCATAATGATTACACTTCCTTTTCCTCCGCTATTTCTACTCTTGTAATGTCTATTCCTGATAAAAACCTTCTCAATAAACTTTCTGCAATATCCAAATTGATTATCACAGTATATTCTTTTAAATTTGCCACACGAAATATTTTTTTGCCTTCTATTTTTGTTTTATCTAATACCAATTTTTTTAAATCGCCATTTTTATAAAACTCTGTTTCTGATGACATACAATCTATCGTATCCATAAGGGGCATCCAGTACACTTTTTTAGTGTCTGAGCTTTCTCCCGACAATATCACACATTTTATAATGATATCATCATCATAATTGATAAACACCTCTTTTACTTTTTCTGAAATTAAAAATGTAGGTATATCTATGACATCAGCATAAAAGCTCATTTTTTTATCTTTTGTATATACTATGGAAACATCATTGACACTATCAGCATATTGTTTTTCTACTATCTGTCGTCTTTCATAATCATTGTCTGTTTTTAAATTGAGCTCTATACTATTGGGAATGTTTTGCTTTTGGGATATCATAAAATATTCCATATTATCCCTCCTGACTAATAATAATCGTATTGATTTGTTCCTCTGTCATATTTGTTTTACATAAATCTTTTTGATAAAACAATGCATTTTTTAAATATGCTCCTGTAAAATCTGTTTGCTGAAACATTGCACCTCTAAAATCTGCACCAGAAAAATCAGAATTTGAAAAATCTGTATATTCCAAATTTGCTTTTGAAAAATTCACTCCCGAAAATCCTAACAGATATTCTGTTGTTTCATTTGGTACAGTCATACCCCCAAAAGCATAAGAAATATCTGCACCCTTTAAATTAGCACATTCAAAATCTGCATCAAAAACTGTTGCATATTTCAAATGGCAAAACTGCATATTACAATGATTAAATTTTGCATCTACAAAAAAAGATGCTCTCATATCTGTTTCTGCTAAATTGGAATTTGAAAAATCAGTAAAACAATAATTTGATTTTTTTAAAACCAATTTTGATAAATCCAAATCGCAATATGGTTTAAAATAAAACTGTCCGTTTTCTACATTGTTAATTGTTTTTACTACCTTTTCATTATTTAGCTTTTTATTGGAGCAATAATATATCTGTTCCTCATAATCTTTATATTCTCCGGCATGAATAGAAAAAATATCTGCCTTATTGATATTCAAAAAACTATCTGTATGTAATAACTTTTTGACTGCCATTCTTGTAATTTTAACAATATATTTGATATATATCAGTGCCTGTTTTTGCACCATAACAGCAATATCATCTGCATTTACTTTACCTGCATATTGTTTACTTTGTTCCAGCAAATATGTTTGATAATATTCTAAAAATGTAAAAAACTCTCCTGCTGTAAATTTCATTTGTATAGGGTTTTTGTCAAAATATCCTTCTTCATTGTAGGCACTTAACAACACTGTATATTCCTGATACAATATACCCGTTCTAAGCACTTGCAAATAAATGCTACCTATTGCTTCCTTTTCGCCATTATTTTGTTTTTCTGCAATCAAGTCAAACAGTTCTTGCAATTTTCCCAAAAATTTATCTGTTAAAATATCTTTATTTTCTTTACAATAATGATCTAATTTGATAAACAAATCTAACGCTTTACTTTTAGCATATTTATTAAAAAAGTCTTTTACAATATCCTCTCTTTTCAAATGCTCACCTTTTTTCTAATTGTTGTAAACTTCGTTTCCTTTTATTTGTGTGACACCTGCATTATCTAAATTGATTTCTGCCATACCGCATTTCATATTGATGTTGTTTGTTGCAGTCACTTTAATGGTATCTCCTGCAACTAACATAATATCTTTATTTGCTTTTATGACAATTTGATTTGCAGCATCAATATTAATATTTCCTGCTTCGTCCATCACCACTGTACCAGCTCCGCCCGATGTCAATATTACCTGTTGTGGTGTCATAGTCATTTCCATGCCTTCTGGATTTCTGATATATCTAACTTTTGGGTCGCCCATTCTGTCCATTTTAGGGTCAGGGTCGTCAGAAACATATTTACTTACAGAACTCACTGCAAAAGCGTCACCTTCATTTGTATTAGGTAATTCAATTCTAACATCGTCACCCATTTCTGGCATACAATACCAGCCACTTCCATCTTCTGAGGCATACATAGCAGAATAAGGAAACCAGCAAGCTGTACCAACATCTTGACTTTTATCTATTTCATGAATATGTACTTTTACTTTATCCTGTTGTGTTGCAATGACATTTCCAGCAATAGAAACACCTTGTATTTTCTGATTTTCAAAATATTTTTGTTTCAATCCATCTCGTGATACAATGTGATAACGATTGACTAAAACACCATTTTTTAAATACATAAAAACATCTTTTACAAATAAATTCAAATCTCTAAATGTAACTTGTTCACCAAGCTCTAGCTGTTTGTAGCTTTCTATTTCAAAAGATATAAAATCAATATTTGTAATACCCCCAATATAATTCGCTGACATATAAATATAATCTCCCAAATTCTTTTTTACAGAAAATACTTGCTCATCTAATACAGCATTATTGTTGATATTAGGCACACCAAAGAAAAACTTTGCATTAGCGTGTTTAAAATCTGGATATAATCCTTGATTGTATCTTGATGCCATACGTTTTAAAAATGCCCAATCCGTTTCACGATATTGCAATGTAAAATAATTTAAAGGCGTATCCTGTTCCATAAATAATACATCACCTTTTGTATATTCTGAAACAATATTTTGTGTTAATGTAGCATAAGTCATAGACAAATTTTGAAAAGAACGGCTTTTCAATGTAGTATCCATAAAATAAGTTGCTGTTTTGGCATGAAGTGATAAATAATAGACATCTTGTACTTTTTCAATAGAAATATCGCTTAAAATACCACAAAAAAGCACTTCTGTTTGTTCGTCTTTTTTTTGAATCACTTCTACTACCGTACCAAATTTTGCCATATCAATATAACTGTCTTTGCTGTCTTGGGGTACTTTTCCAGTTAAATACAATGTACCATGTTCATTTATTTCTTTTGTGATTTCCAATTTTTCCAATGCTACTAATGCAAATGGTTGCACAGAGATATGTTCATATGTAATTTCTGTCATATTTTACCCTCCTATCTCAATGGTATTTACCATACATTTTATAATTTGTTCCCATAATTTTACTTGTTTGATATCACCATTTATATTGAGCGTCAAAAGTCCGTCTTTTAATTCTATAAAAACCATATATTGAAAAAATACATCTTTTTGTGATTTTGTAGTAAATAAGCAATATGCCATTTTTTGCTGTTGTATTCTTTTCAGTCCATCTTCTATCCATGTAGTATGTATTTTTCTTTTTGCTAAATTTTCTTTCATTTCTTTTTTTAAATTTCCAGCCTGAAAAAGTATTCCCGTTCCTTCTGCAAAATTCAGTATAAAATTGATGGTATATTTCATATTACATTCTATAATATAGCCTTTGTCATCTGCTGCTTGCTGAAAAAAGTTTTCGGGAAATTTCATACTGATACGATTATCAAAAAAACTTCTTTTTGTAAATGAAACATCAGTACCATATAAATTTAATATTTCCTCGTCTATTCCTTTTTGAATACGTTCTTTTTCTTGTTCTGACAAATCTTCTATGTCATCATACTCATTTTTTGCAATCTCATCTGCTTTTTGATATGCCTTTTGTTTTTCTCTTTCCATTCTGGCAATCGTTTCATCAATATAAGCCATATATTTCCCCCCTTTAATATCTTTTTCTTTTTCGCTTATAACGCAATTCTATTTCTGTCACATTGTCCTCAAATGTAATATAAACTTTGTCCTCATACTGCAATATTTCTTTTTTCTTTTTGGGAATATCTCTTCCTTTGCAAGTGATAACACAATCTGTATCATGATAAAATAACACTGTTCCGTTTTTGCCTGCTCCAATATAAATTTTATGTGCTTCTGGCAATTTTTCCGTAACATCTAATATATGAAACAGTTCCCCTAATGTAATGCTTTTTTTGTTATCAATATAAGAAGCTCCCCAATTCAATACGGGTATTTCATTTCCGCTCAATGTGCTTAAAAAATAGCCCTCAAATACTGCATTTGAAAAAATAGTTTCTCCTGAGAATATAGGCTGTTCCTGTTGTATTTGCTGTTGTGGTTGAGTACGTTTTCTGATAACAAATAAATAAAATAAAAGTAATGCGATAAATAAAAGTAATATTATCAGCGCAACATTTTTGTAGTATATCCAAAATGGTAATATGTGAAATGTCAACATTTCTGTTATCACACCGCCCCTACCGTCTGAAACATATAAACTAACTTGCTTTTGTTGTTCTTTTTCTGTATCAACAAACAATATATTTTTATCTATATTGCAGTCTGTATTTTCTGTTTGATATACTAATGTATCTCCATCATCATCTTTAAAATATTGGTTTAAATCAATTTGTTGTGTTTGTTTTTTTTGAAGTAAATTGATTTCTTTTTTTTCTGTTGTGTAAGGTAATGTGTTAGACAATTCTATGTCATAGGGCGTTGTTTTTCTTTGATACAGTCCATTTTTGACAGTTGCCTCAAAACGGTATTGTTTAGGATTGCTGTTTTCAAAAGAGGCAAGCATTGCATTTCCAGCATTTCCCATAGTAATTTTTTGCTTTTCGCCTGTTTTGGTATCCGTTACAGTGAGTTCTCCTGTCATGTTTTCATACAACTTTTTATCCGTTATCACTTGTGCTGTATCTGTTTGATACAATTTCACTGTTACAGGCAAATGCAAAAGTGCATTATTTTGTATTTGTTCTATTTTGGGCAATACAGTAATGTGGTGTATTGTCTGCACTGTAATATTGTCATTTTGAGGTATGTTAAACTGTATAGTTACAACATATTGAGAAGGTTCATATACTTTTATCACAGCATAGTTTTCAGAGTATGTAATGCTACTGTTTTTGCAATCTGTTGTGATATCTTTGATACCATGCTGTGTATGTATGATAATATCAGAACTGTCAGCAAAACCATTTATCATATTGATTTGTTTTTGATAGTTCCCACTGCCTGCAAAATGGTCTATAGTGTTTACATTTCCCCCAATCGCATCACAATATATATTTTGAAATAATTCGGATAGTTGACTTGATTGCTGTAATGTGTAACTTTTTCCTCCTGTTTGCTCTGCTATTTTTTGCAAATAAGAAGTGTCTAAATTTCCCGTTCTGCTCAAACCAATTGTAAAAATATTTGTATTTGTTTGTTTTGCTTTTGTGCAAGCATAACTTTCATCGTCATAAGATTGTTGCATTGTTCTGCCTGTTTTACTTGCTTTTAAATCCGTTTCACCATCTGAAAAAAGTATAATGATATTTTGTTGCTGTTCTCCTTCTGGCAATAAATTCACAGCCTCTTTTAATGCCAAGCCAATGTCAGTATTACCTTTTCTTATCATGCTCTGCACTTTTTGCTGTATGTTTTCTACAGCAGTTTTATCAGAAGCAGAGCCTAAAGGCACACTCTGTAATATGGTATCATCGTAAAGCACAAGCCCCACATTGGTATTTGAAAATGCACTATCTGTAAATAGTTTTATCAATTCTCCTGATAAATTTTGTTTATCATTAAAATTCATAGAATTACTGCAATCTACAACAAACACCATATTCACATTTTTTTGTTGTAATTCATTTCCATAAACTGGCATACAAAAAATGCTCATACATAACATAAAAAATAAAATGATATTGTTTTTTATCATGACTATCCTCCTTATTTATAAAGTAGTTAATCCATTATAATTTTAGAAAATCCCGTTCTTTTTTTGTTTACCATTTTGCTGTTTTTTCTGATTTCTTGCAATATTTTTACAAGCTGTTTGTGTATTTCTGCATTAGACATTTCTCTTGGTAGTTCTCCCATTTTATAAGCAATGTATTGTTGTATCACAGCACGCTCTACTTTTTGACTGTTTAAACACAGCATACAAAATGTAATATCCACACCATCTTTTAATTGATAAGCAAATGCCTCTTTTGCAAAGTATTGCAATATTGTTTTGTTTAATGTGTGTTGATGTTGTCCCGCATATTTCACATGAACAATATTGATTGTGTTATATTCTGTTGTAAAATCATATAAATCCTGATATTCGCTTCTTAAATAAGCTCCTTTTTTTAATCGAAATCTTCCTAATTCTATTTGATTAGGTAATAAATCCATATCATCATCTATATTGATTTGAATATCATTTATTTTATAATCTTTTTCCTGTATTTCATCACAAAAGCATAGTTTTAACATGACATCTTTTTCCGTTTCATGATAAGATATGTTAATGGGCTCAGACATCACATAAACCACACCATGATATTTTATAATGCCTTTTGATATAGTAATGATTTCTTGATTGACAGTAGGTGTAAAACCACAAACAATACCATCTGACATATCTTCACAAAAAATATCAAGTACATCTCTGGGAAAATCTCTTAAATTTTCGAGCATACTGATTTTCAATATTCTGTCTTTTTTAAAATATGGGTATCTAATTTCTTGCAATATACTCCCTCCTAAGACATTGAAGGCGTTGCCCTCAAACTCCTACTTCTTTCTTGAAAGAAAGAAGCAAAGAACTTTATTGCAAAAACTATCGTTTTTGCTTACAAATATTATTTTATAATAAAAAAATTTTAATTCAGCGAAACGTAGTTTCGCATAAAAGTTTTTTGTCAAACTTTTTTTCAAAAAAGTTTGCAGGTGTGGACAGCGTTCACAAAATAATATTGTTTCGTTAAAACCTTGAGAGCGTTGCTCTCAAACTCTCACCCGCTTTTGAAAAAGCGGGGCAAAACTTTTAAAGGAAAACTTCGTTTTCCTAATTGTTAATGGAATTATTTATTTTGTTCCATCAAAAAAACTACCTTCCCACTCATCACTTTCAAATGGGAAATATCTTTTTTCACCCATCAAAAGCTGTCCGTCTTTTCTTGCAATAGGCAATGCACAAAATCCCCATTTATCACCATACGAAAATGTAAACAACTTCATTTCATCATCTAATATATTATCAATGTCGTCCTGTAATATTTTATCTGCATATTCTTCACTTGTCTGCTCGTAAGTGGTTTGTTGTAATTCTTCTGGCAATATCGTCAACTGATAAGTATGCAATATTATGCCCTCTTGATTTTTCAATATTAAATCTATTTTTTCCGTATCAATATTTTTAGATACAAAACCATATGTTTTTGTGATTTTTTCAAAACTAGACATCATAATCACTTCAGTGTCATTATATGTAAATGTTGTAAGTTGATAGGGTGTAATAGGCACTTCATCCGTCAATATCGGCGCAATCAAACCAATTTTTTTGGCATTTTCATATTGTATTGCACCCTCCACACAACTTAACTTGTAATGTTGTGCTGTTTTTTTGCCTCCAGAAGTTTCAATGATTTTACCAGGCATATATTCCTTCATAGCCTCTCGAAATAAATCAATACTGCTTGTCTGTCCTGTCAATTTAATAAAACTGTAGTCTTGTAATAAATCCTGTTCATAGAGAGGTTCTATAAACTTTTTAACAATACCATAAATATCCCCTTTTATTAAAAAATCAATTTCCTGTTTATTTATGACAATTTCAGGTAAATCTGTGATTAACTGCATAGTATTGTTTTTCAATATGACATTTAATTTCCAAGTCTGTTCCGCTATGATTTTAGTATCATTTTCATTTTTTTTGATACCTTGTTTGTGAAAAATCGTTCTTGTAATGTTTGTATTTTTATAAAAATCTAATTTGATATTTTCTGCTAAATTCCATAAAAAGTAAAAATTGCTTTTTACTTTGTTATAGCTTTCTGTATCTTTTTGTTTGTATTTTAAAAACTGTGTGGGTATGACGTTTTCGCAGTTGTCATATTGTTTTTCTAATTGTTCATACAATGCATTTTTTCCAAATTCATCTATATATTTGTAAATTTCCGTACTGCTTGTATGGAACAATTCCCCAATAAAAGGTACTTTTTGCTTTTGATAATATGCCGAAAACAATATTTTTAAATATTGCATAATGCGATAAGTAATATTATTTCCTCCAAAGTGAATATCACCATTAGCATATACCGTTTTTAAATCTAATTGATAAGTGATTTTGTTGTCTTCTATATCATAAATACAACTTGTTAAATCTGTTGTACCACCTCCACAGTCAATTACAAGTGCTTTATACTGTTCTCTTTCTTCAAAATTTTTATTTTTAATCTGATTTGAAATGCTGTTATACAATACCGCAATACCCTCATCTAATGCAGTAATGGTTGATACTGTATAATCTTCTCCAAGTATTTCAGTATACATATCTAAAAACTGCTGTTTTTGTCGTATAGGGCTTGTGATATGCAACTTTTTATATTTGCATTTGTGTCTTTGTTCTGCTGCTTGAATAATGTAGTAAAAATATTGTTTCAATATTTCTTTTCGGGAAACAAAAGCAATATTTCCTTTTTCATCATACACTTCCTCTATTTTTTCATAATTGTTTACCCACTTTTTTATTTCATAAAATACGCTTGCTTTTCCGCTAAAACTATCTCTTGATGTTGTATAAACTGCATCATAGCCATAGCGATAAGCAATATTTTGTTCATTAGAACAGTCTTTCACAGCAATCACAGTAGGGAATGTTTCTACAAATATTTTTTCGTCACTTTCGTTTACTGTTTCAAATTTAATTTTGTCTATGCTGTTAAACTGTATACCTCTTTTTAGTAATTCCTTTTGTGTATGTTCTGGATATTGTCGCTCGTCCATATAAGCACCTAATGTCGTATTACTTGTACCAAAATCTATTACAAGTGTTGTGCTGATTTCTTTTGTACGACTAATCAAAAGTTCTGCTATTGTTTTGGTATAGCAGTTGTATTGTATAGGCTGCAATTTCGCCAAACCATAATAATAACAATAAAACGCTCTTGATGTTGCCTCATCTAAAAAACCTAAACTATAATTTTTATAAATTGCCTCTTGTAAATCGGACTTCATCATTCTATAATTGTTTATCAAAAAGTTCTGTCCATTTTGTTGTATCATGTTCCATATACCGCATACATTTTTTTGCTCGTCCAATAAAAGCACATTTCCACCATATTTTTTATCTGTTACAACAATGTACTGGTCATCTGCTGTAATGTCGTTATCCAAATATGCCGCAATACGTGCTGTAATGCTAAACTGTTTTTCAGAATTGATACAATTCAAATGTTTTTTTAATTTATTCAACACTTCTTTATTCCAATCTTCAGAATAAAAATCAATGTATTCAAACTGCTGTTGTCCTCTATATTTGAGTATGGTGTCAATGATATATTTTCTATCTAGTTTGTATGCAACACCAATTACAATTTTTTCTGTTTTGCAAATATCTCTTAACTGGAGTGTTGTCAGTCGTTCCAGTTCTTCACGACTGTATAAAGCGTGTGTTGGCTTTTCTCCTTTGTGTAGTTGATAAGTATATTTCATGCTCTCTCCTCCAGTTTGTTTGTATTTAATGTTGTAAAATTCCGTTTGCAATAGGAAAACGAAGTTTTCCTTTAAAAGTTTTGTCCAACTTTTTCAAAAGTTGGTAGGAGTTTGAGGGCAACACCCTCAAGGTCTTAACGAAATGATATTATTTGTGGACGCTGTCCACACCTGCAAACTTTTTTGAAAAAAAGTTTGACAAAAAACTTTACTTTTTGCATACAGAATTGTTTCGTTTTTTACACTTTAATAATTCATAATATGTTCTATTTTCATCAAATCATCTACACCAATTACACCAAAAATATTTTCCCAATACACTTCCACAGTACATTTAAAAGGCAAAAACAAATATTTTATAACCTCCAATTTTTGCTCTTTTTGTTCTGTTTGTTTTGTTCTCAAATAAAATATAATTTCGTCTTTTTCTTCTGCATTTGAAAAAATATAGGTACTTGTAAATATTCTCCTCACAGTATCCCTCAGTAGATAAATCCCTTCTCCTGTTTCATACAATCTTAATAGATTGTTGGCAAGCGTCTTTTTTTCATCTGGTGTAAACACATTAATTTTCTGTTTGACATACTCCCCAAAATATCCCTGTTCCAAATCTCTTATAATAAAATGAATGTAATACTCTCTTTTATTCATACCCATAAGCACATCAATATCTTTTAAATGATGTATTGCTAAATCGTGACAAACTTCTATTGTTTCCTGATTTTCATTGAGATTAGGCTCAAACAATTCTTTAAATATGTCAAAATATCTGTAATAGGGGTTGATTTCTACACGTTTGAGTATGTCTTTTTCATTCATACACTCCATACTCAACTCCATATAAGCAGAAAAGGGTTGTCCTATGGTATAAAAAATGTCGCTTTCGTCAATCCCTTTTTGTATTGCTTTTATGGCAAGTTCCCAAATATAATTCATACTATCTCTCCTATGCAGTGATATTCCGGAAACAATATTTGTATTTCTGAAACAATAAAACTCATTTTGTCTAACATTAAATAATCTTCTTTATTATGTGCCTCAAATTTTACAAGCATCACTTTTTTAAATCTGTCTACACGAATATTTTCATCTATAAAATGGTTGCAGTCCGATGTCTGTTGTATTTTGTTGTAGTGTTCCAATATTTCTACATCTATAAATGTCAAATCTTTTGCTGTTTCGTAACATTGCATAAGCCTTGCAATTTCTCCTTTTGTACGAATGACAAGCGATTTTACACTAGCAAATCTTCCCGCAAATCCCAATTCTCTTTTATTAGAAAGCACTTCATACATAAATTTTTGTCTGTCTTTTAAATTGCTGTTGTTTTCAATTTTGACTAATGCCCAATTATTTTGCTTTTCATAATGCGAAACAATTACAACATTGTTTTCATATCGCTTTAAATATTCAAAATCGGTATTGCCTAAATCTGCCATGTAACCGTTTTCTGTGCCTTCTTCCTCTATGGATACAATATGTTCAAAATTAATTCTGTCTTTTGCAGGCATAGGAAAAGACTTGTCCGACAATGTAATATGTTTAATATTCCAAACAGGAATGTGGTTGATTACTTTGTATGTTTCATATTCCTCCAAATCAACAGTAATTTCTGTAATGGTTTCACCATTTCCGAATACAGTATCTGTATGCAGTACAATATCAGCAAAGCGATAGGCATAAGGGCAATTTATAGTATTCCATTGACTACCATTTACCTGAAAAATGTGATATATTTTTTCTATTTCTTCACTATATCTTGTAGTCTGTTTCAATATCACTTTGACCTCATATTTATTTTTATCTGTCTGTATCCATGCCTTGTATTCTCTATTGCTTTTTAATATTTCATGAAATGTCAAAGCATCACATTTTAAAAATATGCTGGTCAATACAATGCTTTCTCCTGCATTGAGTTTTTCAGTGATTTCAGACAAATCAAACAATTCTTCTGTTTCTTTCTCCAATATTGGGTGAAAAAATTCGCTGATAGGATCAACATCTTTTCTATCTAATATGGTAGTATAAATATAAAATTTCTCTAATGGGTCATCAATTTCGTTATAAATTCGATTTTCTAATTTATCATACATATCCATATTGTAATCCACGATATGTGTATATACATCTTCTAATACTTTGCGAAACATTCGCCTTTCGTCTAAATTTGAAATATGTTTTAACCTCTGCTGTATCAGCTCTTTCATTTTTTCACCACCCTATTAAAAACAAAAATATCGTAGCGAAACGTAGTTTCGCATAAAAGTTTTTTGTCAAACTTTTTTTCAAAAAAGTTTGCAGGTGCAGGACAGCGTCCTGCAAATAAAAATATTGTTCTGTTAAAATATTAAAAGCGTTGATTTCAAACTTCTTTTCTTGAAAGAAAGAAATAAAGAACTTTATTGTAAAAACTGTCATTTTGCTTATCAATATTATCTTATAGTAAAAAATATTGTTTTGTTAAAGCATTGAGGGTTTCACCCTCAAACTCCCACTTCTTTCTTGAAAGAAAGAAGCAAAGAACTTTATTGCAAAAACTATCGTTTTTGCTCTGTTTATCAGTATTATTGTGGTATGCCTTGTTCCTCTCTTGCTTTTCGTATTTCTTCCTGCAACTGTTGCACCATTTTTATTTTTTCTTGCACTTCAGCCACTTTATCCATATCATTAATACCCTGATATAACGCCTGTGACTGCAAATAAAACTCTTTTGCTTTATCATATTGTTGTAATTTCAATGCCTCGTCACCTCTTGCCTCAATCACACCAATATTCATTTTTTGCTCTGCAATATCATTTTCTTTTTGTTTTACTTGTGCCACTGATATTTTTTCTATTATCTCAGCCATTTTATCTGTATTTTTCACTTGACTGTAAATATCTTTTGCTTTTTTATATTCTTCTATTGCCTCTGCAAATTTATTTTCCAATAAAAAATTATCGCCATTTAATACATAAGCGTCGCCCTCTGCTGTTTTAATATCATTTTGCTGTTGTTTTGCTGTGGCATCTGCATCAATTATTTTTTTCTGTACTAATGACGCTTTTTCTATTACACCAGCATCTTTATACATCTGCATAGCTTGTTTATAATACTGTTTTGCCGTTTCTGTATTGCCTTCCGCAAGCAAAGCGTCAGCCTCTAATTCTATTGCTGCTCCATCTGTTTCTATCTGTTGTTTGAGTGCCTCCTCTTGTTCTTGCTGTTGTTGTTTTGCTTTTTCTTCTTCTGCCTGCTGTTGTTCTATTTGTTGTTTCATTTCTTCTGTCATTTTAGACTGCATTTCTTTTATTTTTAAATTGATGTCGTTCATTGCTGTATTATCGCCATTTTCTGCTGCAATCTGTTTCGCCTCAGCATAATTTTGTGCTGCTGCAATATAATCTGCTAATTCTGCCTGAGCGTCAGCCAAATCAATCAAAGAGCTAATATATTTTGCATCTTGACAAAAATCCTGTTTTTGTTTAATGCTATCCTTGTCCAGCAAATCATAAAAATCCATATTATTTTTTGCTTCTTTTAATGCCTTGTTGTAACTTTTTTGCGCATTTTCATAGTCTTGACTGCTGTATGCTTCTTCACCATCTGTCAAATATTCTGCTGTTTTTTGTTTAACTTCCAGTCTTTCTTTTATTGCTGTGTTTTGTTTTCCTTTTTTACCTGTTTTCTTTTTGAGTTCCTCTCCTTGTTGTACAGCACTTTCATATTCTCTCAATGCCCTGTCAAAATCTTCTTCTGTAATATAGCCGTCGCCTCTTTTTTCTATTTTTTCCACTGTTGCAATGATTTCTTTTCTCTTTTTTTCTGCTTTCCAGTTTACAAAAGCTGTAATTGCGGTGATTATTAACACTGGTATCAATATCATTATGGCGATTTTGATTATTTTTTGAGTATAATTTTTTTCTTGAAATACTTTTCCTATAAATACCGTAGCAATAGTATGATTATTTACCGTATTAGTCTGTTTACTCAAAAATAAATCTTGTAAATCATCTATGTAACTTTCAGCATCTTTTGCATCTTCCAATGTGTCAAGCATTTCAACAGTAGTGATTTTTTCCCACAATCCCCATGTTGTCATTAAAAGAATATCTTCATTTTGCAATTTTTTCTTTTTAGACACTTTTATTTTGAGATGTCCCTGTTTTCCTAAATATTGTAAAAGATTGCGACTTTCCTCAATACCCTTTTCGCCATCGTCTACAATTTCCTGTTGCTGTATCATTTCCTGATACAAACTTGTGTCATGGCTTTTTTCTAATATATTACTGCCTCTAAATATATGAAAACGACAATTTCCACAAACAGCATAACGTAATTTTGTATAATTGCTCACTACAACCAATATACTTGCTTTTAAATGAAATTTACTGCTCTGCAATTTTAATTGTCTGTTTGCCTCTTTGATACAACGCTTTATTGTTCTTTTTGATAAAGAAGGCTTTTTTGTAAATTCGCTTATAACGGTATCTACTGCTAATTTTGCACTGCTTATGGTAGTGTCTTTATCATATCCTTCTGCAATGACCCAACAGGCGACATTGTCCATTTCCACAAAACCGAAATAGTCTTTGTTTTCTGCTCTTGTGCCTGCTTCTGATATGTATTTTGTAGTAAATTGACTGTTTAAACGTCGCATAATGTGCCTCCTAAAAATAACTAAGACCTTGAGGCTCTGCCTCAAACTTCGTCCACTTTCTTGAAAGAAAGGAAGCGAAAGAACTTTACTGCAAAAACTGTTGTTTTTGCTTACAAATATTATTTTAATTCCAGCGAAACATAGTTTCGCATAAAAGTTTTTTGTCAAACTTTTTAGGGGAAAAGTTTGTGGGTGTGGGTGAAACCCACAAAAAAATCAAATTTCCACAATCACCGCTGTACCATTTTTTTGATAGCTATACCCTCTATTTTTAATTCTTTCCATCAACAATACTGCTTTATCATAAGGATGTTTTTTCATAGACAATATTTCTTTGAACTCCAATTCAGAGCTACCCTTTTCAATACCCTCTGTGCAAAATAACAAAACATCTCTTTTTTTACATTCCAGTGTTCCATATTCCATTCTTTTTTTGACTTCATCATGAATGGGTATGATTTTTCCTTTTCTGCACAAATACAAACCACAACTACCAACATTTGCCCACACTAATTTTTTGTTTTTTATCATGCCACAAATCACTGCTGTACCTGCTTTATTGCCTGTAATATTTTTATGAATACTGTAGTCAATATCACCAAAAGAGTGTCTGAAATAATCCAATAAATTTCTATATTTTTCAATATGATGATAATTGTATTTGAGTGTTTCCACTGCAATCACAGAGGCAAATCTTCCTGCTGGCAAATCGGTCAAGCCATCTGCAACAACAACAAATAGATTATTTTGATTTTGTTCTGTGGCAAAATAATCATTTTGCTGTTCGCAATTCCCTAACAACTGTGCATTTCCTATTTTGTAATATTGCGAGAAACAAAACATTATTCTTTTCCCTTCTCATCGTCCAATTCGCTCCACTCGAAATTTTCACCGCACAAAGGAATAAATAAAAATTTACTTTTTCCCATTTCTATCACATCATAAGCGGACAATTCTTGCGGAGTGTAAACTGCCTCCTCATTCACATACACAAGCCCTTGAGAATCTCCTGGTAATATCAATGTTTTTCTTTTTTTAGGGTCATACACAAATACCGCATGATTTTTTTTAGCAATATGATTGTCGCCCAATATTTGTATATCCATTGTTTCAGAACGTCCTAAAAAGTTTTTTTCTGTCATAATTTTATAATCTCGTCCCTTTGACGCACCTTCAATACAAACAAGCCAGCCTGTTACAGGGTCTATGACTTCCAAATCTCCCAAATATGGCGTACTGCTGTCATAGTTTCCTTCTGGGTCATCTGCAATACTTTTTTGTTTTGTCAATGCAACCGTTTTATTGCAATAAGGGCAGATATTTCCATATCTTCGGGGGCTAAATAAATGCCCCTCTGGGCATCTCATTAAACTCATATGTCACATTCCTTTCTTATCGCACAAATAATTTTGCTTTTGAAATATAAATCACGTCGCCTTCGTCTATTTTGTATGAAGTCATAGGCTTCAAACGCAAGGCATACTCTTCTCCTCTTTTTTTGATACCAACACCATTTTTAGAGTTCAAATCTTCTATGTACCAATAACCTTCTGCATAATTTAATACTGCATGATTAGGTGATATATATTCCGCATAATAGGTATCTGTTAAATCAATATCCACCTCACTATTTGTGGTGCTTTTTCCTATCAAAAATGATTTTACTCCTTCACAATGCCATTCTTTTTCTTTTTCACCATCTCTTGTAATCAATACAAATTTTTTGATATTACTTTGATATAACACATTTTGCTGTTGTGTGTTTTTTCTTTCATAATAAAACCATAATAAAAATAATAATATGATTACGGTTGTACCAACTGCTCTAATTGTGATGTCTTGATTGATAAAATATAAAAAATAAATGCAAACTGCTAATAAAAACAATAATACTATTACAATACCATAATATAAAAAATGTTTTTTGCTCAATACTTCACCTGCTTTATGATTTATTTAAAACGTCCCTCTCCAAAAATATGCCTGTATGCATCTTTTGTTTTTATAGGACGTATATTTTCATTGTTATGATTCATATTGACACTTTCCCCATTTGGGTCAAATCCAAAAAAATTTTCAAATATACTGCCTGTATTTTGAAAATTCGGTGCAGCAGACTGTGTTCTTTTTCTTCTGCCTGGTCTATCTTCAAAATTTGTTTTTTGTTGAAATCCTCTTGTATTTTGTTCTTCTTTTCCAAATAATTTATTGTCATATTCTGCTCTTTTATTTTCATCGCCCAGTATGCCATATGCTTCATTTATTTCTTTGAATACTTCTTCTGCTTTGGTATTATTTTTATTGACATCTGGGTGAAATTTTTTTGCTAATTTACGAAACGATTTTTTAATTTCTTCTTGTGTTGCTGTTCTTTCCACCTGCAAAATTTTGTAATAATCTTTCATAACAAACAACCTCATTCCAGCAAATCAATTTTTAAAAAATTTTAATATTTTATGGTGTTTTTTATTTAAAATAATTATTGGGCGCTGCCCAGTCTACACTTCGTTCCGGTCGGTTCTAAACGAACGTCCACTGGACGTTCAGAACCCCGCAAGCTTTTTTGAAAAAAAGCTTGGCAAAAAACTTTAAATCGCCTACGGCGGACAAAAATTGACTTCTGTGACTTTATTCAATATTTTGTTTACAATACATTTTAATTATTGTAATATAGAAATGTATGCGGAAAATTTCTACTTTTGCCGGTATTCCTTTTCCGCATACTCCCCCTCAGCCTGCTTTTCAAACAGGCTGAGGGAATTTCTTATTCTTTAAAAATTTAGAAAGAATAACCACCATCGATTGTTGTGAGTTCAAATTTGTCTTTTTTCTGTCTGATAACCAGTGTAAATTCACCAATACCTTCTGTGTCACCATATCTTTCCTGGTAATCCACAACAAAAGCATTTGGAAAATGTACTTTTCTGACAATCTGATTTGCAGAAACGATTTCTACAGTTGCTTTTCTGTAGCTGTCGGAGCTTTCTGCTCTAACAACAGACCATTTTGCAATTTTCATTGTGTCATCTGCTGCATCGCCATCTACTGCTGTCAATATTCTTCCTGTCAGAATCATTGTGTTTACAACATCTGTAGAACGTGCATTAGAATCGTCTGGTGTGTCTGTGAGGAATTTGCAGGTTTCAATGCTGTGTTCGTCTAAGCTAATTGTTTCTGCGCCCTCAATTGTTAATCTGATTCCCATAATAAAAAACTCCTTTCCATAAATATAATAATTGAAATGGTATCTATATAAACACATAATTGTGTCTATATCATATTAGTATAAAAGTGTTTTTTGATATTTTAAATTTGTTAATCAAATAAACATTAATGGGTGCTAGCACCCAACCCTTACTCGCTTTTGTAAAAAAGCGAGTCGAAAATTTCACTTTCTTAAAAAAGTCTTATTATATTGCTGCATTCTTATTTAATACAATTTCAAGATTTTTACTATTACCATTAAAATTCAAATTAACATTGCAGATGTTGTATTCCTCCTCAATGTCGTAATTCATATCATCGCCTGCTGCCATAATAGAATTGACATAACCTGTTTTACCAATCCATCTACTTTTTTGACTCATAGGGTTTGCAC
>CAJTZO010000028.1:29445-33720 GCA_910583755.1 uncultured Clostridia bacterium
TTGACATAACCTGTTTTACCAATCCATCTACTTTTTTGACTCATAGGGTTTGCACTAAAGAAAGATACCACATTGTCATGTTTGTAATCTCCTGTTTGTGCTCTCATCATTCTTGTGATGTATGTTGCAGCAAGCGTTTTATAAATACATTCGTATTCATTGTTTACCATCTGCATACTTCTTGCCTTATATACTGTAATTTGTTTTACATCTTTTCCGTCTAACTGATTGTTATCGCTTGAGAATATAAAACCAAAGTTTTTATTGTTAATGTTGTCTTTGATATTGTTTGTGTAACCGCTTATTTCTTTTGCTAATGTGGTTGGCACTTTCAAAGAATGGTTTGATGCTTCAATATCAAAACGCACACCAGGATATTCTGGATTCACATTTTTGAATTTTCCTCTTAAAAATTCTGGACATTGATATGCTGCAACAATACCCGCTGCAACATATGCTGCTGGTATGTAAACGCCTTCAATCCAAAGTTTGAGCAAATCTTTTTTATCTTGAGAAATATGTGCTCCTTCTTCTGTGGCAATCATGTAAGAATCCAATATCAAACCTGATTTATTTTTAGGCACAATACTCATATTTGGTAGTGCTGGTATAGCATATTCGCTGTAATCTTTTCTTGTTAAAACTTGCGTTCTGTCCATATAGGACTCAATACCATTTGTTGCAACTTTTGTAAATGAAGTATCTTCACAAGTTTCAAAGCTAAAGAATGTCTGTATTTTGTAGTCGCATATGCCAAACAGTAATGATGTTAAGGATTCCATAGTATTGACATCTGGTTTTGCCACTTTTTTATTGCCTTTGAAGCGTTCTCTTGTGAGTTTAACATTTGTTTCTGTTGTAAACTCAATATCATTTACAATACCAAACCATATAGTGTTTCTAAAATCATTTTTGTTGTTTACAGTATTCAAATATACTTGTAATCTTGGTAAGTTACTGCTTTTTACAAGCATATCTAATTTGTTGTTGCATATCAGCATAGTAGGAACCATGCCTTTATTTTTAGACTGATATTGGTCGAAATAAATAAATACACCGAGTATTTTTTCAATTAAAGGTTTTACCACTTTGATAAAATCGCCTTTTGTTTCCTGATAGAATTCCAAATAAGAATTATATTTCTCCACTTCTTTCGGCACATCAATATCTGTTGTGTTTGTTACAGGAAGTGGGCAGAATGTTCTCACAACCAAATCTGCTACATAATCTGTAGGATTGTCTGTAATGTTTTCATAATCCTCTTTGAAAACTTCTATCAAAGCATTTGTTGTAGTGTCCTCTGCAATGGCAACCGCTGTGCTTTCGCTTGTAGGGCGTTCAATAATTTTCAATTCGCCTTCATCGCCCATTGTCAAAAGTCCTGCTACAAATTTTTCAGAACTGTCACCATCGCCTGTTCTGCCTGCTAATAATCTTTGTTTGGAATCTTCAATCGCTAGTGGCAGCATTGCCATAATGTTGTTATAGCTTTTGCTTGCTTCTTCAAATTTGACATTTAATTTATCGCCAATATCCAAACGAAGTGGGTCTTCTTCGTCCAGTTTTTCATACTCCCCATAAAGATAATGAATTTCTTTTCTGACAAAACGAATATCGTCCATAACCTTTTTAGGGCTTATCATATCTAATATTTTGTCAAATTTGAAATCTACATTTTCAATTCCCTGAGAACGTTTTGTCTGTATCATAGTCAAAAGCATTTTCAAAAAATCGTTGTTTTGGTCAATCACAATTTCTTGTATGCAGTCCGCTGGTATTGCTTCTGGTTTTTTGAGTGTATAAATTACTTTTTGATTTGCTGCATTAAAAAAACTGTAAACAGTAGGAGCAAATTTGTCTAAAAATTCATCAAAACTTTTGACAAGAAGATGACCATTGATTTCTTTTACTTTGTCATCGTCAACACTTTCCAATCCTTTTACATCTCCCACAAGTGTAAGTAAATCTAACTTTTCTGGATTGATTTCATCAAACAATATGGTGCGATTGGTTTGTTCAATAATTTCCATACTATCTTCCTTTCTTTATTTTATTTATTATACATTAGTAAAACCTTTTCTCATGAGAATAAAAGGTATTTCCTAATGTTATCAAACACTGTTTACTGTGCAAATAATAAAATTGTCAAATATTATATTATTTTGTCGTTTTAACACCTTCACTTATAAGTCTAAAATAGAACCTGTTTTGTCATGCTTTTTTTAAAACTTTTTTATTCTTGTTTAAAATATATAAAAAATATTATCTAATTTTTTAATATTTCAATGATTTTTAAATAAAATACTGCTATATTAAGCATAAAATATTATATAAATAATAAAAAATTATTCTATTATTTCATTTTGCTATAAAAAAAATTGATATTGTTTTCAATAACAAATAATCAATTTTTAAACAATTTGTTTAATTTTGGCTACAATATATTTCAATATTTTTTTACAAAAATATTGAAATATATATACTAATATCCTTAATGAAGACAAGGATTTTCAACTACTGTTTTAATGAGTTCATCATAAAAAACTAAATCGCATTTCGTACAAGACCTAGCTTCATAATACTTTGTTTCACAAGAACCATCTTTCAGTTTTTTATGTACCTTCATGATAGTATCTTTCAAGTCATGAAGATGTCTTGTTTCAGATTCTTTATTTCCATAGTATGGAATAATTGTTCCATCTTCAAAAATAAGTTCATAAGTAATATCTGAGTCATCTTCTATAACAAATTGATTTTTTAAAGTTAATTCATTTTCTTCTTTTAATTCTAACATTTCTTCTTTACTAATTTCTGAAATATTGGTTTCTTTTATGTTTTCTTGTTCTCCATTAAAAACAATTACTCTGTTAGAAAACATTTGATTCACTTTATAATCCATATCTTTTGCAATTGCTGTGGAAGCACACAACCAGCTACACGCTGCTGTTAAAATGATTATATTTCTTGCAATACTTCCTTTTCTTTTGTTTTTCATAATACATTCCATCCTCCTTAAACTATCTTTTTTGGCATTTCCACCTATACAAACTACATAACTTTTCCAAAGTTTAAACTGTTTGCTTTCTTCTGCTATTTTAATGATTAGTTCACAATAGGAATTTCTTTTTTCTTCATTAAAATGACAAGTGACCATTTCATCACAATTTATTTCAACACACTCATATAAATTTTGTCTTAATAAATAAAACATAGGATTAAACCAATGAAAAGAGGTTAATATTATCATAAAAAATCTTAATAATACGTCATTATGTTTTATGTGAAAAAATTCATGCCTCAATATAAATTCTATTTCATCAACCGTAAGCCTTCCGATTAATTTTGCTGGAATGATGATATAATATTCCTTTATTCCTGTTACACAAGGTTCAAAAATTTCTGGATTTCCTACAATATGAATCTTTTTATTGCATTTGTATTCTTTTGTTATTTTTTCTACTATGGCGTCCCAAGTATCCTCTCTTATATGAAAACTTTTCTTTTTTATTTTCTGAATTAAACTAATGTATTCATAAATATTAATCGCTAAAAATAATACAGCACCTGCTACCCAAATAATATTTAAAACGGCTGTAATATCATGTAATTTTTCAAAAAGAAAACATTCCCATTCATTTTCTAATGTAATACCAATACTGCTTTCACTAAAAAACATTTCTGATTCATCCTGTATAGAAGAAATCATATAAAATGGTATTAAAAAAGAATAAAGAGCAATAAAATTAACAGCAATCATAAATTTAGGAGAAGTCATTTTATAAATATACCTTTCTAATATAAAATAAACTGTACTAAATAGAAAGCCGCATATAGATACCATTACAGCCAATATAAAAATACTATTTACGATTAAAATGATTTAACCACTCCTTTAATTCTTTTATTTCATTTTCACTGATGTTACTTTTTGAAAATGAAACCAAAAACCTTTTTAAAGAACCTTGAAATCTTGTATTAATCAGTTCCTCTGCTGCATTTTGATTGTATTGTTCTCTGCTGATTAAAGGATAATAATAAAGTACTTTACCTTCTTTCATTTTGGAAAGCATACCTTTTTTTTCAAGGCGGGTTAAAAAGGTTGCTACCTTTTGATAAATCCACGTTTCCTCCTTTTCTTCTTCTGTTAACATAGAGATTAATTCTAAAACAGTAATCATTTCTCCATTTTCCCATACTTTTTCCATTATCTTCATTTCAGCTTCTGAAATTTTAATCAGATTTCCCATAATAATATGTTTTTCCCTTTCATTAAAC
>CAJTZO010000029.1 GCA_910583755.1 uncultured Clostridia bacterium
AAAACTGCCGGTAAGAAAATTTTATAAAACTTACACATTTTTCTTGACAAACCCACACCCCACCCACTTTTTTAAAAAAAGTGGGACAAAAAACTTTAGTGGAAAACTAGCGTTTTTCCTTATAAAATCAAATTTTTTAGCGAAACGCTAGTTTCGCATTAAGGTTCTTTGCTTCTTTCTTTCAAGAAAAAAGTGAGAGTTTGAGAGCAACACTCTCAAGGTTTTTCTTTGTTATTCTTCTCGATACCATTTTGCAGCAGTTTCAGGTAAAACGGAATTGATGTATGTTTCTGTGGCAAATTCTAGTCCTGCAAAACCGCCAATTCTTGGTAATATTTGTACAGCCCAGTGGAGCCCTTCTCCATACTGTTTTACTTCTTCTGTTCCACCTTCTATAAAACAAATATTATAACTAATATCCTCTCTTAATTCTGTAATTCTCTTTAGCATTTTCTTCATAATCCATGCTAAATCTTTTAATTCTTCTTTTTCTAATTGTGCAAAAGAAGAAAAATGTTTTTTAGGTAATAGCCATACTTCATAAGAAAATCTTGATGCATATGGTGCAATCGCAATAAATCTCTCTGTTTCACAGCAAACTCTGCTTTTATGTTCTTTTTCCCATGCAATCATATCACAAAGAATACAGCTATTGTTTTGTTCCTGATACTGTCTTGAAACCTTTTCATAGGTCTCTTGTCTTTTAGATACTGTTGGCAAGCCAATTAACTGCCAGTGGGAATGTTGGATGGACATACCAGCATCTGCACCTGCATTTTTAAATATCTGCACTTGTTTCACATTTTCTATTTGTTTGATATCCAAAAAACGTTTTTGCAATACTGACAATACATTTTCAATATGCTCTAAAGAAAATTGTTCTATTGTTTCCTCATGGTTTGGGGTATCTACCACTACCTCATGACGTCCCATTGCTGCTATAACATCATAAAAACTTTCGGTTGCTATTTTCTTACATTGCTGTTCTACTGCTGGAAACCGATTGGGAAATACACGGATACTCCAATCGGTTTCCCTATCCTGAAAGATTGCTTCTGTTGTTTTGTTTTCATTTCCTTTGCAAAAAGGACAAGGATTATTTTTAATATCTTTTTTTTCCATTTTTTTTTCAAATTCATAGGGTCTTTTTTGACGATTTTCTGCATAAATAATCCATTCTCCTGTTAATTTGTTTTTTCGCATTTCAGACATATTTTAATACCCTCCTTTTTTATTATATTTCATCTTTATTTGTTTATCACTTTCATAATAGCATCTTAAGGTTTTTCTTCATACAAAAACCATTCATTGATAGTATCAAAAATATTATTTTCCAAAGGTTTTACATTTCCATGCACTCTATCAGAGGAAAGTAAGGCATAATCTCGAAAAGCAATACTAACATAAGGTAATTCCTCTGTAATCTTTTTTTGCAAATTGCGATAAGCCATTTTAATATCTTCCTCTTTGACTGCATTATAGGCAACACCAAGTAATGCATCCATATCTCCATTTTGATAGCGTGTATAATTTGTCAAACCAACTTGCGCAGAATGTAATAAAAAAGAATAATTGGGTATCACAGATAGTTGCCAACCGCCTACAAATAAATCAAAATCTCCCGCCTGCAATTTTTGGGTATAAACATCATAAGGCTGCCCATCTAATGATACCTCTGCACCAATTCCTCTTAACTCATCTCCTAAGCGAATGGCAATTTGTCTTCTAATTTCATTTTCTGTATTATATAAAATAGATACACGGAATGTCTCTGCTAATTCATTGGTTGTTCTATCTAAAATTCCGTCCTCATTGGTATCCTTCCAATTAGACGCTCTTAAATAATCCTTTGCCTGTAAAACACTAAAATCATATTTTGTTACTTCTGGTTCATAAAACCAGTACGTTGGATGAATCGGTGTTTCTGCTATGGCTCCATGCCCTAAATAGACATTCTCTAATAAAGATTCCTTTGGTGTGATGCTTGCAATTGCTTTTCTAACATTAATATCTTGAAACAAACTTTTTGAAAAATTAAATCCAATAAAATCATAATAGTTGGTTGTACAGCTATAATATTTTGTATCATTTTCATGATCCGATTTTCCAATATCAAAAGAACCTAAAAATAATATGTCTGTTAATCCTTGTTCAAAAGAATATAAATCTGTATCTTTATCTGTACTAATATTTACCACAATTTCATCAATATGCGCCGTCGGACCAAAACTACTGATACATTTTTTTAATCTCATTTCTTTTGCTGGAAGATAATTTTCAAATTGAAAATACCCATTTCCCATAGGAATCATATCTTTGCCAGAAGTTTTAATATTGCCATAATACTGTCGGCTAATAATCGGCATTAACAAAGCATACAAATTTCCACTGAAATTTTGATGAAATCCAATTTCGATACTATAATCTGATAATTTTCGATAAGTTCTAATATAATTCATACACTTTTTATAAACTGCATTTACATCTGCTGTTCTGGAAAGAATATCAAAAGAATAAATAACATCATCTGCTGTTAAATTGGTACCATCTTGCCAATAAATATCACTTCTCAAAGAAAGTGTCAAAACAGCACCACCCTCATCAAAACTCCAACTTTCTGCAATGGAGGGAGCGGGTTTATAATTTTCGTCCAAGCGTATCAAAGGCATATAAATCAATTTTAAAATATTATCTACCGATGCATCTTGATTTAAAAGTGGGTTTAAGGTTGTTGCATTTCTCATTGCAAGATAAAGTGTTCCACCTTCCTGCACTGGTATTTCTTGTTGTGGTGCTTTTTGTTCTTCTGGCTGTTGTTCTATTTCTGTTTGTTGTTCTGTCTGTTCTGTCTGTTCTGTTTGTTGCGTTAATTGTTCTGCTGTTTCCTGCCGTTGTTTGTTGCAGGCTGTTATTAACAATAATAAAGCAATGGTAAAAAGTATTAATTTTTTCATTGTTTCCTCCTGCTTTTATCTTTCAGGCTCTTGAAGCACCCATATTCCATTTTGAAAACAATAGATTTCTTTGATAGGAAATTCCCTTCCCTTATAATAATAATAAATCTCTAAATAAAAATTATCTTTTTGGTATTTTTTATATACTTCTTGCCTTGAAAAATAATATTTATTGTTTTTTTGTAATTCATTCACAAATGCATCAACATTTTCTTTGCTTGGTATTTCCCCCGCAAAATGATAAAGTGGTGTTCCAATTCTTCGTATTTCAATTACTTGACCATTGACTGATGTCACATTATAACAAAAATCCGTTTCAAATTCTCCTAAAAAATAATGTGTAGAAAGTCTTTCCAAATTTGTTCCTGTTTCTTTCCAATATTTGTCTGAAAATGCCTCAAATGTAAAATTAGTGTCTATTTGTTGCTGAATATAAGTTCCAACACTTTTAAAATCATTTTTTAAATATCCTAGTTTTTGATAAACGCCTTCTCCTTGCTCCCCTATTGCAGCAGTAAAATCATCATAATCTGATACTATTTGTATGTCAACATCAAAAACCTCTGACAATAACAAAACAGGAAGATAGATTTGATTGTTTTTTTGTATCATTTGATGTTCTATGATTCTATCCTTTGTTATAATTTTATTTTCATTTTGTAGTAACTGTAATTTATTTTCTCCTTGTGATTGAACAAAGGCGGTTTTTGTACTTTGGTCCCATGTTAATTCTAAATCTTGTTGTATGATTTCTGGTATACTTCTTACGTGGCAATAGATAACACCCTTTCCATTATCAAAAAAAGGGGTCCCTTGATATGCTATTTTTTGATGATTTATCTCTACTTCCTGACGGTCAACTTTTAATTGAATTTGTTTTGTTTCTGCATAAACAAAACTTGTATGGAAACTAAACAAAAACAGCAATATACATAATCTTCTCATTTGCCATATGCTCCTTTTCCAAAATAAAAGAATCTGAAAACTTAAGTTTATTCTATATCATAAAGCCATTGATATATTTTTTGTGTTATCATTACTTTTTTGACATATCTTTTTGTTTCTCCATAAGGAATTTCTTTTAAGTTCTTTCCATCATCGCTATATTTACTGTCCTGAAGCCATTTAGACACATTCCCACTTCCAGCGTTATATGCCGCTAAGGCTGTTTGTGTACCATCAAACTGATGAATAAGTTTATTCAAATACCAGCACCCAATTTTAATATTGACTTGTGGCTCAAACAACATTTCCTGATTATATTCTGTAATATCTAATAATCCTCCTGCCCATTCTCCTGTTCCTTCTCCTATCTGCATCAAACCTTTTGCAGACTTCATAGAAACTGCATCATGTTCAAATTTACTTTCTGTAAAAACAACACTATATACCAATGATTCTGGTAAATGGTACTCCTGTGAAAAATGTTCAATTTCTTTTTGATATTTTCTAGGAAAAACAAACGGAAGCAGTACAAAACGGCATACTAATACCACAACTGCAAAAAATAAAGTTATTTTTGCAATGTTCCATATTCTCATATTTTATCTCCATTTCCTATTCTAACATAAAATATAGATTCTAACTGTCTTTTTAAGTATTCTAAATCTTTGCTATTATCTAAAATTAAATTTGCTTTTTGACGGTAAACTTCCCAATTTTTTTGAGAACCAATCCGATTTTTAGCCTCCTGATATGTAATATTGTCTCTTTCCATAATCCTTCTTGCTCGTACTTCTTCTTCTGCAAATACAACCCATATTTCATTACACCTATTTTCCAATTTTGCTTCAAACAAAAGCGGTGCATCTAACACAATACAAGAATGTTCTTCTTTCTGTTTTTTTTCTGTAATTTGTCTATCAATTTCCTGTGTAATATATTTATGTGTACAATGATTTAAAAAATTTAATTTCTCCTTATTGGTAAATACAATACTACCCAATTTTTTCCTTAGGATATTTCTATTTTCATCTAATATTGCCCCACCAAAGTAGTTTGTAATTTCTTCATAAGCTGGTTTTCCTTTTGCAATAATACCATGTGCAATTTCATCTGCATCAATAATATAAGCACCATTCTGTTTTAAAAAAGCAGACACAACACTTTTCCCGCTTCCCGTTCCTCCTGTTAAACCAATCACTTTCATACATTCTATTCCTTTCTTTCAAGAAGTTTTTTGCTTAACATCTGTGTTACTATTCAACGAAATATCAAAGGTCTTAGGGACTTTATCCCTAAAACCCTACTCGCTTTTAAAAAAAGTAAGATAAAAACGTTATCTTTTGTAAACAGAACAAAAAGATTTTTGATTCAATTGCCTTCCGTTGTTGTTCAACTAAAATCTTCATTTTTTCTTTTGTAAACTAAAAAATAGAAATTATTTTGTTTCAAACCAGGAATTTCCTTGGTGTACTTCTACTAACATAGGAACCTTTAATTGTACTGCTTGCTCCATTGTTTGTTTTAATAAATTAGATACTTCTTTTGCATCTTCTTTGTGTACTTCTAATAATAATTCATCATGCACCTGCAAAATAAGTTTTGCTCTTAATCCTCTTTCTAGCAATTTTTGATGCACTTGTACCATAGCAATTTTAATAATATCTGCTGCAGTGCCTTGTATTGGCATGTTCATTGCAACCCTTTCTCCAAAAGAACGCTGTACAAATGTTTTTGCATGAAGTTCTGGCATTGCTCTCCTTCGGTTAAAAATGGTTTCTGCATATCCTTTTTCTTCCGCATGAATGATGGCTTTATCCATATATTTTTTAATATTAGTATATTTTTTAAAATATCCTGCAATATAGTCTTCTGCTTCTTTTAAAGGAATATCTAATTCTTGTCCTAAGCGAAAAGCACCAATACCATATACAATACCAAAATTGACTGCTTTTGCATTTCTTCTTTGTAATTCTGTGACATTTTCAAATGGTATGTTAAAAACTTGTGATGCTGTTAAACGGTGAATATCCTGATTTTGTTGAAAAGCATCTATCAATGTTTTATCTTCTGCAATGTGTGCCAATACTCTTAATTCAATTTGTGAATAATCCCCATCCAAAAAACAATAATTTTCATCTGTTGGTATAAATACTTTTCTTAATTCTCTGCCTAAAGCTAAACGAATGGGGATATTTTGCAAATTTGGCTCACTAGAACTGATACGTCCCGTTGCTGTAATTGTTTGATGAAATGTAGAATATATTTTTTGTGTTTTTTCATCTAATACAGATAAAAGACCATCTACATAGGTTGTTTTTAATTTTGTTAATTGACGATACTGTAATATTTTTTCAATGATAGGGTGTTCTAATTTTTCCAATACTTCTGCTGCGGTAGAATAGCCTGTTTTTGTCTTTTTTCCTCCGAGTAGTGCCATATGCTTTTCACTAAATAATATTTCTCCCAACTGTTTTGGAGAATTAATATTAAATTCTACACCTGCCATTGTATAAATTTCCAAAGTTAAACTATCAATGCTTTTTTGTAGTAGCACACCATAATTTTGCAAGGCTTCCTTGTTTACCTTTATACCATACTTTTCCATGTCTGCCAATACTTTTATCAGTGGCAATTCTATTTGATAATATAAATACTCTTGTTCATTTTGCTTTATTTTTTCAGCCATAACAAATTTCGCTCGGTAAGCAACTTCTGACTGTTTACAAATAAATTGTATTTTTTCTTTTTCAGGCAGTTCCAAGATAGAAAGCTTTGTTTTTCCTTTTCCCAATACTTCCTGTTCTGAAGGATAAATTTCATTTAAAAATTCCTTTGCTATATCATCATATTCATAAGAATCTTTTGTAGAATTTAAGATATACCCTGCTAATGCTGTATCAAATATTACATTGCCTAGTGTTATCTGATTTTGTCGTAATGTAGAAATATCTTTTTTCGCATCATGTGCAATTTTTAAATAATCATCATTTTCAAAAAATGCTTTCGCTTCTTGCAATCTTTCTGGAGTTTCTACTTCTAAAAAATAAGCAGTATCATAATACAAGCTAATAGCATATATCACATTATTTTCTGCTAACAAATGATAAGCAATTTCTGTTTGTTTTGGCAAAGCAGTAAAAAACGCTTTCCATTCTTTTTCTGTTTTAAGCACTTGAACCTTACTTTCCTCTTTTGTCCCTTGCTGAAAATAAGAAAAAAAGGTTTTAAATTCTAAATTTTTTATCAGTTGATAAGCTTCTTCTGTAAACATAGTATCAATACCTTGTGTTTCCATTTCCAGTGGAACATCTCTTACAATCGTCACAAGCGTTTTGCTTAATCTTGCTTGTTCTTGAAAAACCTTTAAATTTTCAGATGCTTTTTTCGGTTTTATATTGTCACAATTTGTAATTGCTTCTTCTATATTTTTATATTGTTGTACAATTTTAATTGCTGTTTTTTCTCCAATTCCAGGTACACCAGGCACATTATCAGAAGTATCCCCCATTAATGCCTTAACATCAATCAATTCTGTAGGAGTTACACCATATTTTTGTATAACATCCTGTTTAAAATAGTCCTCTACTTCCGTTTTCCCGCCTTTTGTTTTTGGAATCCGTACTTTCAAGGTATCACTTGCCAACTGTAATAAATCCCTATCTCCAGATACAACAACAGCTATCATACCTGCTTTTTCTGCCTTTTGGGAAAGTGTTCCTAAAATATCATCTGCTTCATATCCTTCCACTTCATATTGTTTGATATTCATTGCTTGCAAAAGTTGTTTTAAAAGAGGCATTTGCTGACGCAATTCTTCTGGCATTCCCTTTCTTGTTCCTTTATAGTCTGTATACATTTTGTGTCGAAAGGTAGGCTCATGCAAATCAAAGGCAACTGCTAAATAATCTGGTTTTTCCTCCTCCAGTAGTTTAAACAATATATTCATAAAACCATAAATGGCATTGGTATAAATCCCTTCTGCATTTGTTAATAATGGTACGCCATAAAATGCTCTATTGACAATACTGTTTCCATCTATCATCATAAATTTTTTCATGATTTTCTCTCTCTTTCTTTTAATATGCATTATCCTATTATACACCATTTTTCTGGAAAAAACATGACATTTTTAAATATAGTTTAAAAGCTTAAATTTATCTTGGTTTTATTGAACCAATAAAAAAAGCTGCTTATTTTTTAAGCAGCTCAGCCTATCAAGAAAGTCTTTTTTTGTGGGTTTTACCCACACCCACCAACTTTTTTTAAAGAAGTTGGACAAAAAATTTTCATGGAAAAACTAACATTTTTTACAACAATTCTGCTTGTTGAATTATCTTTTGATACCTTGTTTCGTTGACACTTTTTAGCCATGCAATTTTACCAGCAATTTCTTGTCTTGTTTGCTTTGGTATTACTTCACCCGCATCCTTTAATTTTTTAGCATTATGAATGGAAGCGCGCAATATTTTTATCCATTTTTTTGTAACACCGATTTGTTCATTATTGATAACAATACCAGTAATATATTGTCTATTATGTTTTCTTAAGATATGTGTTTTTTCTTTTTTTACATGGAAGCCTTCTTCTTCTATTATCTTTTGAATACTCTTTAAAAAACTACCAACTGCAAAATGTTCCAATTCTCCATGATAACTAAAACTCATATCATCAGCATATCTTGTATATATCACGCCCAATTTTTGACACAAACCATTGATACGCTTGTCCATTCTCTGACAAATAATATTGGTAATCATAGGGCTTGCCGGAGAGCCTTGTGGTAAAATTCTGTCTGATGTTTTTACATATTTTGTTTCGCCTTTTACTTCTACAGGCATTCTTTCGCAATAGGTGCAAATCATCGCAAGCAATGACGCAACATAGCCAGAATAACCAAAATGTTGATATAAGCCTCTCACTCTTTCAAAGGTAATGGTAGGGAAAAAGTTTTCTAAATCGATATTAATCAATAAATCAGGACTTGTTGGATGTACTTTTGCCCCTGTAATGACAGATTTTGTTTTGATAAAACCATGTGCTGCATCAGAAATTTCTATCTTTTCTAATATTTGCTCCAATATTTGTCTTTGTGCCATTTTAAGCTGTGTTTTTGGTGCAGCAATATGACGTGTTCCACCACTTTTTTTTGGAATATCAAACCGATAGTAATTATCAAATGTAACAACATCTCTATGATATACCAAATAACGCAAAGTGCTATACTCTATCTGTAACAACTTTGCGACATCTTTATCTGTTTCTAAAACTGGTAAATGATTTTGTTTTAATTTCTCTACATCACACTCTTTTTTATGTAAAAGATTGGAATATCCTTTTCCAATAAACACTATATTTTCTGCTTTTCTTTTTTGCCATGCTTCTGTTTTTAATTGTTTTTGTCTTTCTCGTTCTGCTTTTCGTTCTGCACGTCTTGCAATGGATGCTTTCATAATTTCCTGCGCTACAACAGAACGAATTTTTTCATAATCCCATGTATCTTGATATTCTTTTTGTAAGGCAGAGAGTTTTCTTTCAATTTCCTGTTTTTCTTTGTAAACGCCTGCAATTTGCTCTGATAATTTTTGAAACTCGTCTAAAAGTTTTTGTCTATTTTGAAAATCTTCTTCTGTTTCATTTTGCTGACGTTCATAAGGTGTTGGCAAATGGCTAGGCCAAAAACCATATTCTTGCATTTTTAGGAATGTAAACTCTTTTTTGCCCATTTCATTCACTAATTTTCTATAATCAGACCTTGTTTCCATTATAGCAACATCTCCATAATATCATTGATTTTATATATTTTGTTATACTCTAAGCCTTCTAATTTTAGCAACTTAAACGCTGCAACATACAACGCAAGAATATGTGCACAAGGCTCTGACAAATTTTTTGCTCCTCTTTTAAAAGTATAACAATTACAATCTAATTTCGAAATCTGCGCATCTTGGTCAATGACAATTTGCGTAATAGAAGGAGTATAATATTTTCCTTCGCTGTATTTTGTTGCAAAGATAAATTCTTTTTTCGGTGTATATTGCACAGTCATGTTGTCAAACGTTTTTTTGCTATATTTTTCTACTTGTTTTTCTATATCCGTAATTTCATATAGCTCTTCTGGAATCGGCTCACTACAAAGACGGCGGAAACGCACTTTATTGTTTAGAACATCAAAATAAGCTTCCCCACGACGGAACAACATTCCAATTCCTGCTTTCACCTTGTCCTGTTTTTCTGTTGAAAAATGGTCAAATATTTCCTGCATAGACAAAGCACGTTCTTGTTTTAATAAAGGATAAACTTCTTTATAATTTCCGTTTCCTGTAAATCCTGCCATAATATTAAATGCAGTACCTTTTACCCAGTCATTGGAAGACCAAGAAGAAAAACCAACCGTCATTTGAAGGGTACCCATATCCGCACGGATAAACTGTGGCATACCAAAACCTAAAAAACGCACATAAAACGCTTTTGCTAAAGGAAGTAATTTTTCCATCACAAGCCAGCGTCTTCTTCCCCATATTTTTTCTTCTCGTTTTTGTTTTCCCTGATACACTGCATTTAAGGTTAGAACTGTACCAAACGGCTGAAATTCAATTTTTATTCTTTGTTGTGGTTCTAGTATCCATTTCATATAACGAGGGCTTTTTTTCTCTTTATGTTTTCTTAAAAAAGCACAAATATCATACATATCAGAAGGAGTCAATTCTAATTCAATGCCATCTAATGCTGCCGCAGAAGATACTTGATTAAACCCTTTTATCCAAGTTTCAGGCAAATCAATTTTCTTTTCCACATATTCTGGCACAATTTCATTGTCTATCGTAAAACCATCTGGATTGACAGACAAAGTAACATCTGTATAGCTACGGAATCTTTGCATTTCTTTTTCTAACTTTGCAGAAAAATCTATATTTGTGGTACCCAATTTTGGCTCTTGCAATAAGTCAAACTCATCCATAGCCACAGACAAACAACCATATGTAGACTCATCCACAGAAAAAGCTTCAAAAGAAACCTGGTCTTTATGTACAGTAATAACAGGGTCAAGTACAAACCACAAATCATAATCTCTCTCTCTGATAAAATTCCAAAAATCTCGTTCAATTTTATAATAGTCTTTCCATGCATCATAAGCATCAATTTGTTGTTTTAAACGTTTTTGTATTTCCCGCAACCCTTTTATTTTTTCATTTTGTTGTGCAATTTCCGCATCACATACAGACATTTTATCTTTTAAATCCTGTCTTAATTTTGGCGCATATTTTTCATGTGTTTTGATGCGTCTTTCAATTTCTTGGTCTAGCCATTCAAAATATTCTGGTCTTTCTTTTTGCTGTTGACTCATATCAGAGATAACAATATCTCGTAACATCAACATTGCGTCACGGAATAAAAGAGGATGTTTTAATTTGCCCAAAAAAGAAACTCTTTCATCACGTGACAAGTCAGGACTAAAGCCTAATGTTGCTTGATTTTCCACTCTTGTACATTGAGAAGGGCTTGCATATTTATAATTTACTTGCATGAACATACCTCCTTCTGTATTTGAGCAAAAGTTACCAGTGCTTTTTCTGCATTTGATTTTACATTTGTACTACCAATATCAAGTAAAATGGTTTCAATTTCTTTTCTTTTTTCAGGATAACGTTGTACAAATTCTGGAATACTATGATAAACCTGCTCTTTACTTTTCGCTGCTTTGTTTGGTAAATAAAGCACTGCCTTGATATAATAAATATATAAATCGCCTTCTAAATGTTCAAATGCCTTTTGTATTTTTTGTGATAAGTAAGTTTTTACTGGAATGCAAGGATGTTCCAACATACGAACCACAAACTGCTCTGGTGTTTTGTCTCCATACCAGTCCTCTAGTTTTTGCAATCCATACTGATATGCTCTTTCTACAGGAGAATCCAATAACAGCATATGCATTTTTTGTCTTTTTTCTGCTTCCATCTGTTCAAAGACAGATTGCGCTGTTTTGTTTAGTGCATAGACATTACATTCCAAAAGAAGCAGTAATGTTGTATTTTTTTCTGTCAATGTCTCTTTTAATGTCTCTACTGTTTCTGTCAACATTTTTACCAATCCAGCAGAACTTGTTTCCAAAATAGAAATGATTGCACTATCTTTAGGGAAAATATCTTCTTTTGCTGCTTTTAAAAGCGTCACAACATTATGATTTCTTTCTGACAATTTTCCATGTTCCAAAGGAATATCTTGTAAGATTTCTTTTAATTCTGCATAAGATAGATAAAAAATAATATTTTCCGCGATTCCTGCTATAAATTTAGACAATTTTGTATTTTTCAATATCAAATCCATAAAATATTTTAATAGAGTCTGTTTTTGTGCAGAAGTAGCAGTATTTAATTTTTCTACAGAATTTTCCAGCAATTCCATGATATCTTCAGGGTATTCTTTTTCTTTTTCTGCCAAAGCTTTAATAAATACAATATATTCTTCTGCGGAAAAAACTTCAATATTTGTTTTGACAACCTTATACCAATTTTCTATTGTATCCAAAGATAGGAGTTCCACAATATCTTCTGGTTGAAATTTTCCCTTTGTTTTCATAAAATATTTTTGTGCCATTTTTTGCAATTTTTCTGATGGAATATTCATCATTGCTAGCATAATTTCTGCATCAAATTCCTGTGCTGCTTTTAATTTTTCTATCAATAATTTTTCAAATATCTGTGCAATTTGTCGATAGGATACTTGTGACAATACAATCAATTCTTTGATGTCATAATCATCAAACTTATGTTCCTTGTGTGCTTTTTGTATTATCTTATAACAATAAGCTAATACATCCCAATGGGTTGTATTTTTTACAACATAGACTATATCATCAATATGTTGGTTCCACATTTCTTTTACTTTTTCATCTCTTGAAAAATAATAATAAAAGAATTCGGAATTATACATATTCTCATTTGCTTGCCAACCTGCAAGAAATTCTCTTGCTGCCTGCACAAATTTTTCCTCATTGGTTGCTTTATAATGGTTTAAAATTCTTTTAAGATAACGGTGGTAATAGTGATAAGCACCTGTTTTATCACTTCCCATAAAATAGTTTCTGGTTCTTGGTGCTTCCAGATAATAAGCAATTTTTCCAGCAGCATCTGCCATATCATAAGCTTTTACCATTTGTATGGTATTTTTAAAAGCAATATTTTTTACATTAACACTATCATTATAAGTATTTTTATCATATAATCTTTGATGACCATAATCTAGATACCAATGATTTTCATAAATACTTCCATAACCCTCTAAATATTTTTCCAGTTCTTTCCCCTTCATTATTTTTCCATCATAACCTTTTAATTTTTTGATATGGAAATCCATTTCTGGTAAAGTTTGATAAATAAAGTCTTTTTGTTTTTGTATCAATGTTTCATCAAAAACAGAGAGATAATTTTTAGCAAAACGTTTCAAGCCGTTGTGATATTCTTTTTTTGCCCATAAAATTTTACTTTTATCAATTTCTTTTGCTTTTTCCAAAAGAATGGGATTTTTTGTAATGGTTAATTCCTGAAAAATACCGCAAGCCAATTCTACACTTGCCACATTTAATATTTTTTCATAATCCTCTAGAGAAGGGGCTTTTGCCATAAACTCCTTCATGTTTTTAATTCTGCTATAGAGCCTTTCCTTAGAAAACATACAAACAATGTTTTCATAATAAGGGCTGTTCTTTTCAAATCCAAACAATTCGCTAGGCTGTTCTATCAAGATAACATCTTGAAAGGTAATTCCATTTGCTTTGATTGTACTGACATAATCTTCATATGTATTTTCTGCATAATAGTCAAATTGTGCCTGTGGTTCCAACTTATAAAAGTCCTTTTCCACATATTGGGGGTCAAATTTCACAGTATACTCGTGTCGACGTGTTTTTTCATTCCAGTCCCAGCTTGTTTGTGCCGTATGATAACCTCTTTTGGAACAAAGAACATTCTTTTCCATATCAACATATGCATTAGGAATGGAAGGTAAATGTCCATTCATCCCGCGAAAAATAGCATACCGTGTATAGACAATGATTGGATTTAATAAATGACCTTCTTCCCAGCCATGAGAATCTTTTAATGTCTCCTGAAAATGTTGTATACCATATAGCACAATTAAACAGTGATTCTTTTCGCTATCTTTTCCCCAAAGAAAAATTTTGCGAATTGGTTCTTCTTCAGAGTAGATGCTTTTTTTCCAGAGTCTTTTTTGTTCTTCTGGTTTCAAATTTCTCATTATCAAAAAAACCTCCTTTACTTATAAAATTAATTCTGTTTTTTATAGTAAAACAGAACATATATACTCTTTATTATACCGCTTTTTAAAATATTTTCAAGTCATTTCACAAACATATTTTTAAAAATCGTAAAATTAATTTGACATTTTTTAAATTTGTGTTATACTAAAAAAAAGAAAAACATTAAGGTTAGATTTTCTGGTCTGTTTGCTTTGGAGTTGCTTCAAAGTTGGATAATACTTACCATTACACCACAATGTTCTGCGTCACTCGCGACCAAAGGGAATAGTATTGTATTAAAACAGTATCCTTACGGATAATACAATACTATTCCCGGGTCGCTAAAGTGTCAAAACAGAGTATTTGCTTGTTAGCAGAAAATCTAACTTCTTTTAACTTCATACATTATGGTTAGGTTTTTTGGTCTGTTTGCTTTGGAGTTGCTTCAAAGTTGTAAATTATTTCCTTTACACCACTATGTTCTGCGCCACTCACGCCCAGTAAAATAATGCTATGACTTTACAGTATCCTACGGTGTCATAGTATTATTTTAGAAGGCGCTAAAGTGTCAGAACAAAATCATTATTTGTTAGCAAAAAGCCTAACCTCTTTTAACTTTATATATTATGGTTAGGTTTTTTGGTCTGTTTGCTTTGGAGTTGCTTCAAAGTTGTAAATTATTTCCTTTACATCACTATGTTCTGCGCCACTCGCATCTAACCAAACCCGGAAAGGTTTTGTAACAGTAGCCTACGGGAAAAACCTTTCGGGGTTCGGTGGATGCTAAAGTGTCAGAACAAAATAGGTATTCGTTAGCAAAAGACCTAACCTCTTTTAACTTTATATATTATGGTTAGGTTTTTTGGTCTGTTTACTTTGGAGTTGCTTCAAAGTTGTAAATTATTTTCCTTACACCATTATGTTCTGCGCCACTCGTGACTGCACAACTACGGTTACCCCTTCAAAAAGTATCCTTCGGAGAAAGGGGTACTCGTAGTGTGCAGTGCTAAAGTGTCAGAACAAAATCATTGCTTGTTAGCAAAAAGCCTAACCTTTTTTAACTTCATATATTATGGTTAGGCTTTTTGGTCTGTTTGCTTTGGAGTTGCTTCAAAGTTGTAAATTATTTCCTTTACACCACTATGTTCTGCGCCACTCGCGACCACCAGCACGGTGCCAGTTTTGTAACAGTAGCCTGCGGGAAAAACCGGCACCGTGCCGGTGGGGGCTAAAGTGTCAGAACAAAATCATTGCTTGTTAGCAAAAAGCCTAACCTCTTTTAACTTCATATATTATGGTTAGGTTTTTTGGTCTGTTTACTTTGGAGTTGCTTCAAAGTTGTAAATTATTTTCCTTACACCACTATGTTCTGCGCCACTCGCGGCTGCACGACTAGCTCAGGGCTTTATAAAAGTATCCTGAGGAAAAAGCCCTGACCTCGTGTGCAGGTGCTAAAGTGTCAGAACAAAATCATTGTTTGTTAGCAAAAAACCTAACCTTTTTTTATTTCCTTTCTTTTACGAAATCGGACAATGTACCATTCTTTATGATACCTCATACTATTGTAATAAATATCAAGCTATTTTCAGGAGGTATTGTAATGAAAAAAAGAAAATCCATTCTTTCCGTTCTTTTGGCTGGTGTTTTGTCTTTTTCCCTTTTTACCGCTTGTGCAAAACAAACAGATACTACATTAACACCTGTTCGACTTAATGAAGTCGTCCATTCTGTATTTTACGCACCACAATATGTAGCACAGGAATTAAACTTTTTTGAAGAAGAAGGACTTGATGTTTCTGTATCCATTGGGCAAGGTGCCGATAAATCCATGACGGCATTGCTCTCTGACTCTGCTGATATTGCCCTTCTGGGTACAGAAGCGGGTATCTATGTTTATAATGAAGGAAAACAAGATTATCCATTGGCTTTTGCACAACTAACCCAAAGAGCCGGAAATTTTTTAGTATCACGGGAACCAGAACCAAATTTTCAATGGTCTGATGTCAAAGGAAAATCCATTATTGGTGGAAGAATTGGCGGAATGCCTGAATTAGTATTAGAATATGTTTTAAAAGAAAATGGCATCATACCAAATGAAGACATGGAATTAATTAATAATATTTCATACACTTCTACCTCTGGTGCCTTTGTAGGAGAAATTGGTGATTATACTGTGGAATTTGAACCAACTGCAACAGCATTAGAACAACAAGGAAATGGCTATATTGTGGCTTCTTTGGGAACAGCAAGTGGTTATGTCCCCTATACTGTTTATATGGCAACAAGCGATTATATTGAACAAAATCCTGATGTAATACAAAAATTTACAAATGCTATTCAAAAAGGGCAAACATGGGTTAAAGAACATAGTGCAGAACAAATTGCAGAAGTTATTCTTCCACAATTTCCAGATTCCGATATTGAAACGCTTACCACCATTATAGAACGTTATAAACAGCAAGATACTTGGAAAGAAAATACTATTTTTGATAAAGATGGTTTTACACTGATACAAGATATTATGGAACAAGGAGGAGAACTTTCTTCTCGTATTCCTTATGAAGATATGATAATCACAAATTTTTCTGAAAATGCTATTAAAGAATAAAATTGGGGGAAACTTTTTTATTGATAAAAAGTTTCCCTTATTTTTTGCTTCATGTTTTCTTTTTTATCTTCAAAAAAATTTGCAAAAAATTATAAAACAAAAGGATAAGATGGGAAAAAAAGGGTAATCCAAAAACCACAAAATGGAACAAGTGAAGCAAACAAAACAGAAAAAATACCATACCAACCCGCTATCAGTGAAATTAAATAAATACTCAGCAAAATAACAACATTTATCATAAGTAAAATTAACCTTAATATCTTATTTTGATGAAATAAAACTAGATTTCCTAAAATTCCATAAAATCCTATCCATAATAAATTTCTTAACAAAGAAACTTCTACTAAACAAATACATGGAAATAAAATTCCAGATAATGTCATACCTAAACAAAATATCTTGTTATTTTGCATCTTACATTGAAATCGCTTTATTTTTTGCTTCATAATTATTTATACCCTTCTTTCCCAACTTTTTTTAAAAAAGTTGGACAAAAAATTTTTATAGAAAAACTAACATTTTTACTATAAAATCAAATTTCTTCTGGTGGTGTCCATTGCTTTGCCATTATCTCCCATTGTTCTGCTTGTTCCATTTCTCCTAATGCCATAAAGCCTTTCGCAACAGCAAATAAAGCCTTATCTCCACAACAATGAATATCCATACAAGGTATGGTATCTAAAGCATATTGATACCATGAAATTCCTTCCTTAAATTCTTCTTTTTGGTAAAAGTATTCTCCCAAAATACAACACATTTCACTTGTCATTCCCTCTGTTTTTTGACTAATACTATGCTTTAAAAAGCTATGTATGTCCCCTTCTAGCAATGCTATTTTTGCTAGTATAATTTGAATCATTTTCCTTTTTTCCCCAAGTGTATCCTCAAACAAATTTACAAAATAATGTTTACTCCTTATCAATTCTTGCTCTGTACCTGCCTTAAATAACTCCCTTGCAAACATCTGAAAAAGCATATCTGAAAATGGTTTTGATTGTTCTGCTAATTTTAAAAGGATATTCAAATCTCTGCCCGTATGCTCTCCTTCCGGCATATGTAATATTTCAATATCACTGTTATATACAATCGGGTCTAGTCTGACTCTTTCATGGATAGGGTCTATCCATTCAAAATTTCGTAATCTTTTAAATAATTTGGGTCTTAATTCTCTTTGAAAATTGTACACACTATTTTGTTTATTTGCATTTACATAATACATTTGCACAATTTCTATTTCAGGCAATATATTATTTTTCAGCATTATAAATTTTTTTCTATTTTCTGCATCTAATACTTCGTCCGCATCAACTGTATAAATATATTGTTGTGTGCAGCAAGAAAAAGCAAAATTTCTTGCTGCTGAAAAATCATCTATCCAAGTAAAATCATAGATAGTATTTGTATAGTGAGAAGCAATTTTTTTTGTATCATCTGTGGAACCAGTATCCACTATAATTAATTCCTCATAAAGTCCTTCTAAACTATTCAAGCAACGTTCTAATACCTTTTGCTCATTTTTTACAATCATACAAACACTTACTGTTGCCATATTTTTCTCCTTTTTTAAAATATTAAAACTGTTAAGACCTTGAGGCTTTGGTCTGTACTTTTGACCAATAACAAAAATTTACTTTTATTTTCTGTTAAAGTCCTTTCGCTTTCTTTCAAGAAAGGAAAGAAATTAATTCTTTAATAAACTCTATAAATTTTTCTTTTACCTTTTCCGTTGTTTCCATTACTTCTATGTGAGAAAGTGGTTGTTCCATTACACCTGCTGCCATATTGGTTATACAGGAAATTCCCAAAACTTTTATACCACAATGATTTGCAACAATCACTTCTGGTACAGTAGACATTCCTACAGCGTCTGCACCCAATATACGGGCGGCTCTTACTTCTGCTGGTGTTTCAAAGCTAGGACCTGAAAAATACATATAAATGCCTTCTTTTAATGATAAATTTATTTTTTGTGCAACCTCTTTTGCTGCTGTAATTAACTCTTTTGCATATGCTTCAGACATATCTGGAAAACGTATTCCAAAGCGGTCTATATTTTTTCCAATTAAAGGATTTCTTCCCAACATATTAATATGGTCTGTAATCAACATTAAATCTCCACAATCAAAAGTTTGATTTACACCACCTGCGGCATTGGTAACAATCAATTTTTCTACACCAAGAAAATTCATAACTCTGATGGGAAAAGTTACTTCTTCCATATCATAGCCTTCATAATAATGAAATCTCCCCTGCATACAAATCACTTGTTCTGTCATAATAAATTTTCCTGCATGTCCTTCTACTGTAGATACTGGAAAATTTGGAATATCCTGATAAGAAAAAGTTTGCGCATTTTCTAAACTATCTCCATAACTTCCCAAACCAGAACCTAATATCACACCAATTTTAGGGCGATAAGGACAATTTTGTTTTAAATATTCTGCTGCCTTTTGTACTTTAGATTCCATAATCAACACTCCTTTTTTTGTGAAAAATTCATAAAATAAATGGTAATTTTCTTTTTATTCTGTTTTTTTGCTCCATTTTATGATACCATTTTATAAAAAAGTTTGCAATATTTTACCAAAGTGGTTATACTATAATTAGTAGTTTAGAAAAATAGAATTTTAAAAAGGAGGAACTTTCATGAAAAAAGTATTAATGTTAGCAGGAGACTTTACAGAAGATTATGAAACAATGGTGCCATTTCAAGCATTGCAGGCAATTGGTTATCAAGTAGATGTGGTTTGCCCAGACAAAAAAGCTGGCGATATTATTCGAACAGCAATTCATGATTTTGAGGGAGAACAAACTTACTCCGAAAAAAGAGGACACAACTTTGCCTTAACAGCAGATTTTGATAAAGTAAATACTGCTGATTATAATGGTTTATTTATTACCGGCGGACGTTCTCCAGAATATTTAAGACTGACACCAAGAGTAATTGAAATTGTAAAAGAATTTTTTGAAGCAAACAAACCTGTTGCAGCAATTTGCCATGGTCCACAAATTTTAACCGCAGCTGGTGTTTTAAAAGGTAAAAAAGCAACTGCTTATCCTGCAGTCGGTCCAGATATTACCTTAGCAGGTGGTACTTATGTTGCAGTAGAAGCAGACAAAGCCGTTGTGGATGGCAATTTAGTAACTTCTCCAGCATGGCCCGGTGATTCTGCTATTGTAGCTGAATTTGTAAAACTGATGGGAACTGTTATCACATTATAATTTCGATGGAACCATAAAATTCCATTTTTGTTTCTGAAAAACCTTTAAAAACACAGTTCCATAGATAGGAACTTAACAAAAATTAAAAGTATTGGAAGGAACTTTTCTCTTTTGTGAAAAGTTCCTTTTATTTTCATTTCATTTAGGTTACTATAGAATACATATTCATAGAGCATTTTTCTAATGTTCTTTTTTCAAGAAAGCAAGTCTTATGCTCTAGGATGTACCTTAGCATAAACGTTTTTTACATTTTCTTTTTCTGTTCTTAAATATACTTGGGTGGTAGAAATATCTGAATGTCCTAACATTTCTTGCACAAATTCCAATGTCGCACCATTTTCTAATAAATGCATTGCAAAAGAATGTCTTAACATATGGGGTGTAATGCTTTTTTCAATCCCTGCTTTTTTTGCATATCCTTTTATAATTTTCCAAAAACCTTGTCTTGTCATAGGATTTCCAAAACAATTCAAAAAAAGTACATCTTTATGGGTGCCTTTTTCCGCTAAAATTGGTCTACTTGTTTTTAGGTAAGCTTCTATTGCTTCTTTTGCCTTTTTTCCAAATGGTAAAATTCTTACCTTATTTTCATTTTTACATTCTACATATTCCAGTGTTAAATTGATGTCTTTTTCTTTTAACGTAACTAATTCAGAAACACGGATTCCTGTTGCATATAATAATTCTATCATTGCGCTATCTCTTAAGCCCTTTACACTTTTTTCTTTGGGTTGTTTTAATAATAATTCCACTTCTTCCACAAGCAAATATTCAGGAGACTTCTTTTCTAATTTTGGCAATTCTATACCAAAGGTAGGACTTTCTGACAATTCCCCTGTTTGAATTAAATATTGAAAAAAAGCACGTAAAGATGCCATACTTCTTGAAATGGTACTGTCAGCCTTTTTTTGCTTTTTCATTTCATAGTTATATGCTAAAATAGTTGTTTTATTTACCATAGTAAAACTTGGTATTTCCGTTTTTTCCAAAAAAGAAATAAATTCCTTTAAATCTCTGCCATAAGAAAGGATGGTATTTTCAGATGCTTTTTTTTCATTTTTTAAATAAGATAGAAATGATGTAACTTTTTGCTTCATAATTTAGATACTCCTTTTTATAATAGCAGGTTCTCAATAATACAATATTTGAGATAGTATCTCAAAATTCTAATGTTATTCCCAGAACCCAACGACACACCTTTTTTCTTTATCATACTCTTATTTTGTACAAAAGTCCATACAAACACAAAAAATACAACCATATTATGTATAAAAATTTTACATTGTTTTCCATAATTTAGAATCAAAAAACAGCTATGATAGAAAGCAACCATTCGGATACATATATCTCTATGAAAGAGGCAAGGCTAACCGCTAAAATAGACCCTACAAATAAAATACTATACTCTGTCCACCTTCTAGTCACTTCTCTTTTTAAAGCACCTTTCCCATATTGTCCACTTTTTTGTTCCAATAAAAAACAAAAAGCAATCCAAGTCATAAAAAAATAAATCGGCAATAAAATTAAATTTTGAGGCAACATAGAGCAAATTACTGTAAAAATTCCCTTTGCGCCATAAGTTCTAAATAAGATAGAGGTTGTATATCCCAAAGAAATTCCACGAAATGCCAATACTCCTGCGGAAAGAATAGCACCATAATAAAAACAACCACCTAGCCATATCAAAACATCATATTTTAAATATTTTAAAAAAACAGACAAAAAACTTTTTGAATTTTGTTCTTTTTGAAATAAATCTTCCAGACTTCCTTGTATAGTATTAACATCTTCTGGAGACAAGCTATTTGCTAATATTGCTCCTGCTATCGTTGATAATAAAAAGAAAAGGCAAATGGTAATTGCCATCATCTGCCTTTTATCATTTTTTGTTTTTGGCATATGGTTTTCCTCCTAGATAATAAAATCAAAACCCTTATTTCTTCTCAAACAAAGTTCTTTCGCTTTCTTTCAAGAAAGGAAAGCTCAGCTTGTCAAAAAACCTTGAGGGCTAGCCCTCAAACTCCTCAAAGAACTTTAATGCGAAACTAACATTTCGCTAAAAATATTGATTTGATAAAGAAAAACGATAGTTTTTCCAATAAAGTTTTTTGTCCCACTTTTTTTTAAAAAAGTTGGTGGGTGTGGGTTTCACCCACAAAAAAAGACTTTATTGACAGACTGAGCTATTTTTATCATATGCACAAAAATGTTTTATTATGTTTTAAATTGCTTTTTTTGCTTGGTATGCAAAAAGCAATAAAATTGTTTTTGCATCCTTAATTTCTCCATTACGTACCATATCCAGTGCTTGTTGCAATGTGTACTTTTCTACTTCTATAAATTCATCTTCGTCAAAGTGTTGTTCTCCCTGTTCCAGTTCATCTGCAATATATAAGTATAATTTTTCCATGCAAAATCCAGGTGTAGGATACATTTCACACACAAATTCTAAGTCTTTTGTCTTAAAGCCTGTTTCTTCTTCTAACTCTCTCTTTGCACATTCCGCAGGTTCTTCTCCTTCTTCCATAATACCAGCCGGAATTTCTAATATCATTTTTTGAAAGGCATGTCTGTATTGTCTTACTAAAATCACATTGCCCATGCTGTCAATGGGTAATATAGCTGTTGCTGCTCCCCTTTCTACTACTTCACGAAAAGCAGTTTTTCCATCTGGCATTAAAATTTCATCTTTTCGAACTGATAAAAATGCACCATCATATTTTTTTTCACTTTTTACTACTTCATAACTCATTATTGTTCCTCCTATCACTGCAACTCTTTGACAAATTCTTCTATTCTATCCATTCCCTTTTGAATCAGTTCCATTGATGCTGCATAAGACAAACGAATATAATCTGGCATACCAAAATCCGCACATGGTACAACTGCCACATATTTTTGTTCCAGTAAAGCTTCTGCAAAATCTACTGCACTTTGTATTTGTTTTTCCTTTGCTTTTTTACCATAAGTATCCGCCACATCTACAAACAAGTAAAAAGCACCTTCTGGTTTTAAAGCATGAATCATTGGAATTTTTTCTTCTCTTTCAAAAATATAATCACGTCTTTTTTTAAATTCCTGTCTCATATCCTCTACACATTGCTGAGAACCATTTAAAGCAGCTACTGCTGCCTTTTGTGCAATAGAGTTTGGATTTGACGTCATATGAGATTGTAAAGCACTTATACGTTTTGCTATTTCCAATGGTGCTGCTGTAAAACCAATGCGCCAGCCTGTCATTGCATAACTTTTAGATACACCATTAATGATAATGGCTCTGTCATAAATTTCTTTTCCCAAAGAAGCAATACTAATATGTTTTTTATCTTCTTCATAAATAAGTTTTTCATAAATTTCATCAGAAATAACAAAAATATCTTTTTCTACTGCAAAGTCTGCCACCGTCTTCAAATCTTCTATTGTAGAAACCATCCCTGTTGGATTAGAAGGACTTGTCAACACAAGGGCTTTTGTCTTTTCTGTATAAGCCTCCATCATTTCTTGCTTTGTCATCATAAAATTATTTTCTTTTTTCGTAAATACAATGACTGGAACCCCACCTGCAATTTTTACCATTTCAGAATAACTTAACCAATAAGGTGCAGGTATTATGACCTCATCTCCTTCATTTAGGATTGCCATAAACACATTCATAAGGGAATGTTTTGCGCCATTACTAATAATAATCTGCTCTGGTTGATACATAATTTTATTATCATTCTTTAACTTATCACATACTGCTTTTCTTAACTCCATTGTACCTGCTGCTGGTGTATATCTTGTTTCACCATTTTGAATTGCTTCAATCGCTGCCTCACAAATATGTTTCGGTGTATCAAAGTCAGGTTCTCCTACGCCAAATGTTACAATATCCACACCATCTGCTTTTAATTGTCCCGCTTTTGCAGAAATAGCTAATGTAGAAGATGCTTTAATTTGTAGTGCTTTTTTCGATAATTCCATGTGTATCTCTCCCTTTTATCTTTTCTTTTAAGATTCTATCTCAAATTTTATTTCCTTCTTTAAAAAAAGAAAACAAAAGAACTTTAAGCAAAAATTACGTTTTCTTAAAAAGATTAATTTGATAAGGAAAAACGCTAGTTTTCCCATGAAAGTTTTTTGTCCAACTTTTTTTAAAAAAGTTGGTGGGTGTGGGTGAAACCCACAAAAAAAGACTTTCTTGACAGACTGAATAGAATCTTTTTATTCTTTGCTAAATAATTTTTTTATCCCTCTCCCAATTCCTGTACCTATCAAAGAGACAATTATAAGGATAACAAACTGAATCATTCTTGATAACAGTACCTTTTTTGTATCATTCCCAAATTCTGTATAAAATCTTCCTTGTTTTATGTGATATATTATAGCATAAGAATAGATATGGTCATTGACTGCTAGATACAATTCTTCCCCTTCCATATCTTGATTTCCAGTAATAGACCAAACTTCCTTCCATCTATCACTATAAAAACTTTTGATATAGGTTGCTACTGCTAGATTGCCATGTTCTCCCTTATAATATAATGTTATACTATTTTTATAGGGTTCTTTATCTATCACTGTACCATTTTGAAAGGAATGTCTTTTTTCTATTTCTTCTAAAAAAGTTTTTTCCAAATCTCTACCTTTAATAGGAAAATAGATGTCTTGATTGATATAAATCAACATCATAAAAATCAAAAGTAAAAAACATGTTACATTTCCTGCATATTTTTTTATCTTATCTATTACATATTCCCCTTTCTTTTTTGCATCAAAACACCCACAATTCTACCAATCACAGCCGCTGCTATAATCACACCAAGACTAAACAAACGAATCGCAAGTAATGGTTTTGGCTGCCCCACTAGTTCCACAAATAAATTTCCTGTTTCCTTTTGATAATATTTTATGGAATACTGAAAAATATGGTCATCAATAAAAAATTCTGTATTTTCTTGAAATTCTGATACATAGGAGCACTTCCAGTGATTTGTATAGATACTTTTTACATAAACAGCAAACATTTTTTTTGTTTGATTTTCAAAAAAGAGTATTTTACTATTGCTATATTGGTATTCTCCAAGAATAGAGCCTTCTTTTATTTCTTTCTGGGAAAGCTGTTGTAAAAAATCATTTTTTATGTTTTCCTCTGCTATGGTATGAATGGTTGTTCCATTTAAAAAAAACATTCCTATCACAAGCAATAATACAAAAAAAGAAGTTGTAATCATTTGATTTATTTTTCTCATCACTCACCTCCAAGTTAATCTGTTTTCTATTGTAAAGCCTTATCCCAAAAATTACAAGTCAAAAAAAGAGCCGACAACATCGACTCTTTTTTTTGACCTTTCAAATCTTTTAACTTTATTAGAAAAATAAAGTTAAAAGATTTTATTTTGCATATTCTATAGCTCGTGTTTCTCTGATAAGATTTACCTTAATTTGACCAGGATACTCCAGTTCTTCTTCAATCTTCTTCGCAATATCTCTTGCTAATAATGTCATATCATCATCGCCAACATCTTCTGGTACAATGACAATTCGTAATTCTCGTCCTGCCTGAATGGCAAAAGATTTTTCTACCCCTTTGAAATTATCTGCAATTTCTTCCAGTTTTTCTAATCTCTTGATGTAAGATTCTAAAGTTTCTCGTCTTGCGCCAGGTCTTGCTGCAGAAATAGCATCTGCTGCCTGTACCAGTACCGCAATAATGCTTTGTGGTTCCACATCTCCATGATGTGCTTCCACTGCATTAATAATTAGTGCAGACTCTTTATATTTTTTACAAAGTCCTACACCAATGCTAACATGAGAACCTTCCATTTCATGGTCAACACTTTTTCCAATGTCATGCAGTAAACCTGCACGTTTTGCCGCATTGGCATCTAAACCAAGTTCTGATGCCATTAATCCTGTTAGGTGTGCCACCTCTACAGAATGTTTCAGCACATTTTGTCCATAGCTTGTACGATATTTTAACTTTCCTAAAAGACGAATTAATTCTGGATGAAGTCCATTGACACCTGTTTCAAAGGTTGCAGCTTCTCCTTCTTCCCTGATAATCACGTCTACTTCTTTTTTTGCCTTTTCTACCATTTCCTCAATTCGTGATGGATGAACACGACCGTCCACAATTAGCTTTTCAAGTGCAATTCTTGCAATTTCTCTGCGAATTGGGTCAAAACCAGATAAGATTACCGCTTCAGGGGTATCATCAATAATTAAATCAATCCCTGTCAATGTTTCCAGTGCTCTAATATTTCTACCCTCTCGCCCTATAATTCTGCCTTTCATTTCATCATTTGGTAACTGCACTACAGAAACCGTTGTTTCTGCTACATGGTCAACCGCACATTTTTGTATTGCATTTGCTACAATTTCACGGGAACGTCTGTCTGCCTCCAGTTTTGCTTTGCTTTCCATTTCTTTAATCATAATGGTAGCTTCATGTTTTACTTCATTTTGAACACTTTCTAGAATATAACTTTTTGCTTCATCCAAAGTTAAGCCTGAAATTCTTTCTAATTCCTGTAATTGTTTTTGCTGTAATTGTTTTACATCCTCTTTTTGTATTTCTAATTCTTCCAATTTTTTAGACATTTGTTCTTCTTTTTTTTCATAAGATTCTACTTTTCTGTCTAAAGCATCTTCCTTTTGCAATAAACGTCTTTCATTTCTTTGTAACTCATTTCGCCTGTCCCGTGCTTCTTTTTCTACTTCATTTTTAATGCGGATACTTTCTTCTTTTGCTTCTAGTAACATTTCTTTCTTTTTCGCTTCTGCATCTTTTGTGGCTTCGCCCACAATTTTGTCCGCTCTTTCTTCTGCCACACCAATTTTTGCTTCTGCGATACGTTTTCTATAATGAAAGCCCATTACAGCGCCAAGTAGTATGCCCACAGCAATTCCTACTATTATTGCTAACCAGTCGATAAAAAACACCTCCCCTATTCTATTTTTTTGCTTTTATGATTTGTCAAAAAAAATATCATTTTTTCTGAAATACTTTGTTTTTGTGCAAGCTACACCCTTTTTATTTTAAAGCGTTTCGATACTTATGTCAAGATAGAAGTTTTTTATACAAAATTATAGTACAGTTTATCTATACTTACTAAAAACTAATGTTTTTCCCTTATCTTAAACATTCCAAAAGGCATATCTTCTTTTTTTATACACACAATTTTTTTCTGGAATTGCTGTTCCAATTCTTTTTGAAACATTCTATTTTGTCCACAAAACACTTGAAGCAGTTTTTCATTTGCCTCCACAGTCACTTCTTGACAGATAGTGTTTTCAAATACTGTTATCATTTTTTGTGTCATTTGTGCTGCTGTCCAATGGAGAGAAGGCACCCTTCCGGTACCATCACAACATTGACACTTTGCTGTAACTGTTTGTTGCAAGGATGGTCTTGTTTTTTTTCTTGTTAATTGTAAAAGTCCCAACTCTGTCATACCTACTACAGCCGTTTTCACATGGTCTTTTTTTACTGCCTGCTTGACCGCTTTTATTAGTATTTCTTTATATTCTTCCTCCATCATATCAATAAAATCAATAATAATAATGCCCGACAAATTACGAAGTCGAAGTTGTTTTGCAATTTCTTCTGCTGCTTCTAAGTTTGTTTTCAAAATTGTTTTTTCTAAGTTTTTTTTGCCTGTATATTTTCCTGTATTAACATCAATCACAACACAGGCTTCTGTTTGTTCTATCATCAAAAAACCGCCGCTTTTTAGCCATACTTTTTTGTCTAATGCTTTTTCAGATTGTTTTTCTACAAAATACTGCGCAAATAAAGAGCCTTTTTTTTGTGCTAATACCACATTTGGATATTCCTTGCGGACTTCCTCATACACTTTTTCCTCATTTACAACAATTTCATCTATATTTGCAATGTCCTTTAGTTGTTTTAATACCATATTACCATATTCATATAATAATGCTGGTGGTTTTACATATTCTCCCTGCTGTTTCATTCTTTCTGCCCTTTTTAATAAGGCATCTATTTCAGATTGAAATTCCTGTTCCGTTTTTCCTTCTCCATTTGTCCTAACAATAATTCCATATCCTTCTGGTAAACTTTTTTGAATACATTGCTCAATGCGTATTTTTTCTTGTTTTTGTTCTATTTTTTTGGAAATCCCAATTTGTTTCTGTTCTGGCAAAAGTACAATAAATTTTCCAGCAAGAGAAATATTGTCTGTCACAACAGCTCCTTTTGCTGCAACAGCATCTTTTTGTACTTGTACAATGACACTATCCCCCACTTTAGGCTTTTTACTTTTTTCATTTGGTTTGTTTGTTTCTGCTCGATTATTTCCATAATAATAATATGCATTTTTTCCTTGTCCAATATTGACAAAGGCTGCTTGCATCCCTGCTAATACCGCTTCCACTCTCCCCGCATAAATATTGCCCACAATACTCTGATTTTCCTGATGTTCTATCCAATACTCTACAAGTTCCCCATCTTCTAGCACACCAATTCTTGACTGGTATGTGGTACAATCAACCAACACTCTTTTCATAATTTCCTCCTAAAGAGTAAGACCTACATGGTATTGCCCCTAAAAACCTTTAAAATCCTATAAAAAAGACTTTCTTTCTACAGCTTGTCAAAAAACCTTGAGGGCTAGCCCTCAAACTTCTCATTCTTTCTTGAAAGAAAGAACCAAAGAACTTTAAGGCGAAACTAGCGTTTCGCTAAAAAGATTGATTTGATAAGGAAAAACGCTAATTTTTCCACTAAAGTTTTTTGTCCAACTTTTTTAAAAAAAGTTGGTGGCAATACCTTACGGTTTTATTCTCTTAAATCTCTTACCCCTATCCCTTCTGAAAGTCCTACCATATTGTTTTGTTCTGTTCTCATTAAATCCAATCTGTGGTATCTGATACGATATTTTTCAAAATCCAAGCCTAAAAAATGATAAAGGCTTTGTATCACCGGTTCTGGTTTTAAATTTCTTCTGCTTCCTGCTGCTAAATAAAGATATAGCCCTTCTGGAATTTTTTTTATCTCAAAAATATCTGGTTTAATATCTGTTATTTTCTCATTTTTTTTGGTTTTTTTCAAAACAAGAATTTCTTTTTGTGACAAATACTGCTTGATATCCTCTTTCAAGGAATCTCTTTTTATTAATTCCTCTGCATAAACAATATATTTTGCACCATCAATGGATGCCATAGCACTATCCGTTTTTTGTGTTATCAATACACTATCCAATACCTTTACACCATTTGGTAATACTTTATTTAATTCCTCCATTACAAAAGCTGGTTCTATTTTTTCTGCCATTTCAAAATCACCATATTCTCCTTCGCTTGTTGTCCCTAAAGTTAAGGGATTTGCAAAAGATAATAATTGATGGGGGTTAAACCCTTGCGAATATGCTACAGGCAAATTTGCCCTTTTGATGGCTCTTTGAAATAATCGCATTATGTCTAAATGTCCTATAAATTTTACTTCTTCTCCCTTTGTAAATTTTATGCGATAAATAAAATGTTCTTTTGGCTTTGTAAAGCCTTTTTGACTATAATCTATCTCACTCATAGCAAACGCCTCCTCCAAAACATTTTGCGCCACAATGAGAACAATCTTGTCTGCAATTTGGTGTCACTTCTTCTCTTTGTGCCTTTTCTCTTTCTGCTATTAAAAATTGTTTTGAAACACCAACGGAAATATGGTCCCAAGGTAATATTTCATCATAATTTCTTTTTCTATTGGCATAAAATGCAGGGTCAATTCCTGTGTCCTCAAATGCTTGCATCCATTTGTCATATTGAAATAAATCATTCCAAGCATCAAATTTACAGCCTAATTGCCATGCTCTATATAATACCTTTGAAATTTTCCTATCTCCTCTTGCAACTACCCCTTCTAAAAAACTTAATTTTACATCATGATATTGATATTTTAATTGTTTTTTAGTAATTTGTTTTTTTACTGTTTTTGCTTTTTCTAAAAATTCATCAAATGTATTTTGTGCATCCCACTGAAAAGGAGTAAATGGTTTTGGCACAAAACAAGAACTACTTGCCACTACTTGTACTGGTCTTGGACGTTTTTCTTTTGGCATTTCATAATATTTTTCTACTATTTTTTCAGACAATTCTGCAATTCCTTTTATATCCTGCTCCGTTTCTGTTGGTAATCCAATCATAAAATATAATTTTACCCTTGTCCATCCTCCTGAAAAAGCCAATGCACAACCTTTTAAGATTTCTTCTTCTGTCAAATTTTTATTAATAACATTTCGTAATCTTTGTGTACCAGCTTCTGGTGCAAACGTTAAGGAACTTTTTCTAACTTCTTGTATTTTTTCCATCAATTCTAAGGAAAAAGCGTCTATTCTTAAAGAAGGTAAAGATAAACTAACTTCTTGCTTTGTAAATTCTTCCAACAAGCCATTTGCCAACTCTGGAAAACAGGTAAAATCACTTGTACTTAATGAAATTAAAGAAATTTCTTCATGTCCAGAAGCTTTAACTAATTCTTTTGCTTGTTTTAATAAAGTATCTACCCTTTTTTCCCTTACAGGGCGATATACAAAACCTGCTTGACAAAATCTACAACCACGAATGCACCCCCGAAATAGTTCCAATGTTACTCTGTCATGTACTACATCAATTAAAGGTACTAGCTGTTTTTCTGGATAATATACACTATCCATGTCTGTTACAACTGCTTTTTTTAATATCTTTCTAGCATTTTCATGATTTGGTGTAAAAGAAGCAATTTCTCCATTTTCCTTGTAGCTTACATCATAGTATTTTGGTATATAAATACTGTCAAACTGCAACAATTTTTCTAAAAACTGCTCTTTGGTACCGCCTTCTTTTTTATTTTGTTTGTACAAGTCTAATATTTTATCATACAATACTTCTCCCTCGCCTAAATAAAAAAAGTCAACAAATTCTGCTAAAGGTTCCGGATTATAGGCACAAGAACCACCACAAACAATAATAGGGTCGTTTTCTGTTCTTTGTTCTGCAAGTAGTGGGATTCCTGCCAAATCCAACATATTTAATACATTGGTATAACACATCTCATATTGCAGTGTAAAACCAACAAAGTCAAATTGTTTGATAGGTTGTTGTGTTTCAATAGAAAAAAGCGGAATCTGATTTTCCCGCATTTTTTGCTCTAAATCTATCCAAGGCGCAAATACTCTTTCACAGTATGTATCTTCTCGCCGATTTAAAAAATAATATAATATTTGTAATCCTAAATGAGACATTCCCACCTCATAAACATCAGGAAAGCAAAATCCAAAACGAATCTCTACTTTTTTCGGGTCTTTGATGACCATATTGACTTCATTTCCAGTATATCTTGCAGGCCTTTCCACTTGCAGTAATAGTTCATCTGGTATGCAATTTTTCATATTTTTTCCTCCTAAAAATTCAATATCTCTATGATACCCTATTTTTTTAAAAAATGCACTATTATCTTCTATAAATTCATATCTTCCTGTAAAAAATGTGACAAAGTTAATCCAAAGATAGCAGAATTTTATACTATCTTTTCCCCAATTTATTGTTTAAAAAAGAAAAAAGCCTTTCTCATCACAAGAAAGGACCAGTCTGTCAATAAAGTCTTTTTTTGTGGGTTTCACCCACACCCACCAACTTT
>CAJTZO010000030.1 GCA_910583755.1 uncultured Clostridia bacterium
TCCCTTTTTTTATGTTGTTATTTTCTGTAAAATTTGTTTAAGTATACCGCCTAGACATTCTAAAGTATAACAATATTCTACAACCATATTTATTCAACAAACAGGAATCATCTATATCCAGTTTTTATATATTTTATGAGTGTCTCTAAATCATCAAAATCGTCATAATCACCATTTATACCATCTTGGTGATAAATAACCCCATTTTTCTCATTCCTTTCAAGGCAGTCTAATAGATAATTTTCACCATATCTTCTGGCAAATTCAGTAAAAGCATACGGTTTTATCTTACCTAGTAATCCTTTTCTGCATTTTTCATTACATTTATAACAATGGTCTAATTTCTTAGAAACAGAACATTGTCTATTTTCGCACCAGTCTTTATCAGGACATTCACCTGAATCACAACCAGAACAAGTTGTATTTTCAGAACACAAGCAGCAAGCAAGTCCACAACGGGCAATTCCTAGATTTCGTTTCATAAACGCTTCTCCAACTTTCAATTTAACAATATTTTTACAATGTTTAAAAACCAAAAATGGACTTGAATACCTATCCTCAATAAAATTCTATTTTTCCCTAAAGGTTTCTATTTTCTGCCTCCAAAACGGCGTTCTCTACTTTGGTATTGATAAATTGCCTGTTTTAAATCATATTCTGTAAAATCAGGCCAGAGTTTTTCTGAAAAACTTAATTCAGAATAAGCAATCTGCCAAAGCAAAAAGTTACTAATTCGTTCTTCTCCGCTTGTTCGAATCAGCAGTTCTGGGTCAGGTATTTCTTTTGTATCAAGATATTGTTCTAATTCTTTTTCTCCAATTTCTTCTGCTTTATATTTTCCTTCTGCCACATCCTGACTTACTTTTCGAATCGCCCTTAAAAGCTCATCTCTACCACCATAATTTAAGGCAATATGGAGGTTCATACCTGTTTTATTCTTTGTTAATGATTCTAACTCTACAATCTGCTGTTGTATGTCCTCATCTAAACGGGTAATATCTCCTATGATATGCACACGAATATTATCCTTTTTCGCCTTGTCAATATAAGTTTTTAAATATTCTCTTAACAAATCCATAATGCCTTTTACTTCTTCCTCAGAACGCTTCCAGTTTTCTGTTGAAAAAGCATATACTGTTAAGTGTTCTATGCCTAAATCAATCGCCGCTTGAGAAATATTTTCTAATGTTTTGGCGCCTGCTCTATGTCCTGCTTTTTTAGGCAAAGCTCTTTTTGCTGCCCATCTTCCATTTCCATCCATAATAATTGCAACATGTTTTGGAATATTCATTTTATCAAGCTGTAACTGTTCTTTATTATTATTAAAAAAAGGAACCATTATCTTTTCTCCTCAAAATTTTTAGAAAATATGCAGTAAGGACAGAAAGGTAATGCTTCCTGTCCTTCATACGGTTTATTTATACAGATAATATGTCTTTACATTTTGCATCACATTTTGCATCAATTTCTCCAACATATTTATCTGTCATTTTTTGAATTTTTTCTTCTAAATCTTTTAATTCATCTTCTGGAATTTCTTTTTTCTTTTCCATTTTTTTAAAGGTATCAATCGCATCCCTACGGATATTACGCAATGCTACCTTTGCACTTTCTGCTTTCTTTTTTACATCTTTTGTCAAATCTTTTCTGCGTTCTTCTGTCAATTCTGGAAAAACAAGACGGATAACCTTACCATCATTATTTGGATTAATACCTAAATCAGAAGCAGAAATTGCTTTTGAAATTGCTTTCAACATAGAAGCATCCCAAGGCTGAATTTGAATCAGTCTTGCTTCTGGAACAGTAACATTTCCCACTTGGTTAATGGGTGTTGGTGTTCCATAGTAATCTACTGTAATTTTATCCAATACATGAGGATTTGCACGTCCTGCACGAATGGTAATATATTCTCCCTCTAACGATACCAATGTTTTTTTCATTTTGTTTTCATAAACAGTTGTGTCTGTTGCCATAAAATCATTCCTCCTACTTTTTTATATTTAAGCCATCACAATCGTACCAATTTTTTCACCGCTAATTGCGCGGATAATGCTATCTTTTTCATTCAAACCAAAGATTACAACTGGTATTTTTCGTTCAAAACAAAGATTTGCTGCCGCCATATCAATTACTTTTAAATTATTTTTTACAATATCTTCTGATTTGATACAATCAATTTTTTTTGCATTTTTATTGACAGCAGGGTCACTGTCATAAACACCATCAACATTTTTTGCAAAAAACAAACCATCTGCATCCAACTCTGCACCTCTCAAGGCTGTAATGGTATCCGTAGAAAAGAATGGATGCCCTAAGCCGCCGGCAAATATCACAACTTTTCCTTTTTCTAAATGTGCTAAAGCACCTTCCTTTGAAAAAAGTTCCGTCATTGTGCCAACTACAAAAGGTGTTTGTACTACAGCACCAACCCCTGTCTGTCGGAGTGCATCCGCTACATAAATCGCATTCATTACCGTTGCCAGCATACCAATTTGGTCTGCTTTTGTTCTGTCCATTTGAGAATCGGCACTTCTTCCACGCCAAAAATTGCCGCCGCCAATAACAAGACAAACCTGTGTTCCATTTTGCAAAACAGTCTTTACTTGTCTAACAAGCTCGTCCACAACTGGCTGAAAAAAAGTAATCCCTTCCTGTTCTCCTGCTAATGCTTCACCACTGATTTTTAATACGATTCTTTTATACATTGCAACAGCTCCCTTCTTTACTAATGTACCACACAACTATTCAAAATGCTATATTTTTTTCATATTCTGTCAAAATTCTCACAAAATATCCCAAAAAAAGGAAACATGCACAAGCAATGTTCCCTTTTATCAAAAGTGACCTGCTCCCACTACTTAAGAAGTGGGGGCTTCCTGCTCAAAAATACTAACATATTTAGCATTAACAGGCTAACTCCGTTTGTCCAACGGTTTTACGATTTTTTATTCGTATCTTAGATATTTTGTACACAGAGAAATGTATTAATTTTCCTATACAACTTTCTCTATTTCGTTATCAATGTATGAATCAATACATTAATATCATAAAAATTCTAAAAAAAGCAAGAGAAACACAATACATCATCAATGTTCTAGTTTTGCCCAACAAAATTAAGGTTCTTTTACTTTCTTTCAAAAAAAGAAATTATTGTATTTGTTTTGCTACTTCAGCTGCAAAGTCTTCTTCTTTTTTTGCAAGACCTTCTCCTGTTTCAAAACGAACATAACGTGCCACTGTTATATCTGCACCTACTTCTTTTGCAACAGAGTCAATATATTGTTGTACTGTCATATCGCCATCTTTTACATAAGGCTGTTCTACTAAACAAATTTCTTTTAATTCTTTTTTCAATCTACCTTCAATCATTTTTGCAATAATTTTGTCAGGTTTAGAAGCATTTTTAGGGTCTTCTTTTGCCTGTACTGTCAAAATTTCTGTTTCTTTATCAATAAATTCTTGTGGAACATCTTTTGTTGCAATAAATTGAGGATTTAAAGCTGCAATTTGCATTGCAATGTTTTTTCCCAATTCTTCCAAAGCATCTGCTTCTTTTTCGCAAGCTAATTCAATCATAACGCCAATTCTTCCACCACCATGAAGATAAGAAACCAATTTACCAGAGCCTTGTTTTGTATATCTTTCAAAACGTCTGATATTTAAGTTTTCACCAATCACTGCCACTTGTTGGCTCAATTCTTCTTTTACTGTAAATTGTGGGTCATCTTTCCATGTTTCTGCAAAAAAAGCATCCATATTTGCTGCATCAGAGTTTGCTGCTTGTTTTGCAACTGCAGAAACATAGTCACGGAATTTTTGATTTTTTGCAACAAAGTCTGTTTCAGAGTTTACTTCTACAATTGCGCCTACTTTATTATCTTCTGACAAATAAATTTCAACCATGCCTTCTGCTGCAATTCTACCAGCTTTTTTTGCAGAAGCGGCAAGACCTTTTTCTCTCAAAACTTCTACTGCTTTATCCATATCATTGTTTGTTTCTTCCAATGCTTTTTTGCAGTCCATCATACCTGCGCCTGTTATTTCTCTCAATTCTTTTACTTTTTTCATATCTACTGCCATGATTTTAAAACCTCCATCATTTATTTTACAAAAAAGCCCCAACCCATTAAACAGGCTGAGGCTTGGGCATACGCCTTATCTTATGCTTCTTCTTCAATTTCTTCTGTTTCTACGCCAGCCATTTCTTCACCCTGTTTGGATTCAATAACAGCATCTGCTATTTTAGAAGCAATCAATTTTACAGCTCTGATTGCGTCATCATTTCCCGGAATTACAAAATCAACTTCTTCAGGGTCACAGTTTGTATCTACAATTGCAACAATTGGAATACCTAAAGTATGCGCCTCTTGGATTGCAATTCTTTCTTTTCTTGGGTCAACAATAAACATAACATCTGGTACCCTTGTCATTTCTTTGATACCACCTAAGTTATTTTCTAATTTTTCCTTTTCATGAAGCAATGAAGCCACTTCTTTTTTTGTTAATACATCAAAAGTACCATCTTCTTGCATTTCTTCTAATTCTTTTAATCTCGCAATTCTTGTTTTAATGGTGTTGAAGTTTGTGAGCATACCACCTAACCATCTTTGATTAACATAGTACATACCACATCTTTCTGCTTCTTCTTTAATGGAATCTTGTGCTTGTTTTTTGGTACCAACAAAAAGAATTTCGCCGCCATCTCTAATAATATCGCTGACTGCTGTATAAGCCTCATCCACTTTTTTTACTGTTTTTTGTAAATCAATGATATAAATACCATTTCTTTCTGCAAAAATATATTCTGCCATTTTAGGGTTCCATCTTCTGGTTTGATGTCCAAAATGTACCCCTGCTTCTAATAATTGTTTCATAGAAATTACGCTCATTTTTTTACCTCCTATGGTTAGTCCGCCCCATTTCCTATTATACCAAACGACTTTTTATTACCAAAAGCACCAGTTTTATACATGGAAATAGGTGTGTTATATTTTTACCTTGTGCATTATATCATAGCTCTAACAATATTACAACTATTTTACAACAAAATTTGTAAATTTTTTATTTTCATAAAAAAAGAAGCCACAATATATAAATATGACCTCTTTTTTTCGATATTAAGTAATACTTTTATAAATTACTATCATTATCATAATCAAATAAAATAATACAATAAACAATATATCTTTTATCAATTCTTGTTTATCTTCTATCGGTTCTTTGATTTTCCTCATATGTTTTGTTATAGTAGGATAAGCAACAGACAGTACAAATAGTATTTCTAAAAAACAAATGATAATGATTGAAAAGTTACCAAAAGCAATCATAGCCATAATAGTAACACAAAATATAGATTGTATTATTTTTAACCGATATTTTTTATTCATTACTATTTAATCTTATCATCATTTGACCTTCATAAATTTGGGTATCTCTATAAATACAGTCTTTATGAGCTTTATCATTATAAACATTAATGATAATCATTGTTTCAAAATGAGAAAATTCTCCTCCAATTTCAATTTCTCGGTAACACTTAGCAATAGTACCATAATGTGTTCTTGATGGATATCCTGTGTCATCTATCATAGCAAGAAATGAAGCTGCACCACCTAAAAAGCCTGAGCTATTTTAGATTCAATAAAAGGTACTGTTACAGTCATCAAAATAGATAATATTCTAGCTGTTGTTTGATTTTCTTTACCGAATGGAATATAAATTTTAAAATCCTCACTTACATCACCAAACCAGGGTCCAGCACTTCTATTTTGCATTATTTCATCCAAATTTTTACACGTCGCACATTGTGATTGAGTATTTATTTCCTTTGCACTTACCATACTTACTCCTGTTGATGATAAACAAACTGCAACACTTAAAGCTGTCACTCTTTTTAAAAATTCCATTGGAAACATCCTTTCTTTATTTATTATGATAACATCATAATATGCAACAATATGTCAATACATTGTGGTGATATTATTTGAATTTTTTTATGATTATTCTTCTTTTTCCTCTTTTTCTTCTACATAGCCGCACTGTATGTTAGAACAAACAATTTTTGTATTTTTCTTTCCCTTTTCCTCCATAAAATTGCCACAACGAGGGCACTTTTCTCCGGTTGGTTTATTCCATGACATAAAATTACATTCTGGATGATTTTCGCAGCCAAAATATTTCCGTCCCTTTTTTGTCTTTTTAATCAACACTTTTCCGCCACATTCCGGACAATTTACATTTGCATTTTCATAAAAAGGTTTTGCATTATGACAGTCTGGAAAACCCGGACAAGCAAGAAATTTGCCATAACGACCATATTTAATCACCATATTTCTACCGCATTTTTCACAAATAATGTCTGTCACTTCATCTTGAATTGTAATTTTTTCCAACTTTTCGGTAGCGTCTAATACTTCCTTATGAAATGGTGGATAAAATTCTCGAATAATTTGCTTCCATTCTCCCTTTCCTTCCTCTACCTCATCTAATTTGTCCTCCATTGTTGCTGTAAAATTGATGTCCACAATATCAGCAAAATAACTTTTCATAATATCGTTTACAATTTCTCCTAATTCTGTGGGATAAAGATTTTTTCCTTCTTTTGTTACATAATTTCTTGCTTGTATGGTCGTTAAAGTAGGTGCGTAAGTGCTAGGACGTCCTACACCAATTTCCTCTAACGTTTTCACAAGAGAAGCATCTGTAAATCTTGCTGGTGGTTGTGTAAAATGTTGTAAAGGTTTGATTTCTTTTTGTTGCAACTTCTGTCCTTTTTCTAGTTTTACAATTTTTTCCGTTTCTTCTTTGCTATAGTTATACACTTTTAAAAACCCTTCAAATTTCAATACAGAACCACCTGTTCGAAATTGATAGTTACACTTTATTTTTACAGATAAGGTATCATAAATTGCAGGTGCCATTTGGCTTGCAACAAATCTTTCCCAAATCAGTTTATATAATTTATACTGGTCTTTTGATAAAGATTCTTTAATACTTTCTGGTGTACGAAATACACTGGTTGGACGAATTGCCTCATGTGCATCCTGTGTTTTTCCTTTTGATTTATAGACTGCTCTTTTTTCATTAACATATTCTTTGCCATAAGTTTCACAAATAAACTGGACTGCATTTTCATAGGCTTCATCAGAAATACGAAAAGAATCTGTTCTGATATAAGAAACAAGACCAACCGTTCCTTCTGCTTTAATATCAATCCCCTCATAAAGCTGCTGTGCAATCATCATTGTTTTTTGTGTTGTCATATTCAAATGTTTGCTTGCTTCCTGCTGCAAAGTACTTGTAGTAAAAGGTGCTACAGGTTTTTTAACTCTTGTTCCCTGTTTCACTTCCTCTACTACAAACTCCTTTTGTTTGATTTCTTCCACTATTTTTTCTGTTTGCTGTTGGTCATGCAATTCTATTTTTTGCTCATCTGTACCATAAAATTTTGCTTCTATTTCATTGTTATTTTCATCTGTCAAATATGCGATAATACTCCAATATTCTTCTGCTATAAAACTATTGATTTCTTCTTCTCTATCGCAAATAATTCTTAACGCTACAGATTGTACACGTCCAGCGCTTAATCTTCCTTTCACTTTTTGCCAAAGTAAATCACTGATAGTATATCCTACCATTCTGTCAAGAATCCTTCTTGCTTGCTGTGCATTTACTAAATCCATGTCAATTTCTCTTGCTTCTGAAATAGATTTTTTAACTGCATTTTTTGTAATCTCATTAAACGTAATCCGACTAATTGGTTTTTCCTTTAAATCCAAAGCATGAAGCAGATGCCAGCTAATCGCTTCTCCTTCTCGGTCAGGGTCTGTTGCCAAATAAACTTTATCAGCAGAACGTGCCTCTTTTCTCAGTTTGCTCAACAACTGCCCTTTTCCTCTGATGGTAATATATTTGGGTTCATAATCATGTTCCATATCAATTCCTAACTGACTTTTTGGCAAATCTCTGACATGTCCCATGGATGCCTCTATTTTATACGTACTCCCTAAAAACTTTTTAATTGTTTTTGCTTTTGCTGGAGACTCTACAATTACAAGATGTTTTTTTGTTTCTTTTGTTTTTTTCGGTTTTTCCACTTCTTTTTTTTCTGCCATAAACCATCACCTCTTAATATTTTCTAATATAGCCCAATTGAGGCAATTTTTGTATCCGCCCCATAATTTCCAATAAGGTCAGCGAATACTGTACTTCTTGTATATTTTTTTTTAATATTCTGCTAATTACTTCTGCATTAATGGGTTCTTGTTGGATACAGCGATAGACTTCTTTTTCTTCCTGTCCCATATTTTCTGTCATGTGTTTTTGTAAGGATTGTTTTTCCTTTTCTGTAAAAGCAATTCCCAATGCAACAAGAACATCTTCAAATTCTGTAATGATGGGACAACCTTGTTTAATTAAATTGTTTGTTCCTTCACTTAAAGCACTTGTTACATTCCCTGGTACCACAAATACATCTCTGCCATTTTCCAGTGCTTGGTCTGCTGTAATAAAAGTTCCGCTTTTTTTCCCTGCTTCTACCACAATGGTCATAGGAGATAAACCAGCAATAATACGATTTCTTTTTGGAAATCTTTTAGGATGTGCTTTTGTCTGTGGTGGATATTCTGAAATAACACAACCATTTTCTATAATACGTTCTCTAAGTTCTTTATGTTCCGCTGGATAACAAATATCTACTCCTGTACCCAACACAGCTATAGTTTGTCCTCCACCATCCAAAATTCCTTTATGTGCAATTCCATCAATCCCTGTTGCCATGCCACTAACAATTACAATATTTGCTTTTGCTAAATCCTTTGTTAATTTATATGCTACAGAAGCACCATAATGCGAACATCTTCTTGCACCTACAACACTTACCTTGTCAATGTTATCATCTGGTAAAAATCCCTTCATGTAAAAACCCACTGGAGGGTCATAAATTTGTTTTAATAAATAGGGATACTCTGGATTTTTAATAGAAATAAAACGGATGTCTTTTTCTTCTAATTCTTCTATCCATTCCTCTAGTTGTGCTTCCTCTTTGGCATATTGTACTGCTCTACAGTAAAAAGTACCCATTCCTTTTACTTCACGTAATTCACTAAAAGAAGCTTTCCAAATTGCTTCTGCTGTACCAAAATGTTTCAATAAATCTAATACTTTATGAACACTAAGATTAGGAATCCGAGAAAGCCACATCATATAATATTCTTCCAACATTACATCTCCTTTCCTAAACAGTGTCATAAATACGAAATCTATCATAAAACCTTTTTCAAATAAATTCAATATAAATTTTTTGAAATTTATTATTTGGTCTATTATAAATCCTTAAGATTTTGTTTTAAACTCTACTTTTTCCCTTAAAAAAAGGAAGCGAAAAAACTTTTACAAAAAATTATGTCTCCTTGAAAATGAATAAATTTTTAAAAATTTATTTTAATAAAAAACCTCCTTTTATATTTAAAAACACAAACAAAAAGGAAGGTTTTTCTATTTTTTTAAATTGTTATTTCTCTCCACACAAAGCTTTCTACTATATTTTGTGCTATTTCTTCCATATTTTCTTGTCCAAAATTTGTTACTTGTACCAAAACATGAGCTTTTTCTCCTGCAATATAATATTGCGTGGTTTTTACCGGTGGTTCATTTTGCTTATCATTCACTTCTACTCGAAATACAGAAAAACCGTTTTTTGAAGTAAAAGACTCCGTTATCAACTGATGATATAATTCTTCTTTCAATTCCAACTTTAATTGATATAATATTGCAGAAACAAGGGTATCATATTCCTCTTTTGTATATTGATTTTGACGATATTCTACCGAAATATAGCTTGTTTGGTTTGTAATATCTTCCCCCTTTTTGGTATAATAGGCACTTTCTTCACTAGAATAATTATCTAAAAAAATCCAATCATCAGGTATATTATATGTGCCAAATATTTTTTCTTCTTGAAATGTAGATTTTGTTGTATTTTGTTCCTCTGGTGCTACAACTTCTGTTGGTGGTTCTTCTTCCGGTTTTACAGATGTACAGCCTTGTAATAAAAAAGAAAACATCATGCAAAAGAAAAGCATTATTTTCATTTTACTTCCCCCTATTTTTTTATTTTTTCACATCATCATAGCATATTTTATGCAAAACTGCCATACATATCCTCTATTTTTGTTGAAAAATCATAAAAATACTGTTATGATGGAAAAAATTATCTTATATCAGAGGGGGAAATAAAATGCTTTCAAAAATAATCAGCAGTGGAATATTAGGAATTAATGGCTATCTTGTTGATGTAGAAGTAGATTTAAGCAATGGATTACCTGTTTTCGATTTAGTAGGTCTGCCAGATTCCGCTGTCAAAGAATCCAGAGAACGTGTTAGAACAGCCATTAAAAATTCTGGGTTTACTTTTCCTGTTAAACGGATTACGATTAATTTAGCGCCCGCACATAGGAAAAAAGAAGGGCCTGCTTTTGACTTACCAATTGCTATTGGTATTTTATGCTGTATGGAACTTTTCTCTCCTTCTGTTACAGAAAAAATACTAATCTTGGGAGAATTGTCTTTGGATGGTTCTGTACGCCCTGTTAATGGAGTATTACCTATGGTATATCATGCCAAGCAAGAAGGTATTTTACATTGTATTGTTCCTACTGAAAATGCAGAAGAAGCTGCCCTTGTAAAAGGGATGAAAGTATATCCTGCTTCCCATTTAAAAGAAGTTCTTTTCTTTTTACAAGGAACAAAAAAAATTTCCCCCTTTGTTGTTGATTTTGAGGCACTTCTTTCAAAAGACTTACAACAAAACTACATAACAGATTTTTCTGACGTAAAAGGACAAGAAAATGCTAAAAGAGCATTAGAAATTGCTGCAAGTGGTACCCATAATGTCTTACTAATTGGACCTCCTGGAACAGGCAAAACAATGCTTGCAAAAAGACTTTCTACTATTTTACCTGACTTAACCTTTGAAGAAAGTATTGAAATCACCAAAATATATAGTGTGTCTGGATTATTACAATCTAAAAACACATTAATTCGCCAGAGACCTTTCCGCTCCCCTCACCATACCATCTCTGCTTCTGCACTTACAGGTGGTGGTAGGATTCCTCATCCCGGCGAAATATCACTTGCACATAATGGTGTATTGTTTTTGGACGAGCTACCTGAATTTCAAAGAAATGTTTTAGAAATTATGCGTCAACCTTTAGAAGATAAAAAAGTAACAATTGCACGTGTCAGTGGAACACTAACTTACCCTGCTAATTTTATGTTGATTGCTGCTATGAATCCTTGTCCTTGCGGTTATTTAGGAGATGGCGACCGTTGCCGCTGTTCTTTAAACGAAATTACAAAATATCATAATAAAATTAGTGGTCCACTTCTTGACCGTATTGATTTAATGGTGGAATTGCCTTCACTTTCCTATGAATCTTTAGAACAATTATCCTCGGGAGAAACTTCTGCACAAATTAAAGAAAGGGTATTAAAAGCACAACAAATGCAACTAGAACGATATAAAAATGAGTATTTTTATTTTAATTCTCAGCTTGGTGCAGCGCAAATTGAACAATATTGTCCACTAGGAGAAAAAGAAAAAGCTTTGATGCAGTCTGTTTTTGACCGTATGAATTTGAGTGCTAGAGCATATCATAAAATATTAAAAGTTGCTCGTACTGTAGCTGATTTGGAAGGTTGTCAGGAAATTACGGCAAAACATATTGCAGAAGTGATACAATACCGTAGTTTGGACAGAAAATATGGAATGATATAAAGCAAACAGAAGCTATATTTCCTGAAAAGGATTGATTTTTAGAAAGAAAAATGTGAGTGTTTTTGGGCAAAGTTCAAGGCTTTGATTTTATTGACAAACCAAACGGGAAAATATCATTTTCCCGTCAGCTTGCCAATAAATTTTGAGGAGTCTACTTTAAAGTCATTGATTTTATTAGGAAAACCTTACTCATTAATCACCAATGCCATAATCTCTAATTCTTTATCTGTGTTATTCTCTAAGGAGTGCCAATCTCCTACATTAATCACACAAACATCACCAGCTTTTACCACTGTTTCAGAGCGGTCATTATCAATAAAAACGCCTTCTCCTTTTAAAATCAAATAAGGTTCTGTATCACCTACATGTTGATGCCAACCAATACTGCTATGAGGGCGAAGAATAACACGTGCATACATTTTTCCGTGTCCCATCAATTCCTCTTTATCCAAAATATGATGTATTTCTGCTGAACCTTTTCCGCCACGAAGTCCTTCTACCTCTACAATATTTTCTTTTCTCACCATAAACATTTCCTCTTTTCTATGTAAAATAATTTCTTTATATTATACAATATTATAATAAATTTATCAATATCATTATGGTAAACCAGACAAATTAAAAATTGGTGTATAATCAGAAGTAGCAGAATTTTTATTTTGCATAAAACCATTTTTTAATCCAATATTAAAAAAATGCTGAATAACTTTTTGATATTCTAATGTCATTGTTTTTCGTGCAATTTGTGGATATTCGGAAGCTTGATATATTGGTATATACTGACTTAAAAGAGAAACATAAGTATCTTCTCCCAATTCTTGTTTTATCCAGCTCAATATCTCAAAACTATCCTTATAACAACCGGGCAATATCAAATGACGTAAAATAATCCCTTTTTGTAATATTCCATTAGAATCAAATATCATTTCAGGTTGTTGCCGTTTCATTTCCAATATTGCCTTTTTGGCATATTCTGCATAATTAGGTGCAAAAGAATATGTTTTACTATATTCAGAAGAAATATATTTAAAATCAGGCAAATAAATATCAATCAAACCTTCTAGCAAGGCTAAACTTTCTACTTTTTCATAAGCATTTGTATTATATACAATGGGAATGATAAGCCCTTTTTTCTTTGCTAAAAGCAATGCTTCTTTTATTTGTGGTATAAAATGGGTAGGTGAAACCAAATTGATATTATGCACCCCTTTTTGTTGTTGTGACAAAAAAACTTTTGCTAATTGTTCTATTGTCAACTCCTTTCCAAACCCTTGTGCACTAATGGTATAATTTTGACAAAAAACACAAGATAAATTACAATGAGAAAAAAAGACAGTACCAGAGCCTTTTGTGCCACTAATAGGGGGCTCCTCCCAGTGGTGAATAGAAGCCAAAGCACATTTTGGTAATACCCCTGCTTTACAATACCCTTTTTCACCATGAGAACGGTCTGCTCCACAATTTCTAGGGCAAATGATACAATGTTCCATACACTTCCTCCTTCTTAATGCTTATTTTAACAGATGTACCAACGTTTTAATAGTGCAAAAATAAAAAAGTTATGTTACACTACAGTCAATACAGGACAAGCAGATAAGGGGGACAAAAAAATGAAAATTTATAAAAACGAAATGGAAAATAACCAAAAAGTGGAAAATGTCCTTTGTAACTGTTGTGGAAAAGAAATAAAAAAAGAACATGGATATTTTGTAGACCATTTACACATAGAAAAACAATGGGGATATTTTTCAGAAAAAGATGGGAGAGAAGATAATTTTGATTTATGCGAAAGTTGTTATGATAAATTTGTAAATAGTTTTGTACTTCCTATAGAAAAACCTTGAGGATTTCGTTCCTAAACTTTTACGGTTTCCGCTAAACATCTTTTAATTCTTTCTTTTAAAAAAGAAAGGAGAATTTGTAAGCAACATTCTCAAGATTTTTTGTCAAACTTCCTTTCTTTTTTGAAAGGAAGTTTTTTTATGTTAGAAAAGCACCTTTTGTCCTTTTGTTCAATATAATAAACTAAATGAAAAAAGGGGGATTTCGCTGTGACTCCTATGGTAGAATTAAAAAATATAACAATTCGTTATCATAGTACATCTGGTGAAACAAAAGCTGTTTCTGACTTAAGTTTTTCTGTAAAGCAAGGAGAATTTGTATGTATCGTAGGTCCTAGCGGCTGTGGAAAATCTTCAATTTTATCTATGCTTGCAGGATTGATAAAGCCTTCCAGTGGTACTTTTAAAATTCATTCTCAAACAAATATTGGTTATATGTTGCAAAAAGATTATTTATTAGAATGGCGTAATATTCTTAGTAATGCCTGTTTAGGGCTTGAAATTCAAAATAAATTAACACCAGAAAATATGAAAAAAGTAGAAAAACTGTTAGACCTTTATGGACTTGGGGAATTTAAAAACCATATGCCTTCTCAGCTTTCTGGTGGGATGCGCCAAAGAGTTGCTTTAATACGCACTTTAGCAATTCAGCCAGATGTTTTATTGCTTGATGAGCCATTTTCTGCATTGGATTATCAAACAAGGCTCTATGTTTCTGATGAAATTGGTACCATTATCAGAAAAGAAAAAAAGACAGCAATTCTTGTTTCCCATGACATTTCAGAAGCAATCAGTCTTTCTGATAGGGTATTTGTGCTTTCTCATCGTCCTGCTACCTTAAAATCTGTACACAAAATCAACTTAAGTGTAGAAGAAAGAACACCGATGAAAGCAAGAGAAGCACCAGAATTTAAAGATTATTTCAATCAAATATGGAAGGAGTTAGATGTCCATGTCTCATAACACTTCTCAACAACAACTTGAGTATCTCAAAAAAGTAAAAAAAAGAAAAGCGCTTGTATGTAGTACACAATTATTTTTATTGATTGCCTTTTTTGTTCTTTGGGAAATTGCAGCACAAAAAAACTGGATTGACCCATTTTTATTTAGTCAACCCAGCAGAATGCTTGCTGCCATGGGAGACATGGCAAAAACAGGAATCCTTTGGAAACATATTGGTATTACATTATATGAAACAGTCGTCGGATTTGTTTTAGGTACTATATTTGGTACATTAATTGCAATTCTCCTTTGGTGGAATCACTTTATTTCTGATGTTACAGAGCCTTACTTAGTTGTATTAAATTCTCTACCTAAAACAGCACTTGCACCTATTATTATTGTATGGCTTGGAAATAATATGACTTCTATTATTGCTACTGCTTTGATGACTTCCATTGTTGTTACCATTATGACAGTATTAAATGGTTTTTTGCATATTGATAGTGACAAAATAAAATTAATTCAAACGTTTGGCGGCACAAAAAAACAAGTTTTAACAAAAATTATTTTACCTGCTAGTGTTCCTACTATAATTAGTGCTTTAAAAATTAATGTAGGTCTTTCTTTTGTTGGTGTAATTGTTGGCGAATTTTTAGTAGCACAAGCAGGATTAGGTTATTTAATTGTATATGGTTCTCAAATTTTCAAACTGGATTGGGTCATGCTTTCTGTAATATTACTTGCTGTTATGGCAGCAATAATGTATCAAATGATTGTATTCTTAGAAAAAAAATTTTTAAAATGGCGTTCTTAATCAAAAAGCTGTCAAAAAAAGAGCATAAACTTTTTTGGCAGCTTTTTAAATTCAATAGTTATTTAGATAAACATCTATACCTATTCCTTTTAATAATAAATCCTTAAGAGATTTTGAAATATATATTAACTCATCTTCATCTAAATCCCCAAAATCAACAAGATATAAACCGAATCCTTTTTTTCCATTTGCATATAAAAGTGCACTTCCCCCTCCATTATCACCAATAGCAATTCCATTTGGAATATATCTTTGTATATGATAAGCAGGATTACATTCTAAACATCTATCTGCTCCCCAGATACTAAGACCAACATAACCATCATCCTCTTTGATGCTGATTTCTATTTCTTTTTCACGAACAATTTCAAAATACTCCTCTGGAATAGAAACAGCAGAAAAATCTTTTAAATTTTGAATAGCGTTTTGTGCGGATGCTTCCCCATAAAAATAAACTTTATACTTTTGATTGATTTCATCCAAAAAACTCACTGATTATATTCCTCCATTCTCTTGATAGTCTTCTAGTTCATATTGCAAAAAAGAAAGAAGGTCTTTATCTGCTGCTTCTATTTCAGTATGAGCTTCATGGTCCCATGAAGTAAAACTCAATCCGTCTGTATCTGGATGATAGGAACACAGCCAAAAAGAAAAATAATTGTCCTGCCCAAAGAAAAACCAATCCGCTGGAAAAGAGGTTGATTCTTTTAATGCAGTCTCTAGTGAAAAAATTCTGCCAAATGGTAACTCTGCTTCTGAAACGGTTTTATAAAAATCATGTAGTGCAGCAGGAACCTTTTCTAATTCTTTTTCACATACATTATCTGAACAAAATGTAATATTACAAGGATAGTTCTTTTTTAGTTCTATAAAAAACTCTTTTATCTTATCCATTTTTTCTCCTTATCAATAACCCCCTCCATCAAAACAATGGAGAGGGCTAAATAATTTATCAAATTTCATCATTGTAACTGCTTACATCTCTAATTTTAAACTGACCAACCATTTGCTTCATCATCTGTGCCTGACCAGAAAGTTCTTCACTAGCAGCAGCACTTTGTTCTGCTGTTGCACTGTTTGTTTGAACAACGCTAGAAATTTGGTCCATACCAGAAGTTACTTGAGAAATAGAGTTTGCTTGTTCTATGGTAGCAGTAGAAATTTTTTGAACCAATTCTACTACTTCATTGACACCTGCTACTGCATCTGAAAGATATTGTGCAGTAGTATCTGCAATTTTTGTGCCTTTATCTACCAAGCCCATAGAACGTTCAATTAAAGCAGCTGTATTTTTACTTGCTTCTGCACTTTTAGAAGCCAAATTTCTTACTTCATCCGCAACAACCGCAAATCCTTTTCCTGCATTGCCAGCACGAGCAGCCTCTACAGCAGCATTTAATGCTAAAATATTTGTTTGGAATGCAATATCTTCTATGGTTTTAATAATTTTTCCAATTTCACTTGAACTTTGGCTAATTTCACGCATAGAATCAATCATCTGTGCCATTTGTTGGTTACTTTCTAACATCTGTGTGCCAGAAGCTTCTGCTTTTTCATTGGCTGCTTTTGCATTGTCAGCTGTAGTCTGTACTTGGAAAGAAATATCATTAATGGTAGCTGCCAATTCTTGTACTGCGCTTGCTTGTTCTGTAGAACCTTGCGAAAGTGCCTGTGCACCAGCAGAAACCTGGTCACTTCCAGCAGAAACTTGGTCAGCAGAAATATTAATTTGATTTAATGCAATACTTAATTTTTTATGTAATTTACGAACAGAAATTAAAATATTTTTAAAATCTCCTATATAATTTTCTTCTGCCTTTGTCCGGACATTAAAATTCCCCTCTGCCATTTCACCAAGCAAATAGTCAATATCTGCTACAATCGTTCTTAAATTGTCCGTCATTGCTGCAAAAGTATTTGCAAGAACACCAATCTCATCTTCTGATGTAGCAATATCAAGATTCGCATCTAAGTGACCATGTGCAATATCTTTTGCTGCTACAACAATACCTTCCATTGGACTGAGAATACGTCTTGAAAAAATAATAATAAGTATAATAATTAAAGTCAGAGCGATTGCAGAAAGTAATACCATCATAGAAGCAGTTCTTGTTACTGCTGCATTTGCCTCTGAAAGATTAATGCCAATCAAAGACCACCATATTTCTCCAGCTGCATTAATTGGAGTATAAAAGCGAATTACCTTTCTACCATCTTCTCTTGTTGCTGTTGTATTAAATGCTTCTCCTAATGCCATATTTTCTTTTATAAATGATAATTCGTCTGGGTCTGGTGTAAAGTTTTCCAATCTTTTCCCAATATCATTTACACTTTCACTATCATATACAACCAAACCATTATGATTATAAATGGTACAATACATACTAGGAAAATCCTCATGTTTGGAATTTACTTTATCAAAATTTGATACATTAACATCTACAGTAATTACTCCAATAGCATTGTTATCTTGTAAAAGTGGAGCAGCATATGTTACCACTTTTGTTCCTTCATAATCATAAGGTTCTGTTACAAGAGCTTCTTTTGTAGTCAATGCATTTTTATAGTAACTTTCCTGAGAATAGGTACTATACTCTCCAAAAGGTTTCACTGGTTCATTTGCAGTTTTTTCACTTACATAAAATGCATAATTTTCCATATCACTTTGGAAAGCATAAGGCTCAAACAAAGCACCAACTCCAGCAATATCTTTATTATATAGCACTGCATTACGAGCTGTTTCCCGAAGATAAAGTTCAATATCATAATTTAGTGGTGTAATAATACTTCCATAAATAGAACTAATAGAAATTGCAATGGCCTCTGAAGTAGTAGGAATGGTTGATTGTACAGGGTCAGAACCATTTTCCGAATACATTGTTTCATAATAATTTTCCATGTCTACAGCAACAGATTCTGCTGCATCAAAAATTTGCTGAATCTGTATTGCATTTGACCTTGACAGAGCAGTTAATTCTCCAAAGGTGGTGCTGGAAATAGATTTTTTTACCATTGAAATCGTCGTCATAATCAATATAACAAATATCAATGTTAAAGTTCCACCAATGGTCACTGCAAGTTTAGATGAAAGCTTTAGTTTTCTTAACATATCTTTTAGCATAATTACGTTTCTCCTCCTATATTTATTAAGTATAAAAAGTAAATGACAAACTTTTTATCTATTACTTTTATTATACAACGCTGAGAATTATTGTCAATAAAGTAAAGACTAAAAATACAAAAAGCAGTTATTTTTTAATGGATAATATGGTAAAAAATGTGTATTTCATACTGAATAATTTGCAAATATGATAAAAATTTTTTATAAAAAAGCACCTAAAAATGGTACTAATTAACTATTTTTATCACCCTTTTTATTATTTATTTTGTTTCTTCCTTATTTTAAATCTATCAAAAATTTATTTTATACTATAAAAATATTGTTTCATAATCTATTTTTAATTGTCCCAAAAACTTGTAATCTATTAAAATTTCTACCTCTTTTTCAGAAAATTTTTACAACAAATCTATTGACAGAAAAATAAAAAAATGTTAAATTTGAATCAATTCAAATTGAATGGATTCAAATTTAAAAAGGAGGTGCATTTTATGAAAAGGCTAAAACAAGACAAACAAAAAGAAATCATGGACACAGCATTACAGCTATTTTTAGAAAAAGGCTATGAAAAAACTTCCATCAAAGATATTACAGAAAAAATGAACATCGCCGCTGGATTATTTCATTATTATTTTGACTCTAAAGAAGATGTTTTGATAAAGTGTGCTTTATTAAATAGTGAAATTTTAACAGAAGAATTGAAACTAGAAACTTTTTTTGAAGGAAAAGGCAATGCAGTAGAAAAAATTAATCTATTAATGAGTCAGGTGCTTCATAATGTAGCAGAAAGAAATAAAATTATCAAAGATACTACAAAAATAAGTGAAACACTTTTACTAGACCGTATTATGTATATTACACTAGATATTATTATCAAAAAATTAGTAGAATTTATTGAAGAAGGAAATCAAGAACAAATTTTTGACTGCCCTTATCCGCAACAGACAGCAGAACTTTTTGTATATGGCTTGGAAAGGTTATTTCGAAAAGAAAAAGAAAGAAACGAATGCTCTAAAGATATGTTATTAAATGAATATTTTTTACAAAATCAGAATAAATTTGCAAAGATGTTTCGTAATTTAGTTTGCATGAAGGGCAATTATTATTTTCAATTTGATGAAAAATAATAAACCAAATTATTTTAAAAAGTTGGGTAAAAAACTTTACTGAAAAAACTAATATTAATATTTTTAAAGAAACATAGTTTTAAAGTCCTTTTTCTTCCTTATCTTTTAAAAAAGGAAGAAAAACTTTTAAACAGGAGGGAAAGAAATATGAAGAAAGCAATTTCATTGGTGCTTTTTGCCGCTCTTCTAACAGGATGCAGCAATGTTAATGCAGCAGAAGAAAGCAGCAAAGCAGAAATAAGAACCGTTGGAGTCCAAACAGTAGAGGCAAATGGTTATGGTGACATTTTAACAGTCAGCGGAAATATTGTTCCCACCCATACAGTAAAAGCCTCTTTTAAAATTCCAGGTGTTTTACATAATGTAACTGTATCCGAGGGAGACAAAGTGACAGCAGGACAAACCATTGCTTCTTTAGACAAAGTAGACTATAACATACAGGTAAAAGGAGCAGAAGCACTGAAATCTACTGCACAGGCACAAACTAGTGCTGCTGTCGCACAAAGAGAAGCTGCAACTGCTCAAAAAAATGCTGCTGCCATTGATATTGAAACAGCACAGCTACAATTAGAAACAGAAATTCCTACCAAAATTGAACAAGCAAAAGCACAATATGATTTAACAAAAGCAAGTTATGACAGAGTAAAAGTATTATATGAACAAGGTGTTGCCGCAAAAAGCCAATTTGATGAAATCAGTGCCAAGTTAACAGTAGATGAAAATACATATCAGCAGGCTTTAGATGCTAAAAGTATTGCAGAAAGCAAAATAAAATCAGCGCAGTCACAATTAAATGCAGCAGAAGCACAAATTAGTATGACAGATGCACAAGTTTCTGCTTCTAATGCACAAATCCAAGCTTCACAAGCGCAGCTTGATGCAGCAAAAACAAACTTAAGTGATACTATTCTAACAAGTCCTATCAATGGTGTTGTGCTACAAAAAGTGTCAGAAGCAGGAGAAACTGTTAGTGCAGGCTATCCCATTGTTGCCATAGGAGACATCAGCAATGTTTGGGCAGAAATTGGTGTAACAGATGAAACGGTCAATCGTCTTACAAAAGGACAGATGGCACAGGTTTATATTTATGGTTTAGATGAATTTGTAACAGGTGTAGTAGATGAAATTAATTCTTTAGCAGACACTACAACAAGAACTTTCCCTGTGAAAATTAGAATCAACAATACAGACGGAAAATTAAAACCGGGCATGGTTTGCCGTGCAGAAATTCCCATGGATAATGTAGAATCTATTTTTGTCCCTATTGATAGTGTCATTCATTTTGCAGAAGGTTCTGCTGTCTTTTTGTTGAATGAAGATAATTCCGTTCGTAAAACATCTGTTACAACAGGAGAAATTACAGGGGATAAAATACAAATTTTTTCAGGCTTACAAAGTGGTGATACCATTGTAACAAAAGGACAATTTACACTTCATGATGGTGATACCGTTCAAATAGAAGAAACGGAAGAAATAACACAAACAGAAGAAATAGAAGAAATACAGGAAACAGAGGAGATGAATGCATCATGGTAAAATGGAGTGTGGAGCATAAAAGTATTGTTATCCTTCTTACAGTTGTAACATTACTTTCAGGATTTTTATTATATGGAACTATGGAAAGGCAAGAAAATCCTACTGTAGCCAGCCCTATCGCTACCATTCGCTGTATTTATGGGGGTGCAAGTCCAGAAGATATTGAAAAATTGATTGTAAAACCCATTGAAAATAAAATTGGAGATATTGCAGAAATCAAAAAAATGGAAAGTTTTTGTATGGACAGTGTTGGTGTGATTAAAGTAACCTTAAAAGACTTAAGTGACAACGATATTCAAAAAATTTGGGATGATATGAAAGATGATATTGATAGTGTAGAAGCAAGTTTACCTTCTGATGCACAAAAGCCTGTTGTTGAAACTGATTTTACCAGTAGTTATGGTATTTTATTAGGCTTAACCTCCAAAGACTACACATATCAAGATTTAAAAGATGTTGCAAATGAATTAAAAGACTTTTTAAAAGAAGATGATGGCGTAAAAGCCATTGACATCTTTGGAGAAGTAGGACAGCAAATTGAAATTAGTCTTGATATGGTAAAATTACAACAATATGGGATTACACCTACCAATATCGCAACTTTTTTAAAAGCAAGAAACGTTAATATTCCTGGTGGAAACTTAGAAATTTCCGGTACAAAAGTACCCATCCAAATTTCTGGAGAATATGAATCAATAGATGAAATTAAAAACACAATTGTAGGTGTTTCTACCAAAAACGGAACTCCAGTTTATTTAAAAAATGTTGCTGATGTTGTACAAAAAGAAGAAAAGGCAGAAAAGTTGGCAGAAGTTAACAATCAAAAAGCATTGATAATGGGTATCAAATATACAGATGGTCAAAATATGTTAGCCATCCAAGAAAGATTATACAAAGAGATAGAAATGTTTGAGCAAACACAGCTTTATGCAAATATGGAAATTGTCAAGTTGACAGACCAAGCAGATTTTGTAAAATCTTCTATTTCCTTATTCCAAGATAATTTAATTTCCGCTGTTATCTTAGTTGCTGTTGTGGTACTTATCACAATGGGTATCAAAAGTGCAATTGTGGTATCTTTACCAATTCCTGTTGTAATTGCTATTGTATTTATTTATATGGTTTTAACAGAAATACCACTACATCAAGTATCAATTGCCTCTTTAATTATTTCTTTAAGTTTGTTGGTGGCAAATGGTATTGTGGCAAATGATAATATCAATGTTTATTTAGATAAAGGATACAGTAAAAAAGAGGCTTGTATCCAAGGAATTAAAGAAGTAAATATAGCAATTTTAACTTCTACTTTAACAACGGTTGCTTCTTTTTTACCACTTGCCATGATGCAAGGTAGTGCAGGTAAATTTGTAAAATCATTACCCATTCTTGTATCTGTAGCATTAGCAGGCTCATATTTAACTTCCCTAACTTTAGTACCTGCAACAGGATACTGGTTATTACAACCAAAAAGCCAACAAAAAAAAGGAACACTCAAAGAAAAACTAAAAAAAGCATTTCATATAGAAAAAATAGGACAAAGTATTTTAACTATCTATGCAAAATTATTACGAATTGCCTTAAAAATACCAAGATTGCTGATTCTTGTTTTTATTATAATTTTTGTATTAAGCGGCTTACTTGTTCCTTCTATGGGAATTCAAATTTTCCCACCAGCAGAACGTGACCAATATGCCTTAAATGTTATGGTGCAAGATGGTAGCAGCATGGAACATACTAAAGAAGTCATGGAGGAAATTGGCAAATATTTAGAAAAAGATAGTTCTATTGATAATTATTCTGTTATGATAGGTGATGGTTACCCCAAATATTATGTTACTTTTACACCAAACCAATTAGATACAGCAAAAGCGCAATTTTTAATTAATGGAAAACTTTCTGACATCAATCGCATTGAAAAAGAATTAAATGAAAATATTCCCGGTGTTGTGGTAAATGCCAAGGAATTAGAAATTGGTATTCCTGTTACTTATCCAATTGAAATTAGAATTTCTGGACCAGAAATTGAAGTATTACGGAAAATTGGCGATGATGTCAAAAATATGGTTTATCAAGTAGAAGGCGGTAAAAATGCTGAAGATGATTATGGATATTCTTCTAACAAATTAAAAGTAAAAGTAAATGAAGAAAAATCAAATATTGTAGGTGTTTCTAATTATGATGTAGCAACAACAGTTAGAATGGCTGTCAACGGCATTGAAGTATCAGAATTAAAACAAAAAGATATTGATGAAGACCCTTATCCTATTCATATTAAAATACCAGATAATGATAAAACAAAAAGGGAAGTATTAAATGATATTTATATTACCTCACAAGTAACTGGACAAAATGTTCCTTTACCACAAATTGCAGATATTATCACAGAATCCTCTATGAACAAAATTGTAAGACGAGACGAAAAAAGAACATTAACAGTGGGATTGTTTGTAGAAGATGGTTATAATACTCAAACTGTTATGACGAACTGTCAAGAAGCATTAAAAGATTATGAAATACCAGAAGGATATAGTATTGTCTTTGGTGGAGAAAGTGAAGAAAACCGAGATACTTTTTCTTCTCTTGTTATTCCAACTTTGATTGCTATTGTTGGTATTTATTTAATCCTTGTGCTGGAATTTGGTGATATTCGCCAACCATTAATTATTATGGGAACGATTCCCCTTTCTTTTATCGGTATTTTATGGGGATTAAAATTATTAAATTATCCTATTGGATTTATGGCACTTTTGGGAGCTATTAGCTTAATGGGTGTTGTAGTAAATAATGGTATTGTATTGTTAGATTACATCAACACTTTAATCAAAGATTATGATAACCCTGTAGATGCTATTGTAGAAGCCTGCAAAACAAGATTGCGTCCTATTATGATTGGTATGATTACAACTGTAATTTCCTTGATACCATTAGCTTTGACAGGTGGTTTACTTTGGGCACCATTAGCAACCTCTATTGTATATGGTATGTTGCTATCCTCTGTATTAACAATGTTTGTAATTCCTAGTGCATACTATGTTTCAGCCGCTAAAAAAATGAAAAAACAAAAAGAAAAAGCTTGCGCAAAATTATAATATCTTTGCTCATTTTTAAAAAAATGTGTCATTTCTTTATGATAAAAAGGAAATGGCACATTTTGTTTTTTTTAAAATAAACTAAAATATAGAATGTTTTTTTTCATTTTTGAAATAATAGTAAGAATCAAATAAAATGGAGTTTCAAAGTCAAAAAAAGGAGGAATAGTATGGAATATTATAATTTACCACTAAAAAAAGTACTGGAAAAGGTAGAAAGTTCCGAAAAAGGATTAAGTGAACAGGAAGCTCAAAAACGGTTACATAAATATGGTAAAAACATTCTGCAAGAAACAGAAAGAAAAAATGCTTTTATCATATTTTTGCAACAATTTAAAGATTTTTTAGTCATAATCTTAATTATAGCAGGCTTACTTTCTTTCTTTTTAGCAGATACAGAAAGTGCAGTTGTTATCTTTGTTGTGATTACTTTAAATGCAATTCTTGGTACAATACAGCATAGGAAAGCAGAGCAATCTCTGGAAAGTTTAAAGGCACTTTCTGCTCCTTCTGTTAAGGTGCTTAGAGATGGACACAAAAAAACGATACCTTCCCAAGAAATTACCATAGGAGACATCATTTTTTTGGAGGCTGGAGACTTTATAAGTGCAGATGGCAGAATATTAGAAAATTTTAGTATGAAAGTAAATGAAAGTTCCTTAACAGGAGAATCGGTAAATGTAGAAAAAGAAATGATAAAATTATCGGGAGAAATTCCCATTGCAGACAGAAAAAATATGGTTTTTTCAGGCAGTTTTCTCACTTATGGTAGAGGAACTTATGTTGTAACAAAAATTGGAATGGAAACAGAAATCGGGAAAGTGGCACAGCTTTTAAAAAATACTCAAGAAAAGAAAACTCCCTTACAAAAAAACTTAGATAGTTTTGGAAAAAAGCTTTCCATTATTATATTGGTTGTATGTGTTATATTATTTGGAATAAATGTGGCAAGGGGTGGCAATATGATAGACGCCTTTTTATTTGCAGTTGCTTTAGCAGTAGCAGCGATTCCGGAAGCCTTAAGCTCTATTGTCACAATCGTTCTTTCCTTAGGAACCCAAAAAATGGCAAAAGAAAATGCGATTGTTCGAAAATTGCCTGCTGTAGAAGGCTTGGGAAGCGTTTCTGTTATTTGCTCTGATAAAACGGGAACTTTAACACAAAATAAAATGACAGTACAAAAATATTGTGTTGACCATAAAATCATAGAACAGGCAGACATTACAAATCCACTCCACAAAAAATTATTGTTAATGAGTGTGTTATGTAATGATGCAGCTATCCAAAATGGGCAGGAATTAGGTGACCCTACAGAAGTTGCACTGATTCAATTTGCCAAAAAAAGTAACTTAGATGATACAAAAATTCGGAAAGCGCATCAACGATTACTTGAAATTCCTTTCGATTCAAACAGAAAATTGATGTCAACCGTTCATCAACTAGAAGGAAAATATATTATGATAACAAAGGGGGCTGTTGATGTCTTATTAAACAAAGTAGTTTCTATGGAAAAAGAAGAAGGAATTGTAGCTTTTACCGAACAAGATAGACAAAAAATTATGCAAATCAATCAAAATTTTTCAGAAAACGGTTTAAGAGTATTGGCATTTGCCTATAAAGAATTACAAGAAGTAAGACTTGAAGCAGAAGATAATTATACCTTTGTGGGATTAATGGCAATGATAGACCCACCAAGAGAAGAATCAAAACTTGCTGTAAAAGAGTGCATAAAAGCAGGAATTCGTCCTGTTATGATTACAGGCGACCACAAAGTAACTGCTTCTGCTATTGCAAAACAAATTGGTATTTTAACAGAAGGCAAAAAAGCAGTAGATGGTGCTGAAATTGACAATATGACAGAAAAAGAACTAGAAAATTTTGTAGAACAAGTCTCTGTTTATGCTAGAGTTTCCCCAGAACATAAAATCAGAATTGTTCAAGCATGGCAAAAAAAAGGGAATATTGTTGCTATGACAGGTGATGGTGTGAATGATGCCCCTGCACTAAAACAGGCAGATATTGGCGTTGCAATGGGAATTACTGGTTCTGAAGTAGCAAAAGATGCATCTTCTATGGTATTGACAGATGATAACTTTGCAACCATTGTCAAAGCTGTGGAAAATGGAAGAAATTTATATCAAAATATTAAAAATGCAATACAATTTCTACTTTCTGGAAACACCGCAGGCATTCTAGCAGTATTATATGCCTCTTTGATGGGCTTAACAGTTCCCTTTGCACCAGTACACCTTCTTTTTATCAATTTATTAACGGATAGTTTACCAGCCATTGCTTTAGGAGTAGAATCGCATCATAAAAAAGTAATGGAAGAAAAACCACGTAGTATTGACACCCCTATTATGACAAAATCTTTTTTAATGGATGTGTTACTACAAGGATTTATCATAGCATTTTTTACAATGATAGCATTTTATATTGGCTATGTACAAGATGGTGCAGGTCTTGCTAGTACAATGGCTTTTGCAACATTATGTTTATCCCGTTTGTTTCATGGTTTTAGTTGTAAATCAAAAGAAGCAATTTTATTCCATAAAAGATTATTTGATAATTTATTTTTGTGGGGAGCATTTATCCTTGGCTTTATTCTTTTAAATATCGTGCTTTTGACACCTGCATTAAAAGGATTTTTTGCAGTTACACCTGTTAATATCACAATGCTGTTTACTATTTATTTGTTGGCATTTGCTTCTATGCTTGTCATACAAACATTAAAATGGTTGTTTTCCCATAAAAATTTCAAATCCTTAGCCTGTTCATAATATTCTTTCTTTAAAAAAGGACAACAGACCTTGAAGCAAAGTCTCAAGGTCTGTTGTTTTTACTCATTATCATACATTGTTTGAAAACGGCTACCTAATAAATTCGCATTGCTGCTTGTCACACCAGAAACTGTATTCACATTTTGTGCACTACCTAAAAGATAATTATAGTTTTGGAAATTACGGAACAAGGTGTTTTCTTTTTTGTCATCATCATTTTCTATATTGCTAATAGAGCTTAACAAAGATGCACTCATATCATTTTTTAAGGATTCCACAAAAAGTAAGTAATCCTCTTTTGTCAACTCCTGATAGCCTAAAATTGCTTGTTCAATTTGGCTTTGTAAAGAAGAACTATCCTCATAATTATGATAAGGATTGGTATTTTTAGTTTTTCCAATATAATTACCAGCTGTTAGTGTTTCACCAGCATAAGACATAACTTTTGTTACATAATTTTGTGTTTCCTTAAAAGGAGGAATACCACCATATTTTTCAACATTACCACTCCCTGCATTGTAAGCAGCTAAAGCTAATTTTACATTGCCATCATAACGGTCTAACATTTGCTTAATATATTTGGCGCCACCCATAATATTTTGTTCTGCATCAAAAGAATCTGTAACACCTAAAGATTTCGCAGTAGCAGGCATTAACTGCATAACACCTTGTGCACCAGCACAAGAAACTGCATTTGGATTAAAATTAGACTCTGCTTTTCCAATCGCTTTTAACAAGCTAACAGGTACATCATATTTTTGTGAAGCTTTTTGAAAAATATCATCCAAAGATTGTGAAGCAGTCTGCAAAGTATCCGAAAAAGAAGTTGTAGGGTTAGCCGTTGGTGTTATCTCCTTATTTTTATGTAATGTGTATAAATCAATTGGATTAAATTGTAACATATTTTCCCTCCCAATATATTATAATAAATGTTAATATCATTTTACTACTCTTGAAGAAATTTTACAACCTATTAATTTATTTCAAGGGAAAAATGTGATATAATCTTTAAAAAAAAGGAGGATTTGTATGTTACATAGCATTAGAACAATTATTGCAAGGTACATCATGATTACAATAGGAATTGTTTTTGTTTCTATTGGACTGGAGGTATTTTTAATACCTAACAATATTATAGATGGAGGCATTACTGGTATTTCTATTATGGCAAGTTATTTAACAAAATTGCCATTGAATGTTATTGTTGTATTATTAAATTTACCTTTTATGTTTATTTCACTCAAACAAATGGGAAAGCGGTTTGCAATAGGCTATTTGTATGCTATGATAGCGCTTTCGATTGGATTAATATTTGCGAAAAAATTAGAGAGTATTACACAAGACACTTTGCTTGCCACCTTATTTGGTGGTGTATTACTTGGAATTGGTGTAGGTCTTGTGATAAGATATGGTGCTTGTATGGATGGAACCGAAATGGCAGCTATCCTAATTAGTAAAAAAACAAATACTTCTGTTGGACAGTTTGTTTTAATTTGCAATTTATTTATTTTTACTGTTGCCATTTTTATTTTTGGTTTTGATAGAGCAATGTATTCTTTGGTTGCTTATTTTGTGGCATCCAAACTAATAGATACAGTTGTAGAAGGTTCTAACCAAGTAAAAGCTGCTTTAGTTGTTACACAACAGCAAGAAGCCGTATCACAAGCAATTTTAAAAAATCTGGGCAGAACTGTAACTAAAATGCAAGGGGAAGGTATGTTCAGTGGAAAAAATACAGTATTATATGTAGTGTTGACTCGTGTAGAAGTAACAGAATTACGTACAGTCATAGAACAGGTAGATATAGAAACAAAAAGCCCTTCCTTTGTTACCATCTTAGATGTTTCAGAAGTAATGGGAAATAATTTAATGAAATACGGAAAGCAACAAAACAAAGGATTTCCACGCATTTTATAAATAAATTCTCCTGTATGTGCAAATATACAGGAGAATTTATTTATTTGTTTTCATCACTTAAGGAGGGAATGCCTTGAATTATACTTTAAAAAAAGAATTATTCATTCGGCGAGAAAGAATAGTAAAAAGAAAATTACTGGATTCAGCAAATCAAATTGATACAGGAAGTGAGGTGAAAATCATCTACCCTACTGAAAGATATATTAAAAAAGTAAGAGAATTATGTCATATTGATTATCCTATTTTTCAAGAAATTGATTCTAAACAAGTAGATATTTCAAAGTTAGCAAAACTTATTTGCTTTGATAATGAAGATGTTATCCTTTTACCTTGTTTTAATGATACAAAATATTGGATAAAAATAAAGATAGGAGACAAAGAAAAATTTCTTCAGTATATGTTTTTTCATGGATATTTCAACAATTTTTTTATAGTATGTCCAAAAAAACATATCATGTATAATATTGCTATGGGAGAACAAGAATATGAAATCTTTGTCATATCCGTCTGATTACTAAAAAAACAAAGAATACATAAATTTTAGGAGGTATTAAAATGTTTGAATTGCATACTTGGATTACTATAAGAGAAACCTATCAGGCAACAGACGAAGAAAATCTTGATAAAATTGTATCTAAAATTAAAAAAAAACTCAAGCATTAAAATGGAATCAAATGCAAGTCAAAGTTCGCAATGGAGAATACTATATAGAAACCTCTATATTTTCCAATAGAAAAACAGAAGAAGTAACAGAATTACTGAATTTTTTTGATTTTGTTGTAAAAACTGCTTCTGGAAGTTATGGCTTAATCTATTTTTTAGACGATGAGGATAAGAACGGAAGACATAATGAATTTCAAGTTTATTCGATTGCAAAAGGTGCTTTACATCAACAAAAAGATACTTTTCTTTCTCCTTTTTTTCCAACGCTAGAAGACTATGAAAAATAAATAGACTAAAAAGGGTTATGTATTCAAATAAGTGAATAAGAGAATACTACAGATATAAAAATGAA
>CAJTZO010000031.1 GCA_910583755.1 uncultured Clostridia bacterium
ACAAGAGTATTTAGATAGAAAAGGAATTCACTCCAGTTTTCGATGGTAGAGTTTTTCCTTGTTTACTATTAACAGAAACGTGACACGTTTCTGTTTTTTAGTTGATAAAAGGAATTGCCTTTTTAAACACAAAAAGCAGTGATTTGAAACAGATGTATATTACTGACGTCCAAAAATGTTGTATGCACAACGTTTTTAGAAATAAGTATAAACAGAAGTATTAAAGTCAATAAAATAAAAACAGCCTTCAGAAGTGTTGTATTTACAACGCTCTGAAAACAAATATAAGGTATTTATATTATTTTATAAATTATAGGGGGTATATATAATGTATGTATATATTATATATATAGGGGGGTAGTATTATTTTATCAATAATTTTCTTTCTTGATGGCAAAAAAGAAATAGAAATTTTTTCTTTTTAGCTATTGAGAAAGATTTTTTTTGCAAAATTTATATGAAAATAGTTTTATTTTTTAATAGTAATTCTTGCTGATAGTATATAAAAAGGAAAAAAGAAATTTTCTATTTTAAACTGCTAAAAGGAAATTTTTTAATTAAAGATTTTGTTCAAAATTATTTTATTTTTAATAGTAAATATTATATATAGTACAATAAAAGTGATGTTCCAAAAAAAGGAAAAGCCACGCCGAAGGCGTTTTGCAAATTTCAAAAAAATTTGCATTTGGGGTTTGGGGTCGCCCCAACAAGCAAGGAAAGGGATATCCCTTTCCCCTGCTTGCAATCATTGCAGATTTTATTTTTTGTATGATTTTTAGGATTTCCAATGATTTTCTAATTTTTCTATTTGTCTAAAAAAGAATTAAAAACTTTCGACAAAATAATTGACAGTAAAAGGATAATATGATAACATTAGTAAATAATATTATATTATAGTATTTTTAAATAATATTATTATGCTTTATATAATAAAAAATAAAATAAGGAGAATTATTATGCGTAAAAAAAAGAAAGTAACCGATTCAGAAGAAATCATATTAAAATTATTATGGAAAGCAAAAGAGCCACTGTCTATTGCTCAAATTACAAATTACTTACAAGAACAAGGTGTTCACTGGGCATATAACACTGTAGCAACTTTTTTGAGAAATATGCATAAAAAGGAAACTGTGAAATTAACTAAAAAAGGCGTTTTTTATTATTATGAAGCAGCTATAACAAAGGAAGAAGTGACAAATGGAGCAATTACGTTTGTAAACAAATATTTTCAAGGTTCCTTAAAAAATTTTTTATTAAATTTTTCATCGGAAAGAGGCTTAACAGAACAAGAAATAAAAGATTTAAAGGAGTGGGTGGAACAACTAAATGACAATCATAAATAAAATGGTAATTATGACATTGATACTTTCCTTTTTATCAAGTTGGATAGGAAGCTTTTTTTTAGCAACACAAAATTTTATTTATAGACATACATCAGCAAAATTTGTTGTATTATTAAATAAATTAGTATTATGCTGTTTTATCACACCTGTTTTTTTGATAAAAGGATTATGGAGCGGTTGGGTACAGGAACAAATTGGATACCATGTTGTAGTAGAAGTACAAAGAGGAAGCATAAAAGAAGCTATTTATACGACAAAAGACATGATACATTTTGAAGAAATAATTTCTGTAGTATGAGTGATAGGAATCATATGTTATTTATTGATACAAACATTTGTTTTTATCAGTTTTCTAGCTCATATAAAAATAGATAGCAAGCTTATATTGCATGGTATATGGTATCATACATTTCAAAAGCTTTGCAAACAAAAAGGATTAAAACAGATTTATTTATTATCTTCTTCTAATTTACATCAACCTAGTACTACAATGGACAGTAAAAATATTTATTTGTTTGTACCAGAATATTTGCTTGATACATTAGAAGAAAAATATGTTGCTATGATATTAAATCATGAGCTGACGCATATTAAAAACAATCATATTCCCTTCCAGATATTAGCAACTGTTTTGAATGCTTTTCATTGGTTTAATCCATTGTTTTATGTTTTAAAAGAAAATTTATCAGAATGGATAGAAATAAGCTGTGATGAGGAAGCAACATTTTATTTAGGAGAGGAATATAAAAAAGATTATACAGATTTGCTGGTTCGTTTAAATGAAGAACAAGCAAAAATACAAAAATGTAAAATTGTATTTTGCTTTAGTAATAGTAAAAATCTAAAAATTCTAAAAAAAAGGATGTGGTGTATTATGAGAAAAAGAACTTTAGGGAAAAAATGTACCAGAATAGCGGCATTAGCTTGTTTTTTAGGAGCAGTTCATGTCGGAAATGTTTTAGCAACAGAACTAGATAAACCAATAAACGAATTTTTTGCAGTAGATGCAGGTGTATTTTATACAGATGAAATTACATGGGTAGACCCTAGTGAGGACACAGATAACGTTTTTATTGATTTTGATGATAGTGCATTTGACACAGAAAATGATATTATTTTTGAGCAAGGGGATAATATTACATATGAAATACTTTTTGAAGATGGTACAGTAAAAAATATTACAGAAAATACTGATATGGAAGTAATACATGAACATAATTACGTAAAAACAAATTTGAAAAAACATATAAAAAATAGTGATGGTTCTTGTGTTATCTATACTTATGCTGGAAAGGTGTGTACAGAATGTGGGAAAGAGGTTTATGGAGATTTTTTGACAGAAATAACCTATAAACCATGTATACATTAAAGATAATCCTCAGATAATATGGCATTTTAGCCTATATTATAAATAAAAAAAGAAAGGAGAAGATTGAAATGCGTTGGAGGGGTGGATAATAAAAGAAAAATGCCTTATAAAATAAAGTTTTTCATTGCATAGCAGGCATAGAATTCTATATTTCTATAAGACATTTATTTTTAGTATAGCAAATAAAATAGAAAATTTCAATCTAGTTAAGGAGGAATATATTATGAAAAAATTAGCAAGTATTTTTTTAACAATTTGTATGTTAGGAACAGCTGGTATTACAACAGCATTAGCAAATGACTTTTCGGACACACAGGGAGAATTTATCAGTATTTCAGATACTAACGAGTTAATTCCTATTGAAATAGATGATACAAATGTAATTTCTATAGATGATGCAATAGAAATAGATGCAACAGAAATGAAAGAAAATGAAGATATTAGTACTCAAGCAAGTGGTATTGGAACTGCCTATGTTCAAGGAGAATATATCAGACTTTTTCCTGTAGTTGAAGAAAATGGAGAATATAAAATTGTACCATATGGTTATCAATTTGTAGGGGCTGAAGGTAACACCTATGTTAGTGGTACAGCTACTGCAGAAATACAAAATCAACTTAATTCTGTTGCTGAATTAAATGGATATGAACCTTTAGGTTGGTATATAACAGGCTCTATTCATCTTGAAGTAGACAAACCAGATAGATTTACTTTTAATATCTATCCTAAAGAAAATGACAAACTTTATTCTACAACAGCACAAAATGGCTCTAATGTTTTTAACTTCATGACTCTTTATCCAACTGATACAACAGCAAGTTATTCTTTGGGAATGAGAGGACACGTTTACTATACAACAATGTATCCAAACGCTCCTGTATCAGGACAAAAATCAACTTGTTTACTTGTATATTTTCCAGCAAAATAATATAATAAAAATGAGGTGTTAAAATATGAATATGTATAATGTAACATTGGTGCAGGACACTCCATTAGGTAAAGGTTATATTATGCTACCAAAGTATATGCCTAAAAAGTGGGAGCCTAAAGATTCGCAATTTCATACACAATTAAATTATGGTTTTCAATCAACAGGTAACACTACTGTTGCAGACAGTGATGTTACCAAAAGTAACATGATTATAGAAGAGCATAAGCAAGAATTGTTGGATAAACTGCATTTTGGGCAGAGTGACCTCTCTATGGAAGAATGGGACGATTTTTTGTTAGAATTGACGGACATGGGTTTGATTACAAATGGTCAGCGTTTAGAAGCTATGGGACATTTAATTCCTATACCAGATATGGAACCTGGGTCTTTTACGGTCACATATGAACAAAAATCAGATCCCTATGATGCATATTTACCAAGTAACTGGAAAGGTGACCCATTAGACTTTATTGAAAAAATGGATTTTTATTTGTATAAACAAATGTTGGGTGCAAAATTAAATCATGTTGGCACGATTGGCATTGAAAATACAAGAAAAACTTATAGTAAAATTGCTGATATTGTAAAAGAGATTTTGTTATAGTTTGAAATGGCAGAAGTAAAGTTGTTTGCTTCTGTCTTTTTCATATAAAATAAATATCATAAAAAAATAAAAATTGTTATATCTTTTCATAAAATGGAAAGGGGATGTTAAAATGAAAGTATGCAATATTACAGCGATGAAACAGGCAAGTTATATTTCTAACAAGGAAAACAAAAAAAATGAAATAAAAACAGAAGAAGTTACAAAAAAACAAAACAGTGCTGTGGATATGATACAGCTGAGCAGTACACAAAAACAAGAAATACAAGATATGTTAGTAAAAGATGAAAAATATCAGCAAATACAATTTCAGGAGAGAGAAAAAAAGTATCCTATTATCAATCGTTTTAGCGATGTTGGTGTTGCACATGATGATAAAGAAATTCATCAAATGCAAAAAAACTTCTGGAAAACTACAAAAGAAATCACAGGTGATTTTTTAGATGGAAAAGCAACTGTGGATGATATAATGAACTATTTTTGTGATATTACTGATGAGGCATTTGAGAAGTATACAGAAAAAGGTTATATGGGTGATTTTAACAGTGAAAAAACAGCATTATTAAATCAACTCTACAGAGATTTTCGATTTTCTGTAAATAGTGCAGTATATCATAGGAATATAGATGAAGGAAAACAATATTGTGAATTTGCAGACTATGGTTATCACTATTATAATGCAGATTATTACTATAAAGCAAAAGAATTAACAGACGCTGTAGAACAGGAAGTCATGTTTGTGGCAGAGGAAAAAGGAATAGAAAACTATACTGCCCCTACCGATTTACAAGGTTATTATAAAGACCTAAATACTTTTATGTTTACTACACATGGATTTATTAATGAGATGATTGATGTTACAAAAGAACCTCCAAGAGATTTTAAATTTTTTAGACAGGAAAGTTCTTATCAGCCTATCCCAGAAAATTTATATTATGAGCAAGGAGAAGATGGAAAATGGTATAATAAAAATCCATCAAACCATTTTTATGGATGTGTTGTAAAAATATGGTCTGGTGATTGGTATGGGGAAGAAAAAATTCCTTTTAAAGGAAGTTTGGACGACATCAAAAATGTAGCTGATGTATTTCAAAATCATAATATACCAAAATCAATCAAAAATTATTTGAGTAATTTACAAATATATAGTGATGCTGCTAATAGTCTTATGTATTGGAAATAAAAATACTAAACAAAATAATATTTTACCCCTCTTTGTATTTTTAAAGAGGGGCATTTTATAACTATTAATAGCGTATATAATACTTAAGTAACCATATTTTTTAGCAAGATAGAAGATAACTAATTTTTTTACTGAAATTTTGATTGTTTTACAAGCTAAAAAAATGATATAATATTATTAAAATATCTTATAATATGGAGAGAAAAGTTATGTCATTAAAATTTTGTAAATTCAAATTTATAAAAAAAACATCACCAAAACTGTTTTGTAAATATGAAATAATTAGCAGTAATCCTTATAGTGATAAAAAGAACTTTAATGGTAATTCTGTCAGATATCAAATATTACAATATAAAGAAAATAAAAAAGATAATAAAAGAATGTTTATCTATGTTTTAAATAATCAATACTTATTAACCTATGGAGAAATTACTAAAATTCCACCAGATTTAAAAGACATAGAACTAAGACTTGTATCAAAAGATGAAACTTTTCCTATTACAGAAGAAACACTTGACTTATATTGTCAATGGGTAAAATATTATGTATATAGAAAGATTGTATCTTATTGTGCTAAAAATAAATATGCTTATGATTATAGAGTCGAGAATCACTACGCTGTATCACTTTCTGATATACCAAATAATAAGCTAAATGTTGTGATAAAAAGAATTTTCAATGTTGATGCAGAAGTTTTATCTGATGGTACAGCATATTTATCTGTTAATATACATCATGAATTTGAAAGCAAAAATAATCTTTATGACCTAATAAAACAAAATAGAAATGTAATAGACATGAAAGTAAAATGCTTATGGCAAATTTATGATAATCATTATATTGTGCAGAAAGTAAATGATATTACTATAGAGAATGATATTGATACAGAAAATAGTACAAAAAAACTGAATTTAATTGATTATTGGAATAAAAAGTTATCAAAAGAAATAGAAAATATTGATAAAAATGCTCCAATTGTTTCAGCTTATAACAAAAAGAAAAAACGAACAGAACATTATATTCCACAGTCTTTATTTCCTATTGTTACACGAGAATATATTTTAATGAACGATAGGAATTTTTCAAAAAAAGTAGATAGATACATAAAATTATCCATGCAAGAACGTATTGAAATAATACAAAGATTTTTAAAAGTATTAAATTTAAAAAAAATGAAAGGGAAAGATGAACTGATTGAAAGTGAAGTGATTGAATTATTGCCAACACCCATAAAAGAACTTGGATATCAATCATATGATATGAGCCAAAAACTTCCAACTCTTTTCATAGCAAATAATCAGAGAATAAAGTTTAATGAAAAGTATAAAGTCTTTAAACAAGGATTTTATAAAGTTCCTGAAAAAACAATTGTTGCAGCATTTATGAGTTATGATACTGAGGCAAAACAAAGTTATGAAGTGGTAAAAGCTGTTTTAGACTTTACAAGAGGTAAAGTGAATGGTGTTAGAGATAATCGAGTAAATGAAAAATTATTACCATTAAAATTTTATCAAAGTTCTTTTCATTACGAAAAAGGTGATATGTTGTCTTATACAGAAACTGCCCATAAAATAAAAGAAGCTGGAAATGTAAATTTTGTAGTCGCTCCATTACCAATAGAAATAGATGAAGAAGAATTTTACAAAGATTCTATAGCATCTCCATACGATTCCTTTAAGCATGTCTTTGCTGATTTAGAAATTCCATCTCAAATGCTGTCATTAAATATGATAAAAGACATTGATACAAATAATATTTTTTACAGATTACAAAATATTGTTTTAGGAATACTTTGCAAAGCAGGTGGAGTCCCTTGGATATTGGAAAAGCCATTAGATGATGTAGATTGTTTTATTGGTCTTGATGTGGGAACGCAAGAAAAGGGAATTCATTACCCAGCTTGTTCTGTTTGTTTAGATGGACAAGGAAATTTTATTGGTTATTATTCAACAAATGTTGCACAAAAAGGGGAAAAGATAGATACAAAATCCTTGGAAGTTATATTCAACAATGTTTTGATAGCTTATAAACAATCGTCCGGAGAATATCCAAAACATATTGTAATACATAGAGATGGTTTTTCTAATGAAGAAAAAAGTTGGTACATAGAATATTTTAATAGAAGGAATATAGAGTTTGATGTTGTTGAGATAAGAAAAAATATATCAGTACGATTGTTAGAAGAAAATGAAGCTTCAAATGGTATGAATCCGAAAAGTGGCTCTACTGTTATAAAAGATAATACTGCATATATTATAACAACCAATGTAAAAAAATATTTAGGTTCTCCAAGACCTTTGTTATTAGTTCATCGTCATGGCAACTTGCCGATTGAAAAAATAGCAAGACAAGTTTATATACTATCAGAAATGCACATAGGTTCTATGAGAACAAGTAGACTACCATTAACAACATTGTATGCAGATAAAATATGTAAAAATCATGACCATGTTCCTCATAATATTCTTACAAATCAATTATATTTTTTATAAATCTAAGTATAAATACTAGTGAATTATTATTCAAAATTTTGAATAATAAAAATATTATTGATAGTAAAATGATATTAAAAAATTTTTAAAAAGAGAATATATGGACAAATGAAAAGAAAAATAGTATAATATGAATAATAAATACCATATAAAATACTACAAATCTAAAAAGGTCTGTTGAGTGGGAATGATAAGTCAATGAGAACAAATCCAGTATTTATACGGTTTGCAAGCAAATTTATTTAGTGATTGGCAACGAAATGGCAACATTTCTAAAATTACCCACATAATAATTTATTTCAAATTCATAAAACCTTACTGATTTTCAAAAAGAATTGGAAGTCAGTAAGGTTTTTTTATTTTCTTACTCGTCACTTTTGTTATCCAATTCTGATGTAAAAATGTCGCTGATTGCCTGTGATGGAACTTTTGCCCAACGATTGAAGGTATCAAATTTAGGATAGTTGTATCTCCACTGGTCATACTGTTCTTTTGTAATTTCTCCTTGTTCTAATTTTGCAGATTGTTCCTGCCATGCTTGAAACATCTGAAATAAAGAAATGTCGGATTTATCTAAGTGTAGACAGATTTCGTCATTGATGGTAGTGATTTTTAAACCATATAAATCCTCTAAAGCAAAAAATGTGTGCAGAAGTCCTATGTAGTTGTCTATATTTGGAACAGTAAGAGCATTTGGACTGATATCAAATATGTTAGCCATAGATTTTACAAGTTCTTGTTTGGGTATTCGTGCCTCTGCTTCATACTGTGCCATACGGACATCAGAAGTTTTGCCAAGAAAGCCAAACATTCTACCAAGTTGTTTTTGTGTTAGTTCTTTTTTCTTACGAAAAAATTTAATGCGTTTACCGATTGCCATAATAAGAACCCTCCAAAAAAATATATTATTTTTAGTATAACATAGGGAAAATGAAATAGCAATAAAAATTAAATAAAAAAAGTTAATATATTTCTCTCTAACTCATTGACTTAAATAAAAAAATTTAGTAATATAAATAATATACTAAACTATTTTATTTAATATATAAGGGGGAGAAACTATGGAAAATAGAAACTTTATGACAGTCGATGAAGTGGCAAAAGAATTGAAAGTGTCAAAATCCTATGCTTATAAAATTGTAAAACAACTAAATGAAGAATTAAATAAACTAGGCTATTTGACATTTTCGGGTAGAGTGAATGCAAACTATTTTTATAAAAAAGTTTGTTACACAGAGCAGTAGCCAAATGTAAAGCGAAAGGAGTTGACAATATGGCTGTATACAAAGACGGTAACAAGTGGAGGGTAATTTATCGCTATACGAATTGGAAGGGGGAGAAAAAGCAAACACAAAAGCGAGGTTTTGCAACAAAAAAAGATGCTCAAGCGTGGGAAAGAGAAATTATGCTAAAACAGCAAACAAAGTTAGATATGACTTTTGCAAGTTTTTTTGAAATTTACGAACAGGACAAGAAAAAAAGATTAAAAGAAAACACTTGGGAATCCAAAAGCCATATCATTCGTACAAAAATATTACCTTATTTTGGTGATAGAAAAATTGCAGAAATTGAAGCAAAAGACGTGATTGCTTGGCAAAACAAGCTGATGGCAGAAGAAAAGTATTCTCCAACTTATTTGCAAACGATACATAGTCAATTGAGTGCGATATTCAACCATGCAGTACGCTTTTACCATTTATCTTATAATCCTGCACAAAGGGCAGGAACGATTGGAAATGAAGAACACAAAGAGATGTTGTTTTGGACAAAAGAGGAGTACATCAAATTTTCTGACGCAATTATGGATAAACCACTTTCATTTTATGCTTTTGAGCTACTTTATTGGTGTGGCATCCGAGTGGGTGAGTTATTGGCACTGACACCAGCAGATTTTGATTTTGAGAAAAAAACATTGACAATTAACAAGTCTTATCAGCGATTAAAAGGCAGAGATTTAATAACCAGTCCAAAAACTGTAAAAAGTAACAGAACAATAAAAATGCCTCAATTCCTTTGTGATGAGGTGCAAGAATACATTACTATGCTGTATGAAATAAAAGACAATGAAAGGTTGTTTCCCGTCACAAAATCATATTTACATCACGAAATGGATAGGGGAGCAAAGGCAGCAGGTGTAAAACGTATCAGAATACATGATATTCGTCATTCTTCAATTAGTCTTTTGATAGAAATGGGATTTTCAGCACTTGCCATAGCTGATAGGGTTGGACATGAAAGTATTGACATCACATATCGCTATGCTCATCTGTTTCCAAACAAGCAAACAGAAATGGCAGAAAAATTAAATTTGGAAGGAGGAGAACGTTTTGAATAAAAATTTAGACAAACAAGGCAGATGGCGAAATAAGACAGTTTCATTCAGAATGTCAAATGAAGAAGTAAAGTTATTAGATAACCTAGTTTCACTATCTGGATTAACAAAACAAGATTATATTATTAAAAGATTGCTTTGTAAAGATGTTGTAGTAGTAGGCAATACGAGAGTATATAAGGCTCTAAAGAATCATATGGAGCAAATTTTTACAGAACTAAAAAGATTATCAACTATTCAAGAAATTGATGATGTGACAACATCAACAATTCAATTTATAGGTCAAATTTTAAGAGATATAAAGGAGGAAAACCAATGAGTAAAGAAAAAAAGATTGTTCCTATCACATCTGCTGCAACAGACAAGGAACAATCAACAACGATTAACAAAAGTATAGCAGAAAATCAGAAAAAAAGCAATTTACAAGCCACAGAAAATTTTAAAAATTTTGAACAGGGGGTGTTGGAAACGATTACGATGGAAGAATTGTATGACACAGTTTATCCGCCAAAAACTGCTGTCGTTGAAAAATTGATTTATAATGGTACATATCTCTTTGTTGGTGCTCCTAAAATTGGAAAATCGTTTTTGATGGCACAATTAGGCTATCATGTGAGTATGGGGTTGCCTTTGTGGGGTTATCAAGTAAATCAAGGAAGTGTTTTGTATTTAGCATTAGAGGACGATTTCAGTAGAATACAGAAAAGACTGTCAAGAATGTTTGGTATGGAAAGCACATCGAAATTTTACTTTGCTACAAAATCGAAAGCATTAAATGAAGGATTAGAGGAGCAACTTACTCATTTTGTCAAAGAACATCCAGACACAAAGTTGATTATGATTGACACACTACAAAAAGTAAGAGAAATCAATGGTGACAGATATAATTACTCCAATGATTATGATATTGTGATGAAGTTAAAACAATTTAGTGAAAAACACAACATTTGTATACTCATTGTTCATCATACCAGAAAACTGCAATCAGAAGACTGCTTTGATATGATTTCTGGCACGAATGGTTTACTAGGTGCCGCCGATGGGGCATTCATACTTCAAAAGACAAAACGAATTGATAACAAGGGAATACTTGACATCGTTGGACGTGACCAACAAGACCAAAAAATATATTTAGAATTTGATAGAGAAAAATGTCTGTGGAAATTCATCAAAATGGAAACAGAATTGTGTAAAGAACCACTTGACCCAGTAGTAAAAATGGTTGGAGAAATGGTAACAAAAAATAAATCAGATTGGATTGGTAGTGCTTCAGAATTAGCTGCATTATTGCCAAAAGAAATATCTCCTAATGCACTAACAAGACGATTAAATGTTAATGCAGAAAGATTATTGGAAGAATTTAATATTTATTATGAAAGTAGTCGAAATAGGACAGGTAGACAAATTAAATTGACATTGATGAAAAAATGAAATGTGTGACAATATTTTTCTTGAATATCGTCACACAAAAATAAAAATATCAAGCAGCTAAAAATGTTGAATTTACAAGGCTTTTAAAGCATATAGAAAGTAAAAAAATCATAAGTGTGACGATGTGACGGTATTTTAGACAGCAGAGAGTAAATAAAAAATATCGTCACAAATGTCTTGAAAAGATAGATTTGATTTTGATAGAAGCCTTGATTTTACTGGGTTTTATAGTAATTTACCTGAAAAATAAAAAAATGATAATGTGACGATATTCTAAAAAATAGCAGATATATAAAAATATCGTCAACATCGTCACAGGTACAGAAAATATAAAATGAAACAACATAGAAACATTGATTTTACAGCATTTTTTGAATGTAGATTTTGAAAAAAAGCGTGACGATATTTTAAAATTTAACAAACAAAATATCGTCACAAAATTAAAAAATAGAGGTGTAAAATATGAAACAAGTACAAATTAGTGAGGATTTATTTCTATCGCTGATTAAATACCATATTTTGGAATGTCATAATGATGAGGAAAAAATTGTAAAAATGCTAAAGGAAAAATATGACAGCATAGTCAAACGAAATCTGTATACAAAATATAAGACTGCTCCAACAGAAGAAGAAAAAGAAAAGGCTAGACAAGAGTATTTAGATAGAAAAGGAATTCACTCCAGTTTTCGATGGTAGAGTTTTCCTTGTTTACTATTAACAGAAACGTGTCACGTTTCTGTTTTTTAGTTGATAAGAGGAATTGCCTTTTTAAACACAAAAAGTAGTGATTTGAAACAGATGTATATTACTGGCGTCCAAAAATGTTGTATGTACAACGTTTTTAGAAATAAGTATAAATAGAAGTATATAAAGTCAATAAAATAAAAACAGCCTTCAAAAGTGTTGTATCTACAACGCTCTGAAAACAAATATAAGGTATTCATATTATTTTATAAATTATAGGGGGTATATATAATGTATGTATATATTATATATAGGGGGGTAGTATTGTTTTATCAATAATTTTCTTTCTTAGTAGCAAAAAAAATGGAAATAATTTTTCTTTTCAGCTATTGAGAAAGAATTTTTTTGCAAAATTTATATGAAAATAGTTTTATTTTTTAATAGTAATTCTTATTGATAATACATAAAAAAGGAACAAAGAAATTTTATATTTTAGGCTACTAAGAGGAAATTTTTTTTGTAAAACTTTTAAGAAAGTAAGGAATTTTTTACTTAAAAATTTTATTGAAAATGCTTTTATTTTTTGTAGTAAAATTTATATATAGTGCAACAAAAATGATATTCCAAAAAAAGGAAAAGCCACGCCGAAGGCGTTTTGCAAATTTCAAAAAAATTTGCATTTGGGGTTTGGGGGAACACCAACAAGCGAGGAAAGGGATATCCCTTTCCCCTGCTTGCAATCATTGCAAAAATGCTTTTGTATACAATTTTTTATGACTTCCAGTTATTTACTAATTTATCTATGTAATTAAAAAAATAATTTATTTTTAACTAAAATAAAAAATGCTTTATTTCGTTTTTTAAAACTTTATATTGACAAAATATTTCAAATAAAGTACAATTAGTATAATTATACTAGTAAAAAAATACTGAGTATAATAATACTAAAAAGGAGTTTGTAAATGGGAGAAATAAAAAAAGTGACAGAAGCAGAATACAAAGTATTAGAAGTATTATGGGAATCAAGTGAAATGATGACAGTCAATCAGATTATGGAGGAGTTGAGAAAAAAAGGAACAATTTGGGCAAACAGGACAATATTAGTATTTTTGAATAATTTAGAAAAAAAAGAAGCTGTTAGTAAGCAGAAACAAAAAATCACGTATTATTATTATCCTATCATAGCAAAAAAAGATTTTGTAAAGAAAGAATCCAAAAATTTTTTAAAAAAATATTTTTCAGGTTCTTTGAAAGGGTTTCTATCTACATTTACAAGTGATAGGGATTCCATTACAGAACAAGAATGGAAAGAATTACAGGATTGGATAGATCATTTTGATAAATAATTTATTGATTTGTACTTTACAGCTTTCTATTGCAGGAAGTGTCACTTGTTGTATATTTTTATTAGTAAAATCATGGATATGCTGTTATACAGCAGCAAATTTTGTGGTAAAGGTTTATACTTTTGTATTACTTTCTTTTATCATTCCAATATTTTATTTTTTTATGGTATATGATAATAGCTATAAGATATTTTCACAAGGATACAGTTTGATTATGGTAGAAAAAAATTCTGCAGGAAATTCTTTTTATCATATTTTGAAAGATACATTATTTATCAATATAATTCAAATTTTATGGTTAATAGGTATATTTTTTTACTTATTTTATGCATTCTATCGTTTTTTTAAATTAAAAAGAGAATTAAAATATCATTCTTTTTCTATTTATGGCATTACAGAATGGCAACAGACACTAAATGAAATTTGTGAAAAAGAAAATATAAAAAAAATTTCTTTGCTTGCAACAACATATTTTTCTCAACCTTGTACAACAGGTATTTTTCAAAATACTATATTGATTCCTGCTGTAATGTTAAATCAATGTAACATAGAAGAAATTAGAATGATATTACAGCATGAAGTTCAGCATAATAAAAGAAAAGATGTACCATTAAAAACAATAATTGAATTATTAAATTGTATTAATTGGTTTAATCCATTATTTTATATGATAAAAAATGAGTTATATCATTGGACAGAATTGGCATGTGATGAAGAAATGCTTTTTCATTGTTCTCAAGAGCAAAAAAAGGCATATGCAAGTGTATTATTACATTTTTCAAAAGAAGAAAGTATATCAAAAAATCTATGGGATATTGCAGGTTTTGGAGAAAATGGTGTAAAACTATTAAATAGGAGAGTGAAAGCAATTATGGAAAAAAAGAATAATAAAGTTATTTATAAAGTTTTAACAATGGGATTTTTGACATTTGCTGTTGCAAGTGGAACTAAAGTAGCAAAGGCAGCAGATACAACACTAGTTAATTTATTTTCAAAGCAAGCAGAAATTGTATACGAAGATGAAATAACTATACTTGATGATAAAGAGTTAGAGGAATTTCAAGACTACTATTTTTCTGACCATTACATAAACTTTGATGATACAGAGTTATTACAAAAAATAGAAAATGGTGAAACTATTCAATTTTCATTTACACCAGAACAAAATGTAATATATAAGCTAATATCACCAGATGATACGATTGAAATATTGCAAAATAGTACAAATACAGCAATAGAACCAAAACATCTTCATACTTGGAAAAATAAAAATGTTTCAGAACATAAAAAGTATTCAGATGGTTCTTGTAAAACCACTATATATGCAGCAAAATATTGTGCTGACTGCGGTTCTATAGTAAAAGGGGATGTTCTTGATGAAGTAACTCATAAGGTATGTCCACATTAAAGTGTATATCATCTAAGAAATTAGTTTTGATATAAAATTCATTAGAAAGGGGAATGTAAAATGCGGTGAAGAGGTGGATAAATATATAAAAAATGTTTAAAAAAAAGAGTTCAACAAGTATACTAAGAATTCTATTTTTTATTAAAATATTAAGTTTTAGTATATAGGTATACCAAATTACAGTTATATTTTTAAAAATTGGAGGAAAAAAATGAAAAAATTACTTTCAATGGCAATTACATTAATACTATCAACTTCTATGACTATATCAGCATTTGCATCGACTTGGCGTGAAATTTCAGATGAAGAATTAGGGTTGCCAACTGAGGAGGAAGCTAGAAGAATAACTGAAACTGAAAGAAACAAGAAACATGCTATATCAGATGATATGTACGCTGCCTTATTTGCAGCAAATGAGGCAGAGGCGGATATTGATACAATTCCTGATATAACAATAGCTGGAGAGCATCTTAATAATATGAATTATAATGTAGAAAAATATATTAATGATTCATATCGAAAAATAGATCGTTTATATTTTTGTACCGATATATTAGTTTTTGCTGGACATGGTCTTTATGACAAAGTAAAAATAACACCTAGAGAGTCATTACGAACAAGTGAGAATTGTACAGGAGTTTATATGGGTGATAAAAATATTACATATCAAGTTAATTATCTTATAGGACTTGGCAGAAGAAATATGTCAGATTGTAGATTTGCTATGTTTGCAGCATGTCAAACAGCAAATCCAAATTATGCAACAAATATTGCTAAAAGTACAGTTTATGACCATGGGGCAGAATCCTCTATTGGTTGGAGAGTTGATGTAAGTTCAGAAGGTTTACATGAATGGGAAAAGAAATTTTTTGAGCAAATTGAAAATGGAAAAACACTTTACACTGCTAAAAAAAATGCAGATGCTCTTTTAAAAGGCTCAGATGTAGGAACTAAATATCCTGATATTTTTCTGAGCACTATTTATGGAAATAGTGACATATTGTTATCAAAAAATAGAAGTAGAAGTGATAATAATACAAACCCTGTTAATTTTGTTACTATAGATGAACCACTAAATATAAATTGTAAGAATAATGATATTGATGAACTTACACAATATCTTGAAGAAAATTTAAATGAATTTGACTCAAACCTTTTTGATGTTGAATCAATTACTAATACTGTTGATGGAAAAAATTATTATGAAATCATTTATGTAATGAAAGTAAATGGTTTTGAAACACCATACAACGTTATCGTATTTGTTGAAGATGATAAAATAGATTATGTTGCTTCCTTTACTCAAGATGACTATGACCAATTAGCTTCAATACCATCTGTTATGGAAGAAAGTGACTTTTCTGATAGCATTGAAATTGCTAAAGAAGAAGCACTTGAATATGTTCCCAATGATGCGACTGTAGATAATCAAGAAACAAGGTTGATTTTAGATAGTAATTTGTCTCCTATAGTAATTGTTAAAACAGTATGTGTTGATGATTCAGACTGCCGTTTTGTTCTAGATTATGAATATAATTTAAACTATTAAGTGAATTTGGAGAATAATAATGAAAGAGTTTATTGCTGTATTTTGTATTTGCTTTGTGTTTTTTTCGTTTTCTTGTCAATCATATGGTAACAATTTTGAATCTGCTTTACCATGTAATAGAAATTTGAAGGTAGTAGAAGAAGGAAATATTATATTTTCAGAAAATATAACTTTGTATGATATAAATGGACTTAGCTTTTTCAGATTGAGAGATTTAGGAAGTATCATGGATTTTTCAGTAGAATATTCCAAAAATACAATTTATATCAAGACAAGCGATAAAAGTAGCGACCAATTCAGTAACCATATAAACAACGGTTTAAAGAAAGCAGTTTTATCTAAAGAAAACTTATTTATAGATGGAAAAGAATGTAATAGTATTACAGCTTATAAAATAGATGGATATAATTATTATTCTATTAGAGAAATATGTGAGGTTATTGGTTTTCATTGTGAGTGGAATGAAAAAGAAAACTTAATAATGATTGACAGAATTTTTAATGAACCACATTTTATAGAGATAATAGATGAGAATTTTATTTTTAATCCCGAAAATGTTAATAATCTTACACAAATTCTTGAAAAAAACATAGATGAGTTTGATTCAAATCTTTTTAAGGTTGAAATGATTAACAACACTGTATATGGGAAAAATTACTATGAAGTGATTTATATAGCTAAAGTGAATGAATATAAGCTTCCTTATTCAATAATTGTATTTATAGAAGATAATCAAATACAATATGTGAAATTATTCAGTGCTAATGAGATCAAAAAAATAAAAAAATTTGAGGACAAGTTGTCAAATCTGAATATAGATAAAGATATAAAAGTAGCAAAAAGAGAAGCTTTACGCTATGTTCCAGAAACAGCGACTGTTGATTATCAAAATATTACTATCAATATAGATAATGAATTTAATTTACATTTAACTGTGAAAACTGCATGTGTAGATGAAGATGGTACAAGTCGATTTGTTTTAAGTTATGAGTATAAAATTTCTTAAACCTATAACTTAAATAACTAATATTATTCAAAAAAATGGTTTTGATTGAGTTAGCGTGAAAATAAAAATAGGTATGGAGGTGCGGACATTTTCTTGAATTAGCAACTTAGGTAGTTCAAAAAAACGTCCACTCTCCCACCTCACTTTAAAAGTTTTGTAAAAACATTCTAACATATTATTACTGCAATCATCAACATTGGTAGCTAAAAAAAATTATTGCATTTTCTAATGATTTTGCTATAATAGATACATGGCAACAATTTGGCAACAAAAAATCAGTGAGTCAGAATAAAATATGGAATTGAGAGAAAATATCAGCAAAAATAATACAGAAACAAAACTAAAATATTTAAGTTTTGTTTGACCTTGCCGAGTGGGAATGATTAAAAAAATCCCTGAAACTTGCTAATAAAGCGAGTTTTGGGGATTTTTTTTTTGATTTTGAGTGCGTTTTGAGTACAAATTTTTTAATATTGTAAGGACATTGATTAAAAAATGATTTTATGGTTCAAGTATTTCTATTAAAAGAAAGGAACTTTAACGGAAATGCTACCATTGGCATGAAGTATTATGTTAGAACGCTGCAATTCCATTTCAATGGCTTCTTTATCATTTTTTAGTTTTTCTAATGCTTGCAATATTGCTTCATTTGTTGAGTTACTGTACTTTGCACACATTTTTTCATATCCAAAATTGATTTTTTCCCATTTTAATATATCTTGGAGAATATGATTATTTTTTAGGTGATATAGTATGCCATCTGCACTTTGTTGGCTACCAGAGAGAGTAAAAAATTGCGATAAAAAAGGATTTATTTTAAAAGCAACTGTTTCTTCCTTGTATATTTCGTTTTCTCCTCTTTCTCCTTCTATCAAAACAATATTTGTTTTAATCAGCATAATCAGTAGTCCCATAAAATCGCCTACCGTTTCAAGTCTGATATTATTTTCAAATCCTGTAATAGCAAAAGAGCTAATTTCAAGTGCCTCTGCAATTTTATCAATTTGTTGTGACTGAGGTATCATTTTATTTGTTTCGTATTTTCTGATGGAAACGGGGTGTATTCCAGAAAGTTCTGCAAGTTTTGCTTGTGTAATTCCTTTTTGTGTTCTAAAGTATTTTATTTTTTCTCCAATGGTCATAATCGCAACTCCTATATTATGTAGTTTAGTCACTACTATTTTACTATATAAAAATAGAAAAATCTATATTTTTTTCATTTTTATAAAAAATTACTTGACGAAATGTAGCGATGACGCTATAATAAATAATATAGCGAATACGCTACATCAAAATTAGGAGATGATACTATGATGAAAGAAAACAAAATTTACATTACAGCTTCAGAATTATCAGAGCTATTAGGGATTTCACTAGGACACGCTTATAAACTGATTAGAAATATGAACAAAGAACTGGAAGAATCAGGTTACATGATTGTGGCTGGAAAACTTCCAAGAAAATATTTTGAAAAACGATGGTTTGGGTATGGTACATAAGGAGGAAAGAAATGAAAGCAGAAAAAGATAAAAAAACAGGAAAATGGCTAATTCAATACAGATATACAGACTGGAAGGGAAACCGTAAAAAGTCTACAAAGCGTGGTTTTTCTACAAAAAGAGAAGCAGAGGAATGGCTAAGAAATTTTTTAATGTCACAACAGGCTGATTTTAATATGTCTTTTGAGGAATTTGTGAAATTATACTATGAAGATATGACACCAAGACTAAGAGAACATACTATGAAAACCAAGAAACATATTATTGAATTAAAAATTATGCCATTCTTTGGAAAAAAGAGTATGAATGCTATCACTCCTGCCGATATTAGAAAATGGCAAAATGAACTTCTATTGAAAAATTATTCTCAAACATATTTGAGAACAATTAACAATCAATTAACGGCAATATTTAATTATGCCACTCAATATTATGATTTAAAAAATAATCCTTGTAAAAAGGCTGGAAGTATAGGAAAAAACAAAGCAGAGGAAATGAATTTCTGGACAAAAGAGGAATTTTCCATGTTTATTGAGGGAGTTATGGACAAACAACGTTCCTATACTGCATTTATGGTATTGTTTTGGACAGGTATGAGAATAGGAGAGTTGCTTGCTCTTACCCCTTCTGATATTGATTTTGAAGAAAAAACAATTCATATTTCAAAATCTTATCAAAGAATAGATGGTAGAGATGTTATTACGCCACCTAAAACACAAAAAGGAAATCGTATCATAACAGTACCAGACTTTTTGCTTGCAGATTTAAAAGATTATATGAATAATATTTATTGTCTTGAAGACAATGATAGATTGTTTCCAGTGACAAAATATTATATGGAACATGAAATGAAAAGAGGTGTAAAAAATAGTGGAGTAAAATATATCAGAATACATGATATTCGTCATTCACATTGTGCTATGCTTATGGAGCTGGGAATTACTCCCCTTGAAGCTGCGGAACGATTGGGACATGAAAGAGTGGAAACAATGTTAAATACTTATGCTCATCTTTATCCCAATAAACAAAGAAAATTGTCAGATAAATTAGAGCAAATTTATAAGGAGGGTTTGCAATGAGTGAAAAAGATAAAAATAGATTTCGCAGTTCTATTATTAGCTTTAGAGCGTCACCAGAAGAACGATTACAGATTGAAGCAAGAATAAAAGTGTGTGGCATACCAAAAGGAGAATATTTTATCAATTCTTTGCTCCATCAAAAAATTGTCATAAGTGTTGGTAAATACAAAAGTGATAGATTGAGTATGGAATTGAAACGACTAAGAGAAATGCTTGAAAATATGGAAAAAACAGATGAAATAGAAAATATTTTAGAGGAATGTAAGTTTTTACTTACAGAATTGCTGGCTATTACAAAAGAAAATGACATAATAGCAGAAAATTTTAAAACAATGAAAAAGTCCTAATGTATCTGCAAATACAATAGGACTGAAACAAGTTCCTGATAATCAGATGTTCTGATATACCTAATCTACAAATTTAGTATATCATAAAATAATAAAAAAGACAAATTTTTTTAATTAACATCTGTTCAGGAACTTTTATAAAGAAAGAAGGTAGTTTATGAATATTTTTGAACAGATAAAAGAAAGCATCACAACGAAACAAGCTGCGATGCACTATGGCTTGAATGTAAATCAAAATGATATGGTATGTTGTCCATTTCATAATGATAGACACCCAAGTATGAAAGTATCAGAAGGATATTATTGCTTTGGTTGTGGTGAAAAAGGCGATGTAATCAATTTTGTAGCAAAGTTACATAATTTGTCGCAGTATGAAGCAGCAAAAAAGTTGGCTTTAGATTTTGGATTACAAATAGAGAAAAATGCTTATCAGAATAAAAAACAAACAAAACAAGTAAAAACAAAAACCATTAGAAATAAGTATCAAGTACAAAAAGATTTTGAAAAATGGGAACAGCGATGTCAGAAAATATTGTCTGATTACAGCAATTGGTTGGCATTTTGGAAAGAGTTTTATGCACCAAAAGCTCCAAATGATATGATTTATGAGGAGTTTTTAGAGGCAGTAAATAATATCGAAAAAATAAAATGGTATCAAGACATTTTGGAAAATAGTATATTAGAGGAAAAAATTTACTTCTTAGTACAATATGGAAAAGAGGTGATACAGATTGAAAAAAGAATGGGAGAATATCAACGAGAAGTCATTGCAGGAATTGGACAAAACAATGACTGAATTAAACAATATAGATTACAAAAATCAAGGTATTACTTGGTTAGATGAAGAAAATAACATTGATGAGGTAAAATTTTGTGAGGCATACTTGCAGGGATATGATTTAAAATGTATCAACGGCTTTTTTTTTAGCATAGATGGCTTTGTATCTGATGGAGAAATAGAAAAAAATATTTACAACATCATCAAAAATTATGTTATAAGAAATGTTTCTAAAAAAGTAAAACAGCTCTTGGAAGTGTTGAGGTTTGAGAGCTATTCAGAGGAATTACCTATACAAAATGATAGGATTCATGTGAAAAATGGAACGATATTTTTAAATGGAATGTTTTCAAGTAAAAAGGAATTTTGTTTAAACCGCTTGCCCATCAAATATAATCCGCAAGTAGAACAGCCAAAAGTATGGCTTGCTTTTTTAGAAGAATTGTTGGAAAAAGAGGATATTGTAACATTGCAAGAATATATGGGCTACTGTTTAATCCCTTCTACAAAAGGACAAAAAATGATGTTGCTGATTGGTAAAGGCGGAGAAGGCAAATCAAGAGTAGGTTTGGTTTTAAGGAGTATATTGGGTAATAATATGAACACAAGCAGTATACAAAAAGTAGAAACGAATAAGTTTGCTAGGGCAGATTTAGAGTATAAATTGCTTATGGTAGATGATGATATGAAAATGGAGGCATTACCTCAAACAAATTACATCAAGTCTATTGTCACTTTGGAAGATAAAATTGATTTAGAAAGGAAATCAAAGCAGAGTGTGCAAGGTACATTATATGTTAGATTTCTTTGCTTTGGGAATGGCAATTTAAACTCATTATATGACCGTTCCTATGGATTTTTTAGAAGGCAAATTGTACTGACAACAAAAGAAAAAGACAAAAATAGAAAGGATAATCCATTTTTGATAGAGAAATTAAGGGCAGAAAAAGAAGGTATCTTTCTATGGTGTTTGGAAGGATTAAAAAGACTTTTAAAAAACAACTATGAATTTACCATCAGCGAAAAGGCAAGTCAAAATCTGTATCACGCTATGGAAGATGGCAACAATATTATTAGCTTTATGAAAGCAGACGATTTTATAAAGTTAGAGCCAACTACTACGACGACATCTAAAAAGTTATATGGCTGTTATTGTCATTGGTGTGATGAAAATGTAGAAAAACCTATTTCTGCAAAGAGTTTTATCAGTTATTTAAAACAGTCTGAAAAGGAATACAACATACAATACTCTACAAATATTCTTTCAGAAACTGGTAAAAAGTCAAGAGGTTTTAGAGGAATTTATATAAAAATAAAAATGTAGCAAAAAAAGCGTATATGCGTATCAATGCTGTAAAATCAACATTTTTAAAGCATAAAAAGCGTATAACAAAACGTATCTGCACACGTATTTGATACGCATATCAACAGTGATGCGTATTTTTGAAAAAGCTGATAAAATCAATGTTTTTTAACAACAAAATGAAAAAGAATACGCATATACGCATAAATTTAGAGTTTATTCTTTTATATAGTTTCATATAAAAAGTTAACTAGCAAAGCAAAAAGAAGCTCTCGGCGATTGAGAGCGAAATACACCCATTGCACAAACCTTTGGTTTATACACTTGGTCTATTTCGCAACTGCGTTGAGCTTTTTATCACTAACATTAGAATAGTACAAAAGAGATAGTTTGTCAATTATTTTTGAGAAAGGAGAAAAAAGAATATCGCAAGAAATTCATTTATACAATTATCGAAACTAAGTAATGTAAAAGGTAGAATAGATTATATTACAAATCCAGAAAGACAAGAAAATTTGTATGCGACTTGTGAAACAGTACAAAGAAGTTTTTGGAAATTTCTTGCTATGGAAAATCAGCAAGACTTTCGAAAAAGCGGTTCTGCTGGAAAATGTATTGAAGCAAGAGAATTGATTATCGCCTTACCTGAAAGTTTTATAAAATATCAGCCTGAAAAATTATTGAAAATATTTACAGAGAAATTCAAACAAAAATATGGTGTGGAATGTGTATCTGCACTCCATCACAATAAAAAGAAAACAAACTACCACATTCATTTGATTTTTAGCGAAAGAGAATTGCTTGAAAAAGAAGAATTCAAAACTGCATCAAGAAATCTGTTTTATAATGAATATGGAAAAAAAGTAAGAACAAAAAAAGAAATTCAAGACGAGTTCGGAAAAATACGAAAGGGCTGCACCATCGTTCCTAAAGGGGAGATATATGAAAGGCACTCTTTTGGAAATAAAAAAGCATATTTTAAAGATATAGAATTTTTACCAGAAATAAAGACGTATTATACGAATATGATAAATTACTATGTTAAAAATCCTACTGAAAAATTAACTGTATTTGATAGAGATAGTGTTTATATCGCAACCAAAAAAATCGGCAAAAACAATCCCAAAGCTGAACAAATAAAAAAAGATAATGCCGTTAGGCAAGAGTGGAATAAAATTGCTGATGTGGCTCTTGTAGTTGGTATTAGTGATAAAAAAATAAAGGCAATAAAAAAGAATGAAATAACTGAAAAAATACAACACTCTACGCAAATGGAAGGATGGAAACCTGAATTGTTTTATCAGATTATGATAAATGCAAATGCTATTTTAAAAGATGTCATTCAAAAACATAAAATGCAATTAAAACCTACTTTAAATGTTGACATTGAAGAATTTAATAAAATGGAAACTTTAAATTTAAAATTACATAGACAAGTGGAAGAAATACAAAAGTTAGAAAATGTAGAATTACCAAATTTAGAAAAAGAGCTAAGAAATATAAAGGGATTCTTTAAAGGAAAACAAAAAAGAATACTTCAGCAGAAAATAGAAGATTGCAAAGAGAATATTAATGTTAGCAAAGAAAATTTACAAAAGATGGTTCACCAACATGGCTACAAGGATGTGGAAACATTTTTAAAAATATATTCTGAAAGCAAAAAGGCTGTAGAACAATGGAAAAAAGAAAAATACACTAAAAAAGAGAGTATTATAAGAAAATTAAGAGAATTAGAACAAAAAGCAAATTTATGTCAGCAAACTATTAAGAGACATAAAGATATAGAGAGGTAATCAGATAAAAAAAGCCATTTATTTTAAATAATGATGGCTTTTTTGATACTTAAATTTTGTAAAATCAAAATATTCTTGTTTAAATACTGTTGTTGTATTTTATCGATTTTGATATACTTATGATATAAACTTCCGATAATGAAACTTTATAAGAAGATAGGAGGGATATTATGAGCAAATTGATGAAAAAGTCAGAAATGACAGAAGAAGATATAAAACTACAATTTATTACTCCAGCGATTGAAAATGCTGGTTGGGACAAGCAAAGACAAATAAAATTAGAATATTGCTTTACAGATGGCAGGGTCATTGTTAGAGGCAACAAAACGGCAAGGGGAAAAAAGAAAAGAGCAGATTATATTCTTTATTACAAGCCTAATATTCCTCTGGCGATTATTGAAGCAAAAAACAATAAACATACTTTAGGAGCAGGAATGCAACAAGCATTGGAATATGCTCAAGTATTGGATATTCCATTCGTATATTCTTCTAACGGTGATGGATTTTTAGAACATGATAGAAAAAATGGAACAGAAAAAGAAATTGCATTAAATGAATTTCCCTCTCCTAATGCATTATGGCAAAGATATAAAAAGAACGAAAATATGACAGCAAAGCAAGAGAAAATCATTACACAGCCTTATTACTTCAATGTAGGTGACAAAACACCAAGATATTACCAAAGAATCGCAATTAATCGTACCATTGATGCTATTGCAAAAGGACAAAAAAGAATATTACTTGTTATGGCTACAGGAACAGGAAAAACATACACTGCATTTCAAATCATTCATAGACTTTGGAAAGCAGGGGTTAGTAAAAAAATATTATTTCTTGCTGACAGAAATGTTTTAATAGACCAAACAATAAAACAAGACTTCAAACCATTTGAAAAAGTAATGACAAAAGTAGACAACAAAAAACTAGATAGTTCCTATGAAATTTATCTTTCTCTTTATCATCAGCTTGCAGGAAATGAAAAGGAGGAACCTTTCAGAGAATTTAAACCAGATTTTTTTGATTTGGTTGTAATTGATGAATGTCATAGAGGAAGTGCAAAAGAAGAATCAAAGTGGAGAAAAATACTGGATTACTTTTGTAATGCAATACATATTGGCTTAACTGCAACACCGAAGGAAACAAAAGAAGTTTCTAATATTACATACTTTGGAGAACCTATTTATACCTATTCTTTAAAGCAAGGTATTGATGACGGATTTCTTGCACCATATAAAGTGCTAAGAGTAACGATAGATAAAGATGTAGAGGGCTGGCGTCCCATAGCTGGACAAAAAGATATTTATGGTTATGAAATTGAGGACAGAGAATATAACATTATTGATTATGATAGGACATTGATTATTGATGATAGGACAAAATTAGTTGCAAAAAGGATTACCCAATTTTTGAAAAAAACAGACAGGTTTGCAAAAACAATCGTCTTTTGTGTAGATATAAACCATGCGGAAAGGATGAGGATGGCACTTATTGAGGAAAATACTGACATTGTTGCTGAGAATGAAAAATATATTATGCAAATTACAGGTGACAATGAAGAAGGAAAAAAAGAGATTGAGAATTTTACAGCAGAAGACAGCAAATTTCCAACAATCGTAACAACATCAAAACTGATGACAACAGGAGTCGATTGTAAAACTTGTAAGTTAATTGTACTTGAAAACAATATTGCTTCTATGACGGAATTTAAACAAATTATAGGCAGAGGCACTCGTTTAAGACCAGATTATGGAAAAGAATATTTTACAATTATGGATTTTAGAGGGGTTTGTAGACTTTTTGCAGACCCAGATTTTGATGGAGAGCCTATTGTGGATGATAATTTTAATTCTGATGAATATAGTAACAGTAATATGGGAAATGAAAAAAACGTTAATACCACTGAAAATGGAGAAAATAGTGATTTTGATGCAAATGATGAAAATGATGATAATTCAAAGGAAGATAAACCTAAAAAATACAGAATTCGTGGTATTGATATAAAAATATTAAATGAAAGAGTGCAATATTATGATAAAGATGGAAAGTTAATTACTGAAAGCATTACAGATTATTCCAAAAAAAATATCCTTGGTGAATATGCAACATTAGATGAATTTATCAATATATGGAACAGTGAACAGAAAAAGCAAGTCATTATTGACGAACTGCAAGAAAAAGGGGTTTTGTTAGAGGCATTAAGGGAAGCATACGGAAACAATGATATTGATGATTTTGATTTAATATGCCACATTGCTTATGATAAAAAACCGCTTACAAAAGCAGAACGTGCAAACAATGTGAAAAAAAGAGGTTATTTATATCAATATTCAGAGCTTGCACAGCAAGTATTAAATGCACTACTAGATAAATATATGGATAAAGGGATTACAGATATTACCAGTATAGAGATACTTTTAAATGACCCATTTCGGCAGTTTGGTACACCTATGAAAATAACAAAACTCTTTGGCGGAAAAGTAGGATACCTCAATGCTGTCAAGGAGCTTGAAAAACAAATTTATGCAGCTTAGGAGATGAAATCGTATGGGGTTAAATAACCTTGTGAAAAGATTACAGGATATTATGAGAAATGACGCAGGAATTAATGGTGATGCACAGCGAATAGAACAGATTGTATGGATACTTTTTTTGAAAATATATGATTCTAAAGAGCAAGAATGGGAATTTTGTAATGATAATTATGTATCTATTATTCCCGAAAAATTTCGTTGGCAAAATTGGGCAGTTGACAACAAAGATGGAAAAGCAATGACAGGAGATACATTGCTTAACTTTGTAAATGTAGAATTGTTTCCCTATCTTAAAAATATAGAGATTGATGAAAATACACCTATGAGTCAAGTGGTTGTAAAAGCCGCTTTTGAAGATAATAACAATTATATGAAAGATGGTATTTTGCTTAGACAAGTCATTAATGTTATTAATGAAATTGATTTTGAAGAATACAAAGATAGACATGCTTTTGGTGAAATTTATGAAACAATATTAAAGAGTTTGCAGAGTGCAGGTAATGCAGGAGAATTTTATACCCCAAGGGCAGTTACTGATTTTATGGCTGAAATGCTTTCTCCTGTTTTGGGAGAAAAAATTGCTGATTTTGCTTGTGGTACAGGTGGATTTTTAATATCTGCAATCAATCTACTTGATAAACAGATAAAAAGTGTAGAAGATAGAAAATTATACAGTAATTCTGTTTATGGTATTGAAAAAAAGGCACTTCCTTTTTTGCTTTGTGTAACAAATATGTTTTTACATGATGTAGATAATCCTCAAATTATACATGGAAATTCTCTTGAAAAAAATGTCAGAGAATATAATAAAGAACAAGATAAATTTGATGTGATTATTATGAATCCTCCTTATGGTGGAAATGAAAAAGAAATGATTAAACAGAATTTCCCTGCTGATTTAAGAAATAGTGAAACAGCAGATTTATTTATCATTCTGATTATGTATCGTCTAAAAAGAAATGGGAGATGTGCAATTATTTTACCTGATGGTTTTTTGTTTGGAACAGATAATACAAAAATGGCAATCAAAAAAAAGATGTTTGAGGAGTTTAATGTTCATACAATCATTCGTATGCCACATAGTGTATTTGCACCTTATACGTCTATTACAACAAATATATTGTTTTTTGACAATACAGGAAGTACAAAAGAAACTTGGTTTTACCGTTTAGATATGCCAGAAGGATATAAAAATTTTTCAAAAACAAAACCTATGAAAAGAGAGCATTTTGACCCTGCTGTTGTGTGGTGGAATGAAAAAAAAGAAATCAATATAGATGGTTTTGATAAGGCAAAAAAATATACCATTGAGGAAATAAAACAACGAAACTACAATATAGATTTATGTGGTTATCCTCATGAGGAAGAAGAAATATTACCTCCTATGGAATTGATACAGCAATATCAGCAAAAAAGAGCCAGCTTAAATGCTACTATTGATAAAATACTTGTGGATATTTGCAATATTTTAAATGAGGAATGAAAGGAGATGCCTTATGACAGGACAACAATTAAAAAGTGCAATCCTTCAAATGGCTGTACAAGGAAAACTTGTACCACAAAATCCAGAAGATGAACCAGCAAGTGTTCTTGTTGAAAAAATAAGGGAAGAAAAAGAAAAATTGATAAAAGAAAAGAAAATCAAAAAAGAAAAAAATCCTTCTTTTATTTTTAAGGGCAAAGATAATTTCGCTTATGAGAAGTTTGCAGATGGCAGTGAGAAATGTATTGCAGAAGA
>CAJTZO010000032.1 GCA_910583755.1 uncultured Clostridia bacterium
ACAATACTTTCTTTTTTTCGACTTCTTTCGAAATCGACAAGAGATATTATATCAGCACTTTTTTATATTGTCAAGTATTTTTTTAATTTTTTTAAAATTATTTTTTTGCTTGTTTTTGCTGACTACAGTTATCTATTATACACCTTTTTAATAGCTTGTCAACACTTTTTTTTATTTTTTTTGATATTTTAAAAAATTATTATATTTTCATTATTATGTCCCTAATTATAAGCCTCCTATAATATATTATTTTTTATTACAGGAGGCTTTTACTCTATGTCCTTATAATAACTGAAATTAAAAAAAAGAAACATCTTATTTTCAAATTTTTCAGTAATATCATTTTTTCGTAAAAAATACTTTTTACTCTTTCAAAAAATATTATAATTTTTTCTATTTATTATCACTTTTATCTCCAATCAAAAAGTTTTTTGCAGTTTCAATTTCTTTTGCTTGTTGCTGAGTATTTAAAGCTAACTTTACACCATATTCTATACCACTTTGAAACAAATTTTGAGCACCTTGCAACATTCCACCACCTCCATCCTTTTTTGCTCCTCCGCCAAACAAAGCAAGTGCTTTTGTTATATCTGCAGCATTTGGTTTTTTAGCCATAACAAACCCCTCCTAAAATTTTCACTTTAGAACCTTTTTATTTATTTTATTATAACCTATCCAAAATAGTCAAGACAAAAGAACAGTAACAAAATTTTAAAAATTTGATATTATAAAAAAAGATGAAATCTTGAAAAGGAAATAAAAATAAAGTAATGTCATATTTCAAGATTTCATCATAATAAATTTATTGATTTTTATAGATTAAATTATTTTCTTGGGAAACTAATTTCTGCTTGTGCTGCTGCCAATCTAGCAATAGGTACACGGAATGGTGAGCAGGAAACATAATCTAAGCCAATCATATGGCAGAATTCAACAGAAGATGGGTCTCCACCATGTTCACCACAAATACCTAAATGAATGTCAGGGCGAACTGGTTTTGCTTTTTCTACAGCCATTTGCATTAACAAACCAACACCTGTTCTGTCCAATCTAGCAGTTGGGTCACATTCATAAATGTTTTTGTCAATGTAGTCTGCCAAGATTTTACCAGCATCATCACGAGATAAACCATAAGTCATCTGTGTCAAGTCATTTGTACCAAAGGAGAAGAACTCTGCTTCAGACGCAATCTTGTCAGCAGTTAAAGCAGCACGAGGAATTTCAATCATAGTACCAACAAGGTATTTGAGAGTTTTTCCTTTTTCTTCCATAACTTTGTTTGCTGTTTTTACAACAACTTCTTTTACATATTTTAATTCTTTGATTTCACCAATCAAAGGAATCATAATTTCAGGCACAATTTCAATACCTTTTTCCTGAGAAACTTCAATGGCAGCTTCAATAATTGCTCTTGTCTGCATTTCAGCAATTTCAGGATAACTTACTGCAAGACGGCAACCACGATGTCCCATCATAGGGTTCAATTCATGAAGACCTCTTGCTTTAATTTTCAATTCTTCCACAGTTTTACCTGTTTCTTTTGCCAAAATTTCAAATTCTTCTTCTGTATTTGGCATAAACTCATGGAGAGGTGGGTCAAGAAGACGAATTGTAACTGGTCTTTCTTCCATTGCTTCATAAATACCTTTAAAGTCATCTTTTTGGAATGGCTCAATACCAGAAAGTGCTTCCACTCTTTCTTCTACACTGTCAGAAAGAATCATTTTTCTAAACTTCATAATTCTTTCGCCTTCAAAGAACATATGCTCTGTTCTTGTCAAACCAATACCTTCTGCACCAAATTCGATTGCAACTTTTGCATCCTTTGGAGTATCTGCATTTGTTCTTACTTTCAGGCTTCTCTTTTCATCTGCCCATTTCATAAAGGTAGCAAAGTCACCAGAGATTTCAGGGTCAACCGTTGGAATATCTTCATTATAAATATTACCTGTAGAACCATCTAAGGAAATATAGTCACCTTCTTTAATTGTTGCGCCACCTAATGTGAATGTTTTTTCTTCTTCATTCATACGAATTTCTTCACAACCAGATACACAGCAAGTACCCATACCACGTGCTACAACGGCTGCGTGAGATGTCATACCACCACGAACTGTTAAAATACCTTGTGCTGCAACCATGCCTTCAATGTCTTCTGGAGAAGTTTCCAAACGAACAAGGATAACTCTTTCGCCTGTTTCTGCATGTGTTTTTGCATCTTCTGCTGTAAAGTAAACTTTACCAGCAGCAGCACCAGGGGAAGCAGGTAAACCTTTACCAATAGATTTTGCAGCTTTTAATGCTTTTTGGTCAAAAGCAGGATGCAAAATTTGGTCAAGTTGTTTTGGTTCTACTTTCATCAATGCTTCATCTGTTGTAATAAGACCTTCATTTACCATATCAACAGCGATTTTTAAAGCAGCATTTGCTGTTCTTTTTCCATTTCTTGTTTGCAAGAAGAACAATTTACCTTCTTCTACTGTAAATTCCATATCCTGCATATCTTTGTAATGAGATTCCAATTTATTTGCAATTTCCATAAATTGATTGTATACATCAGGCATATCTTGTGCTAACTGTGCGATTGGTTTTGGTGTACGAACACCAGCAACAACATCTTCACCCTGTGCATTTACAAGATATTCACCGAGCATAGCTTTTTCACCAGTTGCAGCGTTTCTTGTAAACGCAACACCAGTACCAGAAGTATCTCCTTTATTACCAAATACCATCATTTGAACGTTTACAGCAGTACCCCAGCTATAAGGAATATCATTCATTCTTCTGTATACGAATGCTCTAGGGTTGTCCCAAGAACGGAATACCGCTTTTGCAGCTTCCAACATTTGTTCTTTAGGGTCTTGAGGGAAATCTTTGCCTTGGTCTTCTTTGTAAAGTGCTTTAAATTTTTCTGCAATTTCTTTCAAGTGGTCTGCTGATAAATCAGTATCATATTTTGCGCCAACACTTTCTTTGTATTCATCTAATAATCTTTCAAATTTTGATTTTGATACGCCAATAACAACATCAGCAAACATCATAATAAATCTTCTGTAAGAATCATACGCAAATCTTTCATTGTTTGTTTTCTTTGCAAGAGCCTTTACAGAAACGTCATTCAAACCTAAGTTTAAAACAGTGTCCATCATACCAGGCATAGAAGCTCTAGCACCAGAACGTACAGATACCAATAATGGGTCTTCAGGGTCACCTAATTTTTTCCCTGCAATTTCTTCTAATTTTTTTAACGCAGCTTCAATCTGCTCAATCATTTCTGGTGTAAATTTTTTTCCACCTTCGTTATATTCTGTACAAGCTTCTGTTGTAATGGTAAAACCTTGAGGAACTGGCAATCCCAAATTTGTCATTTCGGCTAAGTTTGCACCCTTGCCGCCTAATAGGTTTCTCATAGAAGCGTTTCCCTCGTTAAACATGTACACATATTTTTTGCTCATGCTAAAAATACCTCCTAACAAATAAATTCATCATACGTGAGTCATATTGATTTTTGATATGGTTTAACAAAACATAAGGTACTAGTCTCTTTTCTTTTTGCTTTCCACATCTTATCTTTATTAATATACCACTTTTTAGCAAAAAGTACAACAACTTATTTTATTTTTTTTGATTTTCTCCCTTTGCAAATCTCTTTAGAATTCCATTTTTTGTTTTAAATATTCTGTCAATTTATCAATCGCCACTCTATCCTGTTTCATAGTATCTCTATCTCTTATGGTCACTGCTTTATCTTCCAAAGAATCAAAGTCAAAAGTAATACAGAAAGGAGTACCAATTTCATCTTGTCTTCTATAACGTTTTCCAATACTACCAGCATCATCATAATCGCAATAAAAATCCTTTAGCAGCATATGATATACCTCTAATGCATTTTCGGAAAGTTTTTTAGAAAGTGGCAGTACCGCTGCTTTCACAGGTGCAATGGCAGGATGGAAATGTAATACTGTTCTAACATCGCCATCTTCCAAAGTTTCTTCATCATAAGCATTACACAAAAATGCTAATGTCATTCTGTCAGCACCTAAAGATGGTTCAATACAATATGGAATATATTTTTTATCTTCTTCTTGGTCAAAATATGTCATATCTTCTCCAGATACATTTTGATGACAAGTCAAATCAAAATCTGTTCTATCTGCAATACCCCAAAGTTCTCCCCAGCCAAATGGGAACAAAAATTCAATATCTGTTGTTGCATTACTATAATGAGAAAGTTCTTCTTTTTCATGGTCACGCAAACGAATATTTTCTTCTTTGATGTTTAAATTTAATAACCATTCTTTACAATATTTTCTCCAATATTCAAACCATTCTAGGTCTGTTCCCGGTTTACAAAAAAATTCTAATTCCATTTGTTCAAATTCTCTTGTGCGGAAGGTAAAATTACCCGGTGTAATTTCATTTCTAAAAGATTTTCCAACCTGACCAATACCAAAAGGCAATTTTTTTCTAGTTGTTCTTTGTACATTTTTAAAATTTACAAAAATCCCCTGTGCTGTCTCTGGTCTTAAATACACCGTATTTTTTGCATCTTCTGTTACCCCTTGAAAGGTTTTAAACATCAAATTAAACTGGCGAATATCTGTAAAATTATGTGCGCCACAGCTTGGACAAACAATTTTTTCTTCTTCAATAAATGTTTTCATTTCTTCATTGCTCCAAGCATCAATGCTAACTTCTTCCATTCCTTTTTCTTTTCTATGTTCCTCAATTATTTTGTCAGCACGGAACCTCTCTTTACATTCCTTGCAATCCATTAAAGGGTCACTAAAACCACCCACATGACCTGATGCTACCCAAGTTTGTGGATTCATCAAAATAGCACAATCTACTCCAACATTATAGGGACTTTCCTGTATAAACTTGCGCCACCATGCTTTTTTTACATTGTTTTTTAATTCCACACCAATCGGACCATAATCCCAAGTATTTGCCAAACCACCATAAATTTCAGACCCAGGATAAACAAAGCCTCTGTTTTTTGCTAATGCTACGATTTTTTCCATTGTAACTTCCATTTTTTCAAACTCCTCTCTAAATTAAAAAAACTTTCATCCCTTACAAATCATGTAAGGGACGAAAGTAATCCGCGGTTCCACCCTTTTTGACTAAAAAATAGTCCTCTTTTTGTTGTTCTGCTCCAAAGTGCCTTCTCTGTTTTCCACTACATTGTTTTCAGCAAATTACAATGTTCTCTGTAAAGTATCCTACAGGTACTCCTCTTTTTCAACGCAGTTTTTTAAGTTTTCTATACTCTATCATGACTGTCTGATAAAGTCAATTCTTTTTTTAAAAGTTTTCCTTTTACTGAGAATTTTTATTAAAATTTAATTTTTTACCAAAATTTCTTGTTTGCAAAGGAGCATGAATATGTACTGCAATATATTCTTCTAATATTTTATATAATTCTCTATTTACTTCTTCTGAAACAGAAAATTGAAAAGCATTTTTAATCGGTTGAGAAAACACAAAAGATAAGGCATTTTTTGCACCTGCTGATAATTTTTTACTTCTATTTTTATGCTCCTGACATACCATTCCCCCTACCACAGCAGAAAAATATTGTGCTTCTTTTCCACAAATGGCACATTTTTCTGTCAAATCGGGCATAAATCCTGTCAGTTGCAAAAATTTCATTTCAAAAATACGACTTACCAATTCTGGATTACTTTTTCCTTTTGATAATACTTGTAATGTTTTGAGTAACAGCAATAAAATATCATCATGTTCTATGCCCATCATCGTTGTTTTTTCCACAAAATCCAAAAGATAAACAGCCTGTGTAAATTTGCTTATATCTAATCGAATTTCAAAGAAACTTTCTAATAAATCAATTTGCTCCACATAATAATATTTTTTGCTTTCATAAACTTGGAAATCTCCATAACAAAATAATTGTGTACCAGTTAATAATTTACTTTTTTGTTTTCTTGCGCCTCTCGCTGTTATCCATATTTTTCCTAATCCTTTGGCTAGAACAATGATTTGTTTACTTGTTTCTCCTTTTGGCATTTCCTTTAAAATGATACCCCTTATGACTGTTGTTCCCAATTCAGCACCTGCATCTCTATATTTTTATTTTTTTTTGATTTTTGTATTTGTTTATAGTTTAAATAATCTAACACATTTCCGCTTTCTGCAAACTTTTTCCAATAAAAAAATTCCATAATTGCATACCTCTTTTCTATTGGGTGTCTATGACATTATTCTTTGCAAATCTGTATGCTCTATACTGGCAAAAACCGACAACACTTTTCTAAAAGATAAAAATAGATAAACATTTAAAAAGTAATATAGAAACAACATAATTTAAGGATTTTATATTTTTTTGCTGTCGTATCCAAAATTTTTTAATAAAAAATCACTATCTCTCCAATCTTTTTTTACTTTTACCCAAAGCTGTAAATAGATAGGAGAACCCAGTAAGCGTTCTACATCTGTCCTGGAACGGGAACCAATCTTTTTTAACATATTTCCCTGTTTGCCTATCACAATTCCTTTATGAGATTCTTTTTCACAATAAATTGTTGCTTGCACATCTACCATATTTTTGTTTTCTCTTTTTTTCATTGCTGTAACTTCTACTGCAATCCCATGTGGAATTTCATCTTCCAGCAAATGTAATGCTTTTTCCCTAATAATTTCAGAAACAATCTGCCTTTCTGGCTGGTCTGTTACCATGTCCTCTGGAAAATATTGTGGACCCTCCGTTAAATATTGTTGAATCACTTTTAAAAGTTCCGTTGTATTTTGTCCTTTGATAGCAGAAATAGGTACAACTTCTGCAAAATGATAAAGCTGTCTATAATTATCAATCACTTGAAATAACTTTTCCTTTTCTATGGTATCAATTTTATTAATTACCAATATCACTGGTGTTTTTACATTTTTTAAGCGTTCTATCACATATCTATCCTTTTCTAGCACTCTCTCTGTTGGTTCTATTAGCATTAAGACAACATCTATTTCATTTAAAGCATTTTCTGCTGCCTTTACCATATACTCACCCAGTTTATGTTTGGGTTTGTGGATACCTGGTGTATCAATAAAAATACATTGAAAATCTTCTTTTGTTAAAATACTTGTAATTTTATTTCTTGTTGTCTGTGGTTTATTTGAAATAATTGCAATTTTTTCTCCTATCAAATGATTCATTAGTGTTGACTTCCCAACATTTGGCCTACCTACTAATGAAATAAAACCTGATTTCAATATAATTCCTCCTTAAAAATTCTGTGAATTTTCCTGTCACTTTACTGCTTGGATAGCATTCAAGATTTTTGTTGTTCTTTTAATTCCATCAATTTTTGTTGTATCGCCTGAAAGTCTTCCCAAGCAGGACGTTTTTTTGTTTCATCTCTCAGCAATGCAGAAGGATGAAAAGTAGAAGTAATCCAATATCCTTTTCGTTCTAACCATTGTCCCCTTTGTTTGGTAATACGGAAAGTTGGAGAAATAATTGCTGTACCAGCAATTCTTCCCAAACAAACAATGATTTTCGGTTTCACAAGCATAAGTTGATAGCGTAAATAATTTAAACAAGCCTCTTGTTCATCTTCACGAGGGTCTCTATTTCCGGGCGGTCTACATTTTACAACATTTGCAATATAAACATCATCTATTGTTAAATCAATGGCTTTTAGCATTTTATCTAATAATTGACCAGCAGGTCCTACAAATGGCACTCCTTGCAAATCCTCTTGCTGTCCTGGTCCTTCTCCAATAAACATAATTTCTGCATTTTTATTTCCTTTTCCTATAACAACATGATTTCTTGTTTCCCATAGCCGACATTTTTTACATTGATAACAAGCACCTTCTAAAGTTTCCCAACTCTTTTCTGCCATAGTTTCACCTCATTTCTTTTATTTCATAACACTGAAAAAGAGATTTTAAATTTGACTCTAACGATTCTCCTGCTCCATAATCATAACTAAAAATAAGTCCTTGACTGCTTCCACCCACAGTAATATGTATTTTGGTATTTCCTTCTGCATTGTCCATTACTATGGTTGCTGTCATTTGATTGCTATTTCTCCAAGTATAATATTCTATTATAATAATAACCGCTTTTTTTCCCTCTCCAAAATCAATCATACACTTGTCAATTATATTTTTTCCTATCTTTCTAACAAAATTCCCCTTTTTTTCTACCCATTCCTGCAATATATTTATACTTTCTTCTATAGATAATGAAACATAAATGTCTCCATGCATATAGATTTCCCCTTTTATTTTTTTAATGTAACAGATAGTAATAAATCTGTTGCTTCCTTCAAACACTTTTTAATTTTTTTATTATAGAGTGGGAAATAAGCTTCTTCTATACTTCCAGATAAATAAAGCCTTGTCCCTTCTTGTTCTTCTTTTGCAACAGCCAATATTGTTACATTCTCTTTTGAAAATACTGCTGTTACCACTTCCTGACCATTTTCCAAGTGAACACTACACACATCATTTACACCATCTTGCGATTCTCCCCAAAAACATAACTTTTCAATAACTTCTTGCGGAGAAAAAGAAACCAATAATTCTACTTTTTGTGCTCTTTCTTCCATCAAACGATTGAGCCAGCTATCTTTTTTTCTCTCCATTTTTTACTCTCCTATAATGTAAAACCAATAGGAAGTAATTCTTTTACAGAATACGTTTTTATTTCCCCTATTTCGTTTTCTAGTATTACCATTCCTTCTGGCATAAATTCTAAAAGCACTTGACGACAAATACCACAAGGTGGTGTCAATTTTCCGCTATCAGATACCACAGCAATTTTTTCAAAAAATTTTTTTCCTTCCGATATTGCTTTAAAAACAGCAATTCTTTCTGCACAACAAGTAGCACCATAGCTTGCATTTTCTACATTACAGCCATGAAATACCATTCCATCTTTTGTTAACAGCGCTGCCCCCACTTTAAAACGAGAATATGGTACATAAGCATATTCCATTGCTTTTTTTGCCTGTTTTATTAATTCTCTATCTGTCATTTTTCCCCTCCTCAAACATTTTTCAGAACACAAAATTAGCTTTTTGCAATATTAATTTCTGTTTCTGTATCATTTCTTTTTCTTCTTCTGGTTCTATGTGGTCATACCCCATCAAATGAAGCATACTATGTATCGTTAAAAAAGCAATCTCTCTTTCTAAAGAATGTCCATATTCTTCTGCTTGTTGTATTGCCTTATCTATAGAAATAATAATATCCCCTAATACAATTTCATCTTTTTCATTCACATCGGCAATTTCTCCTTCTTCAAATGTCAGTTGTGGAAAAGAAAGGACATCTGTTGCTTTATCTATGTTTCTAAACTCTTGATTGATAGCTTGTATTTCTTTATTTGTAACAATCGAAACACTAATTTCACATTCTGTTGAAAATTCTTCTAATTCTAAACTTGTCTGTATTGCTTTTTGAATAATTTTCTCCCATTTTTCTCCCCATACAAAAGTTGTTCTATTATCTATGTCAATGGTCATTGTTTTACTTCCTCCACCTTTTTTTGTTTTTTTGCCTCATCCATTTCCTCTTTTTTGGGATATGCAACCCTATTATGATACATTCCCTTAAACACTTCAATAAAGGATTTCCTAATTGTTTCCAAATCTGAAATTGCTAAACCACTCTGGTCAAGTTGTCCATCATCTAATTTATCCTTTATCAATGTTTTAATAAAATCTTCTACTTCATTTAATGTTTTTCCTTGTCCTAACATACTTCTTACTGCTGCTTCTACTGTATCTGCTATCATCACAATGGCAGCTTCTCTACTTTGTGGAATAGGACCACTATAACGATACTCTATTTCTTTGACTTCATCCGCACCATATTGCTTCAAAGCTTTATAATAAAAGAATTTTACAAGAGAAGTTCCATGATGCTCTTGTATGATATTAATAATCACTTTAGGTAGTCCCTTTTCTTTTGCCATTTGGACACCTGCTGTTGTATGAGCTGTAATAATTTGTGTACTGCTATAAGGTTCCATCTGGTCATGGGGATTTTCACCTGCTTGATTTTCACTAAAATAGAGAGGATACTTCAATTTTCCAATATCATGATAATACGCTCCTACTCTTGCCAATGCTACATTTGCATCAATTTCATAGGCAGCCGTTTCTGCCAAATTTGCTACAATCAAACTATGATGATAGGTTCCAGGTGCCTCAATCATTAATCTTCTTAATAACTCATTATTGGGATTTGTCAATTCTAATAAACGGAGGGAAGTATTTGCTTCAAATGTTGCTTCCCAAAAAGGCAAGCTGCCAATTACTAATATTACTGTAACCAATCCAATCACTGCACCATAAACACTAGAAAATAATAATCCTTGAGAATATCCTTTTTCAAAAAATAACCCCACTGCTATCATAGAAACAAAATTTATTGCTGCCACACAAACAGCAACCGGAAAAACATATTTTCTTTTTTCTGCATATCTTGTAATTAATGCTGCAAATTCTCCTGTCAATAAAAAATAAAGCAAAAATTCCACATCTCCATTAAATACAAAACAGCCTATAATACTAACAAAACAATTTAAAAGTAATGCTACCCTTCTGCTAATTAGTAAAGAAATCAACATTGGAAATATAACCAAAGGAATCAAAGTAAAATATGGTACTTCACTCATTACCCGCAATAACAATACCATAGCAACATAAATGGTAAAAAGCATCATCATTTCATTTTTTTTCAGACTATGCCATTTTTTATTGCTGGAATAAAAAAACAAAAAGACACTGCCAAAAATAAGTAACACTACAATAATACTGCTTAAAACAGGCAATATTGTTTTTGTTGCATTTTCTGTATTAATTAAATTCATAGCATTTAACTTATTATAAATTTCAGAAGTAATAATTTCTCCTTCATCTACAATTTTCTGATTCTTTTTTATGATAATGTCTTCTACTTCGTCTTCTTTCTTTTGTTTTGCTAATTTTATTGCATCTGTATCCAATATCAGATTTGCTTTTAAAGCACTGTTCAGAACAGCCTTGCCCATTTCTTGTAATTCTGCATTCCATTCTGTTTGATATAAATTAGCACTTACTTGTTCTTTATTTTTTTCTAGTGATTCTGAAGTAATCCCTTGCTCATAGATACTATTTGCAATAGTAAGACAAGTTTTTTGAAAAGCAAGCTTGTCCTGCTGATTTAGTGCTTGATAAGCACTATATTGTCTTACAGATAATACAACTGGTAATTTTAAAGAAGTATTTTTAATGGCATTAGAAAGGGTTTCTCCTGTTCGTAATGTTCCTTGCATTTCATCTAATTTTTTAAAAAAATCTTCTATTTCAGAAATGGATTGTTGTTCTACTTCTAAATCATGCTTATATAAAGGCCCCACACTTGCAGCCGCTTCTGCCTTTTTCTTTTCTGTTGCAATAGTATCCACTTCATCCTTTAATGCAACATATCTTTTAGTTGCTACAGACCCTATTTGTACACTTTCCATTGTTTGTACATAAGAACCTGTAGCAATACAAATAATCGTAAGTAAAAACCCAATCCCTAATAATACAATCGAAAAATATTTTCCATCCGAAAAACTTTTCTTTTCCATAATTCTCACTTCCGTTTTTTGTTTTCAAATTTTTCATAAGCTTGTATAATTTTTTGCACAAGTGGATGCCTTACAACATCCTTGTTTGTTAATGTAATAATACCAATATCCTCAATTCCAGACAATATTTTTGTGGCCTCCAATAGTCCAGAACGTTTTCCTTCTGTCAAGTCAATCTGGGTCAAATCACCTGTAATCACCGCTTTGGAACCATAGCCAATTCTTGTTAAAAACATTTTCATTTGTTCTGGTGTTGTATTTTGTGCCTCATCTAATACAATAAAGGCATTGTCTAATGTTCGTCCTCTCATATAGGCAAGTGGTGCTACTTCTATCAATCCCTTTTCCATGTTTTTCATAAAAGCATCTGCTCCCATAATTTCATGAAGTGCATCATATAATGGTCTTAAATAAGGGTCAACTTTCTGTTGTAAATCTCCCGGTAAAAATCCCAATTTTTCTCCTGCTTCAATAGCAGGTCGTGTCAATATAATTCTATTTACCTCCTCATTTTTAAATGCTGTAATTGCCATAGCCATCGCAAGATAAGTTTTTCCTGTTCCTGCTGGACCAATACCAAAGATAACTGTATTTTTTTTAATTAAATCAATATACCTTTTTTGTCCTAACGTTTTTGGTCTTACAGGGCGTCCATTCATTGCCATACAGATAAAATCATCATATACTTTTTCGATTTCTTTAAAATCATCCTTTGCTTGTAATAAATATAAAACATTTTGCTCTGTAATACTTTCTCCTTTTTTTACTAATGTCTCTAAAGAATATAAAACATTTTCTGCATGGATTACCCCTGTTTCTTCTCCTATAATTTTAATATCATCCCCTCTATTTACAATTTGCACATGACATGTTTGTTCTATTTTTTTAATATTACTATCAAATTGTCCAAATACTGTGCTAATATTTTGATTTTCTATTTGTATCTTTTTTTCTATTTCTCCCATATATCCTCCTTAATTTAAAAACCTTGGGACTTACTAGAAAAACTAATATTTTTCTAATCTATCATTTTACTGTCTTTGTTCTTCGCTAATTTCCTCCAAGGCAGTTATCATTGCTGTACCTACTACACTGTCCTGTTCTATATGATATGTAATTTCAATATTTTCAATCTCTCCCTCTACCATTTCAGTCGCTTTTTTCTTTAATAATTCTTCTACTTCTTTTTTTGCTTCTTCTTCTGTTTTTTCTTTGACTACAGTTTCATATTGTTTGTAAGTTTCTTCCACCCAAGCCAGCGGCAACTGAAAATCCCCTATCGCAAATTGACTGCCTCCTGTTTTTTGTTTTTCATAAGTTCCCTCCATATTAGGCTGTATCACATTTAAAACAACATCGCCTATTAATAAACTTTTGTCTTTTTTTTCCTCCCCAGTATATTTTTTTTCTGTATTCTGCAAAGCAACTTTTTCCTCTAAAGTATACCACACTTTTCCTAATATCGTTCCCCTTGCATGAACATATTCCCTGCCAACTTCTGCTTCTTCTCCTGCTGCAATAATCACTTCACTACTTATTAGCAATGCTCCTTTTTTTACAACATCTCCTGATTGTACCATAGGTGTTCCTACTTCTGCTGTAATGCTCTGTATCACACTATCTTTTTTTGCTATCAAATCACTTGGTGTTGTTTTATCAACCATTTCAGGCTGTGGTATCGTCTCCACAACTTTTATGTGTGCGTTTGTTCCTTTCATAGACACACTTACCCATGAAATATCAGAAAATGTTTCTAGCAAGCTTTCTGTAATGGTATCTGTATTCATACTCCATTTTAATTTTCCAGGAGACATTCCCATTTTTTCACAAACGGCAAGTAAATCTTCTGTTTCAATCCTCTCATTTCCTTCTACTTCAACTGTCCACAAAAAGGAGGACAAAGTATATAATGCTACTACAAAAAAAAGCACACCAAAAGCTAATATTTTTCTTTTTTTATATTTTTTAAAAAAAGCTGGTAAACCATACTGACAGACAATGTTATATTGACATCCCGTTTTTTCTGCACATTCTTCTAAAAGAGAATATCCTTTTATGGAAACATTCATTTGTACTGCACTACCCTTAGGCTGTATATTCCATAAATAAATTCCTCGAAACGTTGCCATATTAACAAAACGTTCCACAGAAAAACCAGATACTGTTATCATAACATATCCTTGCAAATAATACCATAATGCTAAAAACATTCCTTCACCACCTTATGTTAAAAATAAAATCCCCTTAATGCTTCCTGTCACAACAATACATTCTGATGTCAATTGTTTTAAAAGTAATTCCTTTCCTTCAATCCGTAGTACACCACAAGCAGTACCAACACGCATTACTTCATCGCCATATTCTATAATTCCCTTATAATTTTCAATCGTCAGTTCTTCTTTTCCTGTCAATGAAATAAAAGGAAGATTTAACATAACTTCTTTCGGCAGTTCTAATGCATTTACTACATTTCTTTTTATTCTTCCACCGAGCAATGGAATCCCCCCTATAAAATACTATTTTTATATACTTATGCAATAAATAGCAAAAAAATAATGGAATAAAACGATTAAAAATAAGCTAGTACATTTTAACACTCACTTTATTTATTCCAAGACACTTTCATTTTTATTTTTCTCTAAAAAAAGAAAATTTAAAAACTTTAGTCTTCTAAAAGTATATCTTCCTCTAAAAGTTCTGATAACTTTTTTATTATTTCCATACTTTGCTTCGGAATTTTTCCATTGTTATCTTCTGATGTTATAATAGAAATATAATTTGTTTCCCAACAATTATAATCTTTATTACTCCACGAATCCCATTTTTTTACTTTCATCAGCCCCAACAAGCAAAAGAAATCAATTCCTCCATAACAGCCTTCCACTTCTTTTAAAAACATCTTTGTTTTATCAATAAATTTTTCTATTTTTCTTGTTTCCCAAGTTATACTTTCATCTTTTGTATGGATACTATAATATAAATACATCTTTATGATTTCCTCCAAATTTTACAAAAAATAAAAGCCAGTGTCATAACAACACTGGCTTCACTTTATTTCATCAAAATATTTTTTACAACATTGCTTACTACTTTACCATCTGCAACACCTTTTATCTTTGGTGTAATGGCTTTCATTACTTTTCCTAAATCTTTCAAAGATGTTGCACCAAGTTCAGCTATTGTATCTTCTACTACCTTTTGAATTGCACTCTCACTTAACTGCTCTGGAAGGTAATTCAACAATATCTCAATTTCCTTGTTCAGCTTATCAATTAAATCTTGACGACCACTTTTAATAAAATCTGGTAAAGAATCCTTGCGACTCTTTAATTGTTTTGCAATCACTTCAATGATGCCTTTGTCATCAAGCTCTACTTTGTTATCTTTTTCAAACTGTAGAATAGCTGAACGAATCAACTGTACTGTATCTTTTCGTATTGTATCTTTTTCTTTCATAGCATTTTTCAAGTCTTCAAAAAGCTGCTCTTTTAATGCCATACAACTCATCCCTTTGTTAAAACATTATTTGAATTTGCGTTTTCTAGCGGCTTCAGATTTCTTTTTGCGCTTCACGCTTGGTTTATCGTAATGTTCTCTTTTACGTACTTCTCCCATAATGCCGTCTTTTGCACAACTTCTTTTAAAACGGCGAAGAGCACTATCTAAGGATTCATTTTCTTTTACCTTTACCTCTGACATGAATTTCCCTCCCTCCCAGGTGTGAGATTCCTTTTGTTACAAACTATATCAAAAAAACAACGCTTTTTCATATAGCACATTATTGAATTATACACAAAAAAACAATTCACGTCAACAAAAAACCGTCTTTTCCTATAAAAACTTTACAAATTTTTAGTATGCGTCATTTTGTTCTGTTCTTCTCAAAATAGTTACTCCCAATGGAGGTACTTTTAATTCAATACTACTTTGTCTACCATTCCAGTCAATTCTGTCACTTACAAGAGGTTTTCTGTTAATAACACCACTACCACCATATTTCTCATCATCACTGTTAAAGATTTCCTCATACGTACCCGCTACAGGAACACCTAATCTAAAGCCAAAATGTGTTTCTGGTGTAAAGTTACATACAATAATCAATTCTTTGGTATGGTCATTTCCTCTTCTGATAAATGCAACAATACTTCTATCTCTGTCATTACATTCAATCCATTCAAAACCAGTTGGGTCAAAATCTTTTTCCCATAATGCAGGCTCTTGCAAATATAAATGGTTCAAATCATTCATATACTGATGCAACTTCTGATGGGTTTCATATTCTAACAAGTGCCAGTCAAGACTTCTTGCTTCACTCCACTCTGCAAATTGACCAAATTCACTGCCCATAAACAGCAATTTTTTACCCGGATGTCCGTACATAAAGCCATAAGTTACACGAAGATTTGCAAATTTCTGCCATAAGTCACCAGGCATTTTTTCCATAATAGAGCACTTACCATGTACCACTTCATCATGTGACAATACTAAAATAAAGTTTTCTGTATAAGCATATACCATACTAAATGTTAAGTTATCATGATGATATTTTCGATAAATAGGGTCTTTTTTTACATAGGAAAGATAATCATTCATCCAGCCCATATTCCATTTTAGACTAAATCCAAGACCACCATAGTTTGCACTTCTTGTAACACCTGCCCAAGCAGTCGATTCTTCTGCAATCATCATTACACCAGGATGTCTACCTGTAATTACAGAGTTCATGTGTCTTAAAAATTCTTCTGCTTCCAAGTTTTCTCTGCCACCATGCTCATTTGGTACCCATTGTCCATCATTTTTACCATAGTCCAAATATAACATAGAGGCAACTGCATCTACTCTCAATCCATCTAAATGGAATTCTTCAATCCAATAGATTGCATTTGCAATTAAGAAATTCCGAACTTCATTTCTGCCATAATTAAAAATTAAGGTGCCCCAATCTGGATGTTCTCCTTGTTTTGGGTCTTGATGTTCATATAATGCCGTGCCATCAAAGCGAGCCAAACCAAAGGCATCTTTAGGGAAATGAGCAGGTACCCAGTCTAAAATAACACCAATACCATTTCTATGGCAAGCATCAACAAATGCTTTAAATTCATCTGGTGTACCAAAGCGGCTTGTTGGTGCATAATATCCAGTTACTTGATAGCCCCAACTTCCATCAAAAGGATGTTCTTCCACTGGTAAAAGTTCAATATGGGTATAACCCATTTTTTTCACATAAGCAACCAATTTTTCAGCGCCTTCTAAGTATGTCATGGAACGGTTTCCTTCTTCTGGCACTCTCATCCAGCTACCAAAATGTACTTCATAAATATTCACTGGACCTTGATAAATATGCTCACTACTTCTGTCATCTGTCCACGCTTTGTCTCCCCAAACATAACGGCTATTGTCATATACTACAGAAGCGGTATCCGGTCTTAACTGTGCAAAAGAAGCATAGGGGTCTGCTTTATCACAAATATTATTATATTTATCTTTTACTTGATATTTATATTGGTCAAATTCTTTCAAACCAGGAATAAACAACTCCCAAATTCCAGATTCTCCCAATACTCTCATTTGATTTCTTCTGCCATCCCAGCTATTAAAATTACCAATTACACTAACTGTTTTTGCATTTGGTGCCCAAACGCCAAAGGAAACGCCTTCCACACCATCCACTGTCATAATATGAGCACCTAATTTTTCAAAAATTTTGTAATGATTTCCTGCACCAAAAAGATATCTATCATATTCTGATATTGTAGGTGCAAAAGAATAAGCATCATATGTTGTCCATTGATTTCCTTCATAGTCTGTAAGAGAAAGTTGGTATCTAAACCATTCCTGTCTATCCTCTATGATGACTTCAAAAAAACCGTCCTCATGTATTTTCATCATAGGATATGTCTTATCTTGGTCTGCATCATCAATTACTACAATTTCCTTTGCTTGTGGTATAAATGCTCTTACTGCTACAAACTTTTCTCCTTCATGCTCTACTTCATGCATACCCAACACATGGTGGGGTTCACCATGCTCCACATTTACGATTTGAAATAATTCATTTAAGTTAGTTGTCGTAATCATACTTCTTGCTGCTTCCGCAGCTTCACCCCTTTCTAAATTTAATTACAAAATATCTTCTCTATTATTGTAATGTTTCTTGTGCAGCTACCAAAAAATAATCCCTTGACAGAACTTTTTTTGTTATATTTATTATACCGTACTTCACAATTTTTTACTAGTACATACTTTATCTCCATTTTACACTTGTATTTATTGAATATGTACAATATGATACCTATTATTTTATTTATTTTTTTGTAATATACAAAATAGTGCACTATTTTCATCTTATTTTTTATACAATTAGTATAAAAATAGATGTCATTTTTTCCCTTTTAAATCCTGTTATGCTATATAATTCCTTTTTATTTTTGTGTAAAAATTTATGATTCTTTTTCTAAAAAAATAATTACAAATTACCAAGCAAAATTTTCCATATAAATACTATAAATTTTCCCATCTTCATTAAAAATAAAATACCAAATAATTTCATAATCGAAATCATTGAAGCAAATGATTTTACATTCCCCTAAACTCTTTTGCAAATAATTCATACGGTCTAAAAGTTTTCGATATTGTGGTGCAATAGAATGGATTACCATAGAACTATTAGAATTTTTTTGATAGGCTTCAAACTTTTCTTTTGAACCAAAAAATTGCTTTTGCAAAGCAGACATAAATTCTTCTTTTTTTACTATAGTACATTTTTCTGGAGAAAATCCAAAATCAAAGTCCATTTTTAATGCAGCTTCATCGCTTCCTCTTTCCATATACTCTAAATCTTCTATTGGTGTAATCATTCTCCAGACAATCAGCAACATTTTATAAATGTCTTCTTCCAAGGTTTGTTCTGTTTGATAGGATAGCAGTTCTCCAATATAAATTTCCCAAGGCCAATTATAAATATCATTAAGAAAAATATGACTTTCTGAAACAAGATATTGATTTGACCATCCTGTTATTTTAGAAACTGTGTTCATACATTTTCTTCCTTTTGTTCCACCCCTAATTCCTTCTTTTTCATATAAAAAATGGAACATTCTTTCAGATAAATCATCTGTTAACAAAACCTGTTTTACTCTTTCTAAATCCACACTCATTCTTCTTTCATAATTTTACTTATATTTTTCTTCTATCCAACGTAAACATTCTATCAAAAAAAACGCACACACATAGATAGCACAATAAAAAATCACTTTTGTAATATGAATGGAACCATCTTTTAATTCTAATAGTACACCTATCAATAATCCTGTATAGACAGTAATTAGGAATCTTTTTTTCTTTGTCATGTTTTTACACCTTTTTCCACTTTAAACCATTTAAGTCATGTTCTTTTACTGTTTTCGTTAATATTTGTGCAAAATTAGGACTCATAATGTCTTTTGCATCTAATATTTCAATTCCAAATTCTTTTGCTCTTAAATATGTAGCTGTTTTTTCTTGTTTATCCCTTCCAAAAGCAACTAAAATTCCTTTAGAAAACCAACCACCGATTCTTTTTTTCTCAATCATCAGCTCATTGACAGCAGATGTATCTGCGCTTCTCAATTTACAGGAAATAAACACAGGCATAGATTGGTCAGAAAGGACAACATCAATTTCATTTCCTGCCATTCTGGAAGCATCATATGCATTCCAATCAATCAGTGCACCTAGCCAAACATCATCAAAAGCTCCTATCCGTTTCGCATGGATATAGACAAACAATTCTAACCATATTCCATAATCAATAACATACTGTTTATCCATCGTAGAGGAGAACCAAAAACTGATATGTTCTTGTGTCATTTTTAAATCTTGAAGAAAACCATATTTTTGAAAAGCATACATAATTTTTTTATCTGGCATCACTTTTCTACCATTTTTTTGTGTTGCTTGCAGTTTACTTTTAATATGCATTTCTTGGCTAGAATACCGTGCTGCAACAGTTTGTATAAAATTACTTGTTGTTTTCCAGTTATTTAAACTAGAAAACAACACATCACACATATCTAATATATCATCATAGCGTTCTTCCAAAGGTACTTTACGAGAATGTCCCATCAAACAAGCACCCCTAGCATCCATAAAGTGTTGCAAGGTAATTTTTGTTACCTTTGCTACTGGTTCATTTTCTGCTAAATCCAATATTACACCTTTTACTAAGTCCGTATAATAAAGAGGAACACCATATTTGGCACCTGCTTTAAAACCTGCAATTAACATTAATTCACTGCCACCAGTAAATTCCATAGCACAATCCTTATTTTCTTCCAGCACTTTTTTTGTTTTGGTATAAATTTCTACCATATCCAAAATATCTAAAGAAATATGTTCCATTATAATATTAGGCATTGTATGTTTAAAACATTGCTTCAAGCTATGGAACCAAGTCATATCTTGTATACCATTGTCATAAAAAAATATCATTTTTTCTGGTTTTAATGTCAAAGGTGCAGAAATATTTTTTAAAACATCTTTATCATAATATTTTATTAATGTTTTCATAGAACACTTCCTATTCTTCGGTTACAATTTCCTCCTCAAATTTTACCTCTGGCTCTTTTTTTTCATTTCTTTTTCCAAAAATAGCACTAAAATTTAATTTTGATGCAATGCCCGGTGCCATATCAATTAATTTGTTAACTGCATCCTGATTTTTAATATTAATCATTTGTACATTTCCATTTTGTATCACCAATACCGCACTTGGTGTAATTTTAGCTCCCATACCACCAGCAGAATCTTCTTTTTGTCCTTCTTTGGTACCCACTCCTACTCCAACAGAAACCTCTATCAAGGGTAATAATGTTAAGTCTCCTAATGTAATCGCATCTCCTATAATTGTTTTGGTAGAAACGATGTCCTCCACCTTATCAAACAATACATTTAATGAAGTATCAAATCCCTTACCCATTGTTATCACCATGTCCTTTCCATACTATCATTATACTTTCTCTTACTGGTTTTATTAACAACAAACGTATTACTGCATAGAATAAATATCCTAATATTATTCGTCCTTTTATTTCTAAAAAAACATCTTTTATTATTTTTTGGGTAAAATCTCCTACAATTTGTAGTTTTTCAAATTTCATTTTTGCCACTCCAGCAATCCCTAAAAGATAGCCCGTTAATGCAGGGTCTCCCATTCCAATAGTTGCCTCTAGGCAGCAATGTTTTGGAAAAATTCCTTTTAACATTCTCTTACAAAATAGAGTAATTCCTTTCAATAATTCTGTTTTATGTTGAAAAATATAGGTTATCAGTTTTTTATATTTTTCCTCTACTTGTTTTTTGGGTTCTTTTCTTTTCTTCTCTTTTTTCTTTCTCTTTTCTTTTTTCTTTTTTATTTGTTCTTTTGATTTCTTTTTTGGCTGTCTTTTTTTATTTTGTTCTTGTTTTTGTTCTTTCTGTTGTTCTGGTTGTCTTTGTTCTGGCTGTTCCTGTTTTTGTATTTCATATTCTTCTTTTTGTGGTGCTTCTTGTTTCCTTCTTACAGAAAGCATAATATCTTTCTCTTTTTTTCGTCTTTTATCAGCACCATAAATACAGTATCCAAATAGCTTCAAGGAAAATTTCATTTCTCCTTTGTTATAAACGCCATAAGCATGAATGACTCCTAATATCCATTTTACATCAAATTTCCCATTGATTCCTTCTGTATCATTTCCTGCCACATCATAGCAAATAGGAGAAAATAATACCAATACAATCATTAAGAATAAGAAAATAAAAATGATGAAAAGAAGAAGCCCAATTATTTTACATATGTTCCATAGTATAACACCCATACTATACTCCTGTCTTTTTTATCCTTATCTTCAATAAAATACTAGAAACGATACTGATACTTAATATCATTACAAAAAATAAAACTGCAATTCGTATTGAAGTATCTATAAAAAAACCTTCTGGCACTATGTTAATCAATCTATCCGTATCAGGATTTAATATCCAAAGATTATTGGAAAAAAATATCTTGTGAAATAGAATAAAATATTTTGTAAAATTTGTAGAAATAAGTGCTGCTAATGCAGTTATCGTTACAATAAAAAAAATCATGCCATTACGTAAAAATTTTAATAAAAGCTCTTTTTTCTTCTGAACTATCAAAAAAATTATTGTTGCAATACAAATTACTACTCCAATTCTTCTTAACCACTGCCCTCCTATAAAAAGCATTCGTACATCTTCCATATGAGCAATTTCTTTTTCATTAAAAAATTCCTGTTTTTTTCCCTCTATTAAAGCATTGATGTGTAAATCATCCCTTGTACCCCTTAAATAGGACATCATTTCTTTTGTAACAAATAGCAGTTCTTTTTCTTCCATTTTTACACTTTCTGTCACATGATATTTTCGATACTCTTTTTGAAAATAATTAATATTTCCATATACTGCAATATCAACAGCAGAAATCAATATTACGATAATTAATGATAACACACAAAAAACACCTGCTGTTCTATGTATTAGCTTCATAAAATCCATTCCTCCGCCTTTTGTAGATTGCTACCTTTTTCTGCTGCCTGCTGTATCATAAAGCAAAATAAGTCAATTACTTCTGCTTTTCCATAAGCTACACCAATAACAACAAAGTTTTTTTGTAAATATCGTTTTTTACAAATCTCTTTGGAGGACATAATTTCTACATGATTCCTTTTTCCTTCATAAAACAAACAAATACAATATAAATGAAACACAGGAATATTTTTATGAAGACTGTAAAGAATGGTATCTAAATCTTTTACACTGCCCCCTACAAATAAATGCTCAATATACTTCATTCCAACACTCCCTTCTTTTTTCTATTATAACAGATATTACAATAAAAAAACATCTAAATAAAAAAAGAAAACCCTCTATCAGAAAAACCTATGTAGACTTTGTAATCAAAACACCTTGGGGGTTTAACTAATTCAAACCATTTTTTATAATTTGATATCATTCTTTTTTCTCACTAATTTCATACTTTGTACCAACTTAGTTAATTCCCCCTTTTTTACTAAAATATCAAATATATAATCCATTCTTTCTTCTAAAATCATTTTTATTATTCAAACATTGGCAGATTAAATAAACCATATATTCTGATTTTCACCAAAAGAAATATATGGAAAAATTTTCCTATTTGTAAAAAGGTCTGCTTGACAAACATCGAAATTTTTTAGAGGAACTTTTTTCTTTTGTGAAAAGTTCCTCCATTCCCCTTCAAGAACATGTTTACAAATATAAAAATCTAAAATCTTGAGATTTTCCCTCAAACTCTACAATCAGCTTGACCAAAATCTCTATTTTTTTACAAACAGAACAGTATGAAAGTTTTTTCTGATGATATTGTCTTATCATTCCACTTCACCATAAACAATTCTCCACTTACTTTCTTAAATTAAGTTAAAGCTTTTTCTAATTCTTCTAATTGTCCTATCGGATACATTCCTAAAAGTTCTTTATATTGTTTTGTACTTAAGCCTTCTGTTGTAACATAAATACGAATTTTTCCTTCTAAATCTGCTTTTTGAAACTCTGCCTTTACATTTGCAAATTGTATCTCATTCATTCCTTTTTTTCTCCCTTCTGTTTTTTTACTTTTAGACTTATATAGTTCTGATATTCCCATCAGTAATAAAAATCCTCCGAAAAACTTCCGCAATAAAGAGGCATCCATTTTTACTGCCAAAAATGCTCCTGCTGCTGCTCCCAATAGTCCCACAAAGGTAATCGGTTTGATTACTTGCAATTCCATATTTTTGTTTTTCATATGTGTAACAATCGCAATAACTGCTGTTGGAACAAAATAAATTAAATTAATGCCTTGTGCTTGCTGCTGCGTCATATCTTTCAAAAAAAGTAGTGCTGGAATCAGAATGGTTCCCCCTCCAATTCCCATACCACTAATCATACCAGATAAAATACCTATTATCATCACCCATATCATACTATCATTCTCACCGCCGCAATTATCATAAATAATCCAAAGATTCTGTGCAACCATACTCCTGACATCTTATTTAATAATTTTGCGCCAATAAAGCCCCCTATGGTGCCCCCCAAAGATGCCCATAATGCCACAGACCATAAAACATCTGTTTTCCAAATATAAAAAGCAATCGAAAGTAGGGACAAAGGTAATATAATCGCAATGGCTGTTGCATGTGCTTTATGTTCCTCTACTCCTAAAAATCGCTCCATGCATGGCACTACAATCGTACCACCTCCTGAGCCAAATAAACCATTTGCAAAACCAGTGACTGCACCAATCAAAACGGTTTTATAATTTGTTTTCATACTGATTGACTCCTTTTTATTGATATCAATAGTATTACCTTTGTTCTCTTTTTTATCCAAATTTTTAAAAGCAAAAAACAGTTCAAGAAGACTACTTTTTTCCTAAAAATAAAAAATTATAAATAAATAGGTTTATAGGCTAATGCCTTATCTGCAATTTCTTCTGGTGTCATTTCACTGTAATATATATAATTTGAAATTTCTGGGTCAAGTACACCACACTCTAATTTTTTTAATAATTTATTCATCCCTTTTATACCATTAGGGTCTTTTATTTTTCTTACAATATCAATAATTTCCATTCTGGATAATAAAGTCATTTTTTTCCTCCTTAAAAAACACTTAAAAAAGGGCTTATACTAAGCCCTCAGTCTGTGAATAAAGTCTTTTTTTGTGGACTCCATCCACATCTACAAACTTTTGTAGAAAAACTAATCATTTTAAGAAAATGAAGTTTGTCTTTCTTTTATTACAGTCGGCGTAAAGCAAGCCCGCTTTTTATCCTAATAACATTTTATCATTTGTCATACCTGTGCCACTTGCTTTTTCAAACATTTTTAATAAATCTGCCACTTTCAAATTTTTCTTTTCTTCTGTTTGTAAATCTATTAAAACTCTACCTTTGTGGAGCATCATTAAACGATTTCCCAAACGCAAAGCATCTTGCATATTATGTGTAATCATTAATGCTGTCAATTTATCTTCTGTAATAATTTGGTTGGTCAACTCCAATACTTTTTTTGCTGTTTTAGGGTCAAGTGCTGCGGTATGTTCATCTAACAAAAGCAATTCTGGTTTTGTTACTGTTGCCATAAGTAGAGTAAGTGCTTGTCTTTGCCCACCAGAAAGCAAACCTGTTTTTGCAGTCATTCGATTTTCTAGCCCTAAATCTAATATTTCTAATCTCTCCCGGAATAAACTTCTTTCCGCTTTTGTAATTCCTTTTTTCAATCCTCTTGGTTTTCCCCTTCGTAATGCCATTGCCATATTTTCTTCTATTGTCATATCAGAAGCAGTCCCCATTCTTGTATCTTGAAAAACTCGTCCAATATGACTTGCTCTTTTATATTCTGGCAACTTTGTTACATCAATGCCATTAATAATAATACTGCCTGTATCTACTTTAAACATTCCTGCAATGGCATTTAACATAGTCGATTTCCCGGCACCATTTCCTCCGATTACAGTCATAAAATCAGAAGGTGCTATATGAAAGGTGATTTCTTTTATGGCACGTTTTTCATTTACGGTACCCGGAGAAAATGTTTTTTTAATCTTATTTACTTTTAACATTGTTATTCCTCCTCACGCTTCTACTTTATGACTGCGTCTATTAATAAAATCTCTATACCATTCTTTTGCTGCTGGCAAAGATAAACAAATTACTAATACAATGGAGGAGAATAATTTTAAGTCTGTTGGTTGCAATTTATTTGCCAATACAAAAGCGATAATAATACGATATAATATAGAGCCAACCACAACAGAAATCAAGCACCAAGCCATACCTCGTCTACCTAATAAAACTTCGCCTATAATAACAGATGCTAAGCCAATAACAATAGTACCAACACCCATACCAACATCTGCATATCCATTATACTGTGCAATTAAACCACCAGCCAATGATATCAATCCATTACTAAGCATCAAGCCTAATATAATCATAATATCTGTATTTACACCTAATGCACTAATCATACGAGGATTATCTCCGGTTGCTCTTAATGCAAAGCCAAACTCTGTTGAAAACATCAGCCATAATAAAAGGATAAGAATTACTACAGAAACAATTCCCACCAACATAACAGCATTTGCTGTAGAAAATGCCTTTCCTTCTGTGCTAAATACTTCTACAACAGAAGTAATAATTGTAGATTGTTTTAATAATGGTAAATTTGCTTTTCCACCCATAACACGCAAATTAATCGAATATAAACCTGTCATTACTAAGATACCTGCTAATAAACCAGGTATTTTTAATTTTGTATGCAATATTCCTGTTATAAATCCTGCAACCAACCCAGCTACAAAAGACAACATTGTTGCACCAAAAGGATTTCCACCATTCACAATACATTGCGCTGCAATCGCTGCTCCCAAAGGAAAACTACCTTCCGTTGTTAAATCTGCAAAATCCAAAACACGATAAGTAATATATACACCAATCGCTAACACAGACCATAATAATCCCTGTGATACGGCACTCAAAAAAGATGCCATTGTAATAAAACTCATATTTTCACCCATTTCAATTTAATCATTATAGAAAGAGAGTGCTTTTCAGCACTCCCAGCTTGTCAAAAAATCTTGCCTTTCTTTCTAAGAAATTGTAAAAACTTCATTTTTCCTACGGTACACAGAACCTCCATTTTACTTTGATTGTTTTTTGTTGTCACTTTCCTACAATCCTTATTTTAGTTCTGTCAAACAAAATTAAAGTTCTTTTGTTTTTTTCTTAAAAGTAAAGTTATTCTGTAACAACTCCATCTTTGATAACAATGGCTGCACTATCAATAATTTCTTGTGGTACAGTTACACCAATTTTTTCTGCTGTATCTAAATTGATACAAACTTCTGTAGAATCTGGAAACTCCACAGGCATTTTAGAAATATCTTCTCCTTCTAATACACGAATCGCCATTTTACCAGTTTGTTGTCCCAGTTTATAATAGTCAATTCCTACGGTTGCCAAACCGCCACCTTTTACCATCCCATTTTCGCCACAAATAACAGGCACTTTTTCCACATCTGTAATAGATGCAACCAAAGGAATAGCAGAAGCAAAAGTATTGTCTGTTGGAATATATAAAGCATCTACATCTCCTACAATAGACTGTACAACTTGCTGAATATCATTTACATTTGTTACAGTACCTTCCTGATATTCTAATCCTAAATCTTCACAAGCCTCAATAGCTGACCTTGCTTGGATTTCAGAATTTGCTTCACTAGAATTATACATAATACCTACTTTTTTTACATCTGGCAAAATTTGTTTTAAAAGTGCAAGTTGTTCTTTTACAGGTGTTCTATCACTTGTACCAGAAAGATTTACATTAGGCACCTCATTTGATTCCACAAGACCTGCTTCTGGATAATCTGTAATGGCTGTTGCTAAAATAGGAATTTCCTGTGTTTCTGCTGCAACAGATTGTGCTGCTGGTGTTGCAATCGCAAGAATCAAATCTTCTTTATCATTTACAAATTTTTGACTCATTGTTTTCAGATTAGATTGGTCGCCTTGTGCATTTTGCACATCTACCACAATTTTTTCTCCCTCTGTATAACCACCTTCTGCTAAAGCATCAAGAAAACCATTTCTTGCATTATCCAAAGCATCATGTTCCATTAACTGTAAAATACCAATTTTAAACTGTTCTCCCTCTGCAGTTTGTTCTTCTCCTGTTTCTTGATTTTCTACTGGTTCTGTTGGTTGGCTGCTGCAAGCTGCCACTGTAAAAATCATTGTTGTAGCCATAGCAAAAGAACAAATTTTTCTAAAAATTCCTCTTTTCATAATTTTCCTCCCTCAAAATGCTCTGGTTCTGTTACGTTAAAATGATATAGACAACAGCTCCTTATTGAAAGTACAAT
>CAJTZO010000033.1 GCA_910583755.1 uncultured Clostridia bacterium
AGGGGAAAACTTTGTTTTCCCAGCCATTAACACAACAGAATCTAAAAGTTTCGTTTAATTTTCATATGCAGCAGCGAAACGTTAGTTTCGCACAAAAGTTCTTTGCTTCCTTTCTTTCAAGAAAGGAAGTTAAAATTGAAAGTAAATAAATTCTCCAGAATTATAAAATACACCCGTACAAAGTATCCAAGTGCTTAAAAATATATAAAATATCATACGTACAACCGTATTTCTTTTTTCCACACCATCAATGACATATTCTTTTCCTGTAGCAATTTCTAAAAACATCAAAAAGAAAATAGATAATACAACAATCATCAATTCTACCAAATTAATTCCCATACTTGTTATCATTTCATAAAAATATTGCGCACTTGTCCATTGTTGAAAATCATCCAGTAAATGATGAAAAATATAAAAAGCATCTGTTATGGTATTTGCTCGAAACATGATTAAACTAAGGGAAAACAAAAAAAAGGTAATGATAATACAAAAAAATCTCTCTACGATACTACCATCCAAATGGAGTATTCTTTTTATCCTTTTTCTTATTTTTTCTGTCAATCCACCAATTACTAAATAAATACCATGCATGGCACCCCACAAAGCAAATGTCCAGTTTGCACCATGCCAGATACCACTAACAAAAAAGGTAAGAAATAAATTAAAATATTTTCGAAATTTTCCCTTGCGATTTCCTCCTAAAGGAATATAAATATAATCCATAAACCATGTAGAAAGGGAAACATGCCACCTTCTCCATATCTCTTTTATGCTTTTAGAAAGATATGGTTTTTCAAAATTATGCATCAAACGAAATCCTAATACCTTTGCACTACCTAATGCAATGTCCGAATATCCACTAAAATCACAATAGATTTGAAAAGCAAATAAAATAGTAGCAAATATAAAATAAAAACCATGATAATTTGTAGGGGTATTATAAATGGTATTCACTGCAGTAGAAACCCTATCTGCAATCACAATCTTTTTAAAAAATCCCCATAACATCCATTTCAAACCTAGTAATACATTTTCTATCTTAAAGGTATGTTTTTCATAAAACTGTGGTAACAAATTACGACTTCTTTCAATGGGACCAGCTACTAACTGTGGAAAAAAGGAAATAAATAACGAAAAAATGCCATAGTGTCGTACTGGTTTAATTTCCTTTCGGTAGACATCAATGCTATAACTGGTTGCTTGAAAGGTATAAAAGGAAATTCCCATCGGAAGGATAATATCAAATTCCTTTGCAGGATAGTTTGATAAAAATAATTGTGCTTTTAACAGTGCTTGTTCTTCCCCTAAATCTCTATAATACCATTCTATAATATTTGAAATCAGATGCATCAATGTTTCATTAAAAAACACTGCATATTTAAACAAAAACAATAAGCTAAAATTAATAAAAAGTGTAATATATAAATATTTTTTTCTTTTTTTATGCTTTTTTTCCCGATACATCGCCAGAGAAAAAATATAATTTGTAAAGGTAGAAAGGATAATTAATAAAATAAATAGTATCTGCTTAGGGCGCCAGCAAATATAAAAATAATAACTTGCAATCAAAAGAAGTAGCCACCGAATTTTATATGGAATCACATAATACATTGTCGTGACAATTATAAAAAACAATATAAAATGAAAAGAATTAAACAGCATATTACACCTCTATATTTTCCAATATTTTTTGTGCTTCTTTTTTAAGATAAGGCATATTGGTTTCTGCAATAATTTCTTGCAGCATTTTTTTTGCTTCTGCAATTTGCTTTTTTTCTGCAATCTTTTGCTTTGCCCATAACAATATTACGGCTTGTTTTTCAAATGGCTTTGCTGTTTCGCTATGCATAACATGTTCCAAGTAAGTAAAGCCTTGCTCTTTTTGTCCTTTTGCAAAAGACCAATACGCAAATGTTTCAGAAAAACGATTCGGATATAACTCTAAGCCTTTTTGTAGTATCTCTTTATGTAATTCCATAATGGTACAAGCCTTTTTTTCTTCCCCAAGCCAAAAACAATTTAAAGCAATATTATGATAAAGGATAGCTTGACTTGCCTTGTCAATCGTATGTTTGTCAATTTTTTCTAAATAATCATTAGAAGTTGCAAACTCTCCTTTTAATGTATAGCCTATACATTGATTTATCCTTAAAATGGACTTTAAATAATCATTTTCTGTATGCTCTAAAATTTTATCCATTTCTATCATATAAGTATCAATCTCTCCTTGATACATTTTTTGTAATAAACCCTCAATTTTATGATTTAATAAATGCACTTTCCTTATTTGATAAGGAATTGCAAGTCCTATTCCCATCAAATAGCCAATGAATAACATCATAAACATTGTGCTTTTGGATAAATGGAAACCATATCCTATGATAAGCATAATGAAACCTAATCCTATGCCCCAAAATAAAATATGAATGATTGTCTTTTTTGCTCTCATATGCTTCCTCCTGTCTTATTCTCAACTATTTTACCACAGATAGCGGTTCGGTACAAACGAAAATAGATTGTAATGCATCGTAATTCATTGTAAAATAAAAAGGATTAAAAGCGGAAAAGAGGATGATTATGATTTCATTTATTATTCATGACACCAAAGAGTTTATGAATTTATTACTAAAGCAAAATTCTTTTGATGATTTTTACCTTCGTCAAATGGACATTACTACCTTTGCCCTTTTTCAAATAGATGGTACTAGAAATAAGCAATATTATTCTTTAGCAGAGCAAGAATTAATGACAGATAATTATTGTTTTTGGCATGAAATGCGGCAGTATGCTTTTGAAATTATCAAAGGGCAAAAACTACCAAAAAATATTAAAATTATTTTTTCTATGCCCGAACAGAAAAATAATATGGTTTGTTCTATTCCCGCAACCTTTTTTTTAAATATTATGTTCGAACAAAATACCGTTACTTGTACCACAGGCTGCTCCTTAAAAACTTTTTCTTTTGATAAAACGGCAGAATATGCTTGGGATGAATGGGTACTTTCTTTTTTTCATCAGTTAAATATTGCTGTGATAAAACCTTAAACCTTTCTTTCAAGGTTTTATCATTAGCACTCACCACAAACGAGTGCTAATTTTTTGTTGACATTTTTATTTTTGCTGTTACAATATGTTTTAGATAGAACAGAAAGCAAGATAAATTAAAGGAGGAAATCATACAATGGAAAAAGGAAATCTTTCAATTAATAGCGAAAATTTTTTACCAATTATCAAAAAATGGCTTTACACAGACAAAGATATTTTTATTCGTGAATTAGTATCAAACGCTTGTGACGCTGTTACAAAACTAAAAAAATTATGCTCTATGGGAGAAGCAGAAGTACAAGACAATTTTGAAATTAACGTAACTTTAGATGAAGAAGCAAAAACATTAACCATTACAGATAATGGTATTGGTATGACTGCTGAGGAAATTAAAAAATATATTAATCAAATTGCCTTTTCTGGTGCAACAGATTTTTTACAGCAATTTCAAGAAAAATCAGAGGAAGAAAATGATATTATTGGTCATTTTGGATTAGGTTTTTATTCTGCATTTATGGTAGCAGACAAAGTAGAAATCAATACCCTGTCTTATCAAAAAGATGCTTTATCTGCAAAATGGACTTGTACAGGTGGCATTGACTATGAAATGGAAGAAGGTACCAGAACAGAAAGAGGAACCGATATTACCTTATATTTAGGAGAAGATGGAAAAGAATTTCTGGAAGAAAGTACCTTATATGCTGCTTTGAAAAAATATTGCTCTTTTATGCCAGTGCCAATCTTTATTCATACCACAAAGGAAGAAGAACAAGAAAAAACGGTAGAACAAGAAAATAGCAACGTGATTCATATGACACCAGAAGAAGCAGAAGAACTTGCAAATGGAGAAGACAAAAAAGAAGAAGAACCCAAACCATTAAACGAAATCAATCCATTGTGGCAAAGACAACCAAAAGATTGTACAGAAGAAGAATACAAAGCGTTTTATCATCAAGTATTTATGGATATGAATGACCCATTATTTTGGATTCACTTAAATATGGATTATCCTTTCCGTTTAAAAGGTATTTTATATTTTCCAAAATTGGTACAACAAATGGATATTACCGATGGCGAAATTAAATTATATTCCAATCAAGTGTATATTGCAGACAACATCAAGGAAGTTGTTCCCGAATTTCTGTTATTATTAAAAGGTGTCATGGACTGCCCTGATTTACCTTTAAATGTTTCCAGAAGTGCCCTACAAAATGATGGTTATGCACAAAAAATGTCAAATTACATTACCAAAAAAGTTGCAGATAAATTAAACCATCTTTTTAAAAATGAAAGAGAGCAATATGAAGGATTTTGGGATAACATTAACATCTTTATTAAATTTGGTTGCATGAGAGAAGAAAAATTATATGACAAAATTAAAGATTCTTTACTTTTAAAAACAACCGATAATGTTTATGAAACCATTAACGAATACTTAGAAAAAAATAAAGAAAAACATGAAAATAAAATCTTTTTTGTTTCTGACGAAAACCAGCAGGCACAATATATTCGTTTGTTTAAAGAGCAAGGCTTAGAAGCAGCCATTCTTTCTACACCGATTGACAAACCTTTTGTTTCCTTTTTAGAATATAAAAATGCTGGTGTGAAAGTACAAAGAATTGATGCAGACATTAGTGATACCTTACAACAAAAAGAACAAGAAAAAGATGAAGAAACCAAAAAGGCAGAACAAGCACAAAATGAAGAACTACAAAACCTTTTTAGAGGTATCCTAAACAATGAAACCCTCAAAGTAAAAGCAGAACCATTAAAAGCAGAACAAGTTTCTGGTATGATTGTATTAACAGAAGAATCCCGCAGAATGCTGGAAATGAAAGAAGCTTATGGCGAAAATGAACAAATGAAACTGTTATTTGCTACTGCAAAACCAGATGAAACATTAATTTTAAACAGTAATCATAAATTGGTACAACAAATCTGTAAATGGAAAGCAGAGGCAGACAAAAAGGAAGAATTAGACCTTGTATGTCATCAAGTGTATGATTTAGCATTAATGAGTCATAAAACACTTTCTTCAGAGGAAATGACAGCATTTATTGACAGAAGCAATTTATTATTAGAAAAACTCGCTTCTTTATAAGCGGAAAATAGGATGAATGCTTACGGCTTTAAGGAGGAAACAGATGAGTGAATTGTTGGAAATGGGAAAAAAAGCAAAGGAAGCTTCTGTAATATTGGCAACACTTCCTACACCAGAAAAAAACAAGGTATTGCGAAACAGTGCAGATGCTTTACTGGAAAATATGGATAAACTATTAGAAGCCAATCAAAAGGATGTAGAAGCAGCAAAAGCAGCTGGTGTTAGAACTGCTTTTATTGATAGATTAACCTTGACCAAAGACAGAATCCATTCTATGGCAGAAGGATTGCGTCAAGTGGCTTCTTTTAATGACCCAGTGGGAGAAGTCATTTTTATGAAAACACTTGATAATGGCTTAATCATTGGACAAAAAAGGGTACCTATGGGTGTGATAGGCATTATCTTTGAAGCACGCCCAAACGTAACAGCAGATGCTTTTGGATTGTGTTTAAAAGCTGGTAATACTGTTATTTTAAGAGGTGGAAAAGAAGCCATCGGCTCTAATAAAACAATCGTAGAAATATTCCAGCAAACACTGGAAAAAGAAGGATTGCCAAAAGAATGTATTCAAATTGTGCAAGATACCAACAGAGAAACAGCAAATGAAATGATGCGCTTAAATGGATATTTAGATGTTTTGATACCAAGAGGTGGTGCAGGGCTTATCAAAAATGTTGTGGAAAATAGCACTGTACCTGTAATACAGACAGGAATTGGAAATTGTCATATCTATGTGGATGAAAGTGCAGATTTGGAAAAAGCTATGCGTATTGTCATCAATGCAAAAACACAAAGACCGGGTGTATGCAATGCTTGCGAAAGTCTTTTAGTGCATAAAAACATTGCAGAAAAATTTATGCCTGAGATTGGAAAAGCGTTGCAGCAAAAGAAGGTAGAAATTCGAGGGGATAAAGCAACCTTAAATTTTGTGGAAGGGGCTATTCCCGCAACAGAACAAGACTGGTCAACCGAATATGAAGACTACATCATTTCTGCTAAAATAGTGGAAAACATAGAGGAAGCAATGGCACATATTCGAACCTATACAACTGGTCATTCTGAAGCAATCATAACAGAAAATTACACCAATGCACAAAGATTTTTAAACGAAATTGATGCAGCAGCCGTTTATGTCAATGCATCCACAAGGTTTACAGATGGCGGGCAATTTGGCTTTGGTGCAGAAATTGGCATTAGCACGCAAAAACTTCATGCAAGGGGTCCTATGGGCTTAAAAGAATTGACAACCACAAAATATATTATCTATGGAGATGGACAAATTAGAGAATAATCATATGATATCTTTTTAAAAATAATGATAAAATGAAAAAAATTATAAGAATAAGGAGGATTTCAAATGGCTTTTTCTTGGAACAAAAATTTAGAAACAGGAAACACAATGATAGACCAACAACATAGACAATTAATTGAGGCAATTAACAATTTATTACAAGCCTGCTCCTCTGGAAAAGGCAGAGCAGAAATTGAAAAAACCATGAAATTTTTATATGATTATACTGCAAAACATTTTGGCGATGAAGAAAAACTACAAGTACAATATCGCTATCCAGATTATGCCAACCATAAAAGATACCATGAAGAATTTAAAAAAGTGGTAAAAGAACTAGGGATACAATTACAAAAAGAAGGTCCTACCATTGCATTAGTAGGAAAAGTAAATACTAGTGTTGGTGGCTGGCTTTTAAATCATATCCAAAGAGAAGATGTCAAAGTTGCTGCACATATCAAGGCACAACAATAACAACTTTCAAATCTTAAGGATATTGTTTTTATACTGTGCCTCCTTAAAAGAATGGATTTTATTAGAAAAAAGCTAGTTTTTTCAGGAAAGTTTTTTGTCCAACTTTTTTAAAAAGTTGGTGGGTGTGAGTGAAACCCACAAAAAAAGACTTTATTGACAGATTTCTTTTAGTTTGTCAATAAACCTTGAGAGCCTTGTCTACACTTCGTTCCGGTCGGCGCTGAACGCATGTCCACTGGACATGCAACGCCTCTCAAACTCTCACTTCTTTCTTTTAAGAAAGAAGAAAAAAACTTTTAGCGGAAACTTCGTTTCCTTAAAAAGAATGAATTTTATTAGAAAAAACGCTAGTTTTTTCAGGAAAGTTTTTTGTCCAACTTTTTTTTAAAAAAGTTGGTGGGTGTGGGTGAAACCCACAAAAAAGACTTTATTGATACACTGTGAGGAGTCTTGACAGACTCCTTTTTTTATATGGTATAAAAGGAGGGAACATATGATAATTCCTGAAAAAGTAAAAAAAATAGTACAAAAGCTGAATGATGCAGGTTTTGAGGCTTATATTGTAGGTGGTTGTGTTCGAGATTGTTTATTACAAAGAAAGCCACAAGATTGGGATATTACCACCTCTGCACAACCGCAGGAAGTTAAAAAAATATTTCCCAAAACTTATGATACAGGCTTAAAACATGGTACAGTGACTGTCGTATGTGAAAAAGACCATTATGAAATTACAACTTATCGTATTGAAAAAGAATACTATGATTGTCGTCATCCTAGTCAAGTCATCTTTACCAAAAGTTTAAAAGAAGACTTACAAAGACGGGATTTTACTGTTAATGCAATGGCATATCATCCCAAAGAAGGAATTCAAGATTATTTTTGTGGACAAGAACATTTAAAGCAAAAAAAAATACAAGGTGTAGGAAGCCCAAAAAAACGATTTCAAGAAGATGCTTTACGAATGTTAAGAGCCTTACGCTTTTCTGCACAGTTAGGCTTTGAAATAGAACCAGAAACATATCAAGCTTTACAAGAACAAAAAGCATTAATCCAAAAAATCAGCGCAGAAAGAATCCATGAAGAACTAGAAAAAATGCTACAATCTCAATATTTAGAAAAAATTTGTCTTTTGTGGGAATCTGGACTTTTAAACGAAATTTCCCCTTTGCTGTACCAAAAAATGCTACAACATGGAACAAACATTCTACAGGAACTAAAAACGGCTCCTTTAGACAGAATCATACGCTGGACTATTTTTTTGCAATACTTAACACCAAAAGAAGGGGAACAGCTTTTAAAAGATTTCCGTTTTGATAATCACAGTATCAAGTCTATTGTTATGCTTTTAGAACATTTGAAAGATGAAATCCCATTGCAAGAATATGAAATACGTAAAAAAGCATGTGAAATTACACCAGAACAACTGAATAGGCTTTTTTTGATACAAGGACAAAAAAAAGATACGACAAAATGGTTACACTGTCTTGAAACAATACAAAAAAGAGGAGATTGTATTACGCTGAAAACACTTGCCATCAAAGGAAAAGATTTACAGAAACATGGAATTCATGGAAAAGAAATTGGAGAAACTTTGTCTTTTTTATTAGATATCGTCCACAGAGACCCAGAAAAAAACAACAAACAGATATTGTTAGAGTATACAAAACAAAAATAAGTTATATTTCAACACCTTACTTCATAATATAAAAAAGACCATCAACTTTCTTAAAATAAAATTGGACAAAGAATTCTTGCAAATTTTTTTTGCAAAAACAAGTATTTTTATTGATAAAATCAATCTTTTTAAAAAAACAAAAGTCCAGCTTGTCAAAAGCCTTGAGGGTTAGCCCTCAAACACTTCAAAGAACTTTCATGCGAAACTAACGTTTTGCTAAAAAGATTGATTTGATAAGGAAAAACGTTAGTTTTTCCACGAAAGTTTTCTGTCCAACTTTTTTTTAAAAAAGTTGGTGGATGTGGGTGAAACCCACAAAAAAAGACTTTTTTGACAGACTGAGTCTTTTATTTGTGAATGGAGGGAGGAGAGAAATGGATGATAATTACGAAAAAATATTGTGGGAGGGTTACGGATTACATTTTCTAGGTGGAAACAGAGTTCGTACAGGATATTTATGCAAAACAGAAAAAGGAATACTTGAAGTACGCAAAAGTATCACCCCACCAAAACAAATATTATTTGAGCATGATATAAAAGAACATTTATTGAAACAAGGATTTTGTGTGAGCAAATTTTTATGTAGTCAACAAGGTCTCCCCTACTATACATGGGAAGGAAATCATTATACAGTAGAAAATGCAGTAGAATCAGAAGCTTTCAATGAAGAAGAAACACAAACATTTATTATAGGGGCAAAATTGTTAGCAAAATTACACAAAGCCTTAAATGGTTTATACAGTCCATCGGGTTATTTTTCTGGAAAAAATCGTTTAGAAATATACGAAAAAAGAAGGATTGAATTATTAAAAATTAAAAAAAGAATTGAAAAACAAAGTAGTTACACCCCTTTAGATTTGCTTGTAAAACAACAATTCCCCTATTATATGGAAAAAATTGAAGAAGCAAAACAATTATTTTTAGAAATAAATTATTCAGAAGCAATCCATACAGCAGAAAAACAAAAAACGATTTGCCATAATATTTTTAAAGGGGAAAATATTCGACAAAATAAAAATGGAATATGGATAACAGGGCTTTCCAAATGTACTTACGACCATAATATGGTAGATTTGGTCATGTATTTCAGACGTTTTTTAAAAAAACAAGATTGCGATATTGCAACAGCAGAAAAAATGCTTTCTGCTTATGAATCTGAAAATACATTATCCGTATCCTATCAAAAAATGCTTTTAGCCTTGTTTATCTATCCTGAAAAATTTCTTTCTCTTTGCAATGAATATTATAATAAAAGGCGTGTGTGTGTTTCCCCTGCAATGCTCGAAAGAATGGAGCGCTGTATTGCCTCAATCGAAAAAAATGAAAAAATGGAACAATGGTTAAAAACGCTGTAAATCTGTCAAAAATTGTTGTATTTTGACAAAAAATAAGATATAATATTCCTATCATTTAAGAGAAAGGAAAAGAGGCGTTTTTATGGGATATAGAGACAGTTATTTTGAAAAAAATAAATCAAATCATGGTTGGTATACTTGCGTAAGATGTGGCAAAAAACTTCGCAAAAGTGATGTCGATATTGACCATATTATTCCACAAAGCAGAGGCGGCAGCGATAGCCTTTTTAATTTGCAATGTATGTGCAAAACTTGCAATCGTTCCAAACAAAATAGTATGGGACTTGATACTGTAACAGATTTAGGAAAAAACTTTTTTAGAAATGTATTTCGCAAAAAATAAAATGAAAAAAGCCGGAAAAAGCAATTTGTTTTTTTACGGCTTTTTATACTTTGAAAGATTTATTTTAAAAAAATTCAAATCTTTTTGACTTTTTTATTGACTTTTTTTTCATTTGCATTATAATAGAAAATAATCCTATGTGCGGATATGGCGGAACTGGCAGACGCGCTGGACTTAGAATCCAGTCCGAGAGGGTGCAGGTTCGATTCCTGTTATCCGCATAAAAAACCCTTGTAAAAACACAAGGGTTTTTGTGTTTATGGGCAGTACAAAGGAGGATATGATGAAACTTGCTGAAGCATTGATTGAAAGAGCAGAACTCCAAAGAAAAAATATACAACTTTTTAATCGCATAAAAAGCAATACCATGATTCAAGAGGGAGACACTCCAGCCGAAAATCCAAGAGACTTAATTGCAGAATATGAAGAAAATATGGAGCGTCTTTTATTTCTTATCAGAAAAATTAATGCAACCAACAATGCAACTCCTTTTGACGAAAATGGAAATGTTGCAGATGCGATTGCGCGCCGAGACAGCCTAAAGGCAAAAATTGGAATCTATCGCGCCATTTACGAATCCGCAATGATTCGTCCAGAACGTTACAGTTCTACTGAAATAAAATTTGTACGTTGTATTGATGCAAAAGAATTACAAAATACCATTCATCAACTTTCCAAACAATATCGTGAACTTGATACAAAATTACAAGGGATTAACTGGACCATTGATTTAGTATAACAAATAGGAATAGAAATCCATAATATGCGCAGCACAACCTTACAGTAGGAAAACTGTGCCTCCATTGACTCATGCAGCAGATTCCTGCATAAAAACAGAAAAGTTAGAATCAATATTGTAACATGAGTATGGCAACAAGCTAGGTTTACTGTTTATTGTTACTACCAGTGCTGGTGTTATGGTTTCAAGGGTGGGAATGGGGAAATCATTTATATGAATTTACAAAAAATACCATTGACAAATGATATCCTTATACGGTATACTAAAAAAGTTCATTGTAAAATAAAAATTTCCGTGCTAGTCGGGGCGTTAGCGGTGTCTTGTAGCCCACAATCCGCTATAGTGGGGATGATGTCTATAATGAGGTAGTTGTTTTGTATGGTCTGCCCTTTTGCGTTGGTGCTGAAGATTGAGTCTTGTGCAACAGGAACTTATGAACCGTGTCAGGGTCGGAAGACAGCAGCACTAAGTAAGCACTCTTGTGTGCCGCAAGGTAGCTTAGTTGGAGCCAACAACAAAGGTAACGCATGGAAGGCACTATCGAACATAGATGCACGGATTTCTTATAAAAATAAGGGAAAACATGATGTTTTCCCTTTTATTTTTCAACAGATTCTCTTTTTTAAACGTTATCTATCCGCTTTTTTAAAACAGTGAAACAAAAAATCTTACTACAAAAATTAGCCTTTTCCTTATAAAATTAATCTTTTCTATTGCAATCCTTGTTTTAGTTTTCTCCAACAAAGTCAAAGTTTACCCATCATTTTTAACATTTTTATGGCATTTTGAAATTGGGCTTTTTCCTCATTTTCCAGGCTTTCCTCCATTGCAACTAGTAATGCTGTTCTTTCTGCTGGGGCAATCGCATTTCCTCCTGTTAACTTTTCACCATACATTTGTAAAAGTTCTAATAATTCCATAGGTTGTTTTCCTTTTGCCTTCTCTGCTAATTCCCGCAATACAGCAATTTTCTGCTTCCCTAACTTTTGAAATTCTGGTCTTTCTAAAAAAGTTTCTTTCATATCATTTCTTCCTTCCATTCCATAATATTTTTAATGTCCATTGCTTTTACAACAAAGTCAATTTTCTGTTTTTCTTCTCTTGTTAAATAGGGTCGAATGGCTTGTAACAAGTTTTTTCTTCTTTTTTTTGGGTCATCCCTTGTGCGACTTCTTGCCTCTAGCATTTCATTTCCCTCAAGCACTCTTTTCATTTCCAATAATCTTACAATCACATATAAATATCTTTGATATTCTTTATCTAAAAAAGGAATAGAAGCATATATCATATTCTCTTCTTTTGTTCTTGTAAAAAGTGTTGTTTCTTCTTTTGTTGTCAATGTATTTTGTTTTTTTTGTTCTGTTTCTTCTGTATTAAAAAATTTCTGCATTTTTTTTGCAGTTTCCATCATTTTTAATAATTCTGCTTCCTTTGGCATATCCTGTCCCATCAGTTGGGAAAACAGTTTGATTTTTTCTATCTCCTTTTCCATAGGTATCCCCCTTTTCTCCTACTCCTTTCTTTTTATAGTATGCTATGTCCTTAAAAAAAATAACTCAAAAACAATTCCCAAAAAAACTCTTATTTCATATTCTATATAGAAAGACAGAAAAGGAGTTTTATATATGTCCAAAGCAGAAACAAACACACTTTCTGTGTGTATGGATACAGCAAAACATGTTATTCAAAAAAAAGATAAGATAAGATATAAGGGAAAAAACATTGGTATCGCTATCTTAGATACTGGTATTTCTCCTGTAGAAGATTTTATTTTACCATATAACAGAATTATTGCTTTTCGCGACTTTGTAGGAAATCGACTTTCTCCCTATGATGATAACGGACACGGAACACATCCTTCGTATCTTCCTTTTTTGGAAAAAAACACCCCCTTTCTTAAAAAACCTCTAGGAAAAACGCTAGTTTTTCCAATAAAGTTTTTTGTCCAACTTTTTTAAAAAAAGTTGGTGGGTGTGGGTGAAGCCCACAAAAAAGACTTTATTGACAGACTGAAGCTTTTTTTAAAAAGCTTTTGGGTTGTAGGGTGTTGTCCTACACTTCTTCTCCCTTTTTTGAAACTGCCTCTGCACCATATAAAATATTTCTTCCTCCACAATCGCTTGATGATTTTTTTTAATCACAATCCAATCTTTTTTATCTGTAAGGATTCTTTTTTTATATTTATAGTTTATTTTTTTCTCTTTTCCCTGTACCAAAGAACCAATGTAATATTCATTTGTCAATATTTTTTTAATCGTATTGTAAGACCAAGTAGTATTTTGTTTTGCATTCGGATTTTGAAATGCAATTCCTTTTGCTTTTTTATATTGTGTTGGTGTCAAAATGCCCTCTTGTGTTAACATATCTGCTATTTCTTTACAGCGATACCCCTTTAAAAAAGAATCAAAGATTCTTTTTACAACTTCAGCAGCCTCTTTATCTACCACTAATTTATGTTTATCCTCACTTGATTTTTGATAACCATAGCAGGTAAAAGCTCCCACAAATTGTCCAGCTTTTCTTTTTCTTTTTAAAACTGCCTTGATATTTTCTGATAAATCTTCACAATACCATTCATTAATAAGTGCATTGATTTGCCTTACCTTTTTATTTTCTTTGTTATTGCTATCTATCTTATCCACAACACTAATCAACTGAATCCCCCACAAGGGGAATAATTCATGTACATATTTTTCAAACACTTCTATATCTCTTGTGAAACGAGATTGTGTTTTACACAATATAATTTCAAAAAGCCCTTTTTTTGCATCTTCCAGCATTGCTTGAAAAGCAGGTCTATTTTTATCCATACCAGAATAATGTTCATCACAATAAATATGGTAGAGAAAAAAACCTTTTTCAATAGCATAATCCGTTAACAATAACTTTTGATTTTGGATACTCTCACTTTCTTGCTCCTTACTATCTTCTACAGATAAACGACAATAAATTGCTGCTTTTTTCATTCTTCTTCTCCTTTTATCGTAAAATATGTTACTATTTATGATAACTTCTTTCTTTTTTTTGCTTCTTTTTCCTAATGTTTTGACAAACAAATAGAAACTGTGTATCATATTTGTATAAAAACTTTGAGGCTTTGTTTGAAAAAATTTGAAATGTCATATAGAAAGTAAAAAAGCTAGGAAAATGCTAATCTTTCTTTTAAAATTTACAAGATTTTAAAAATAAAGTTCTCAAGATTTCACTTCAATTCATAAAGGGGGATTTTTATGAAATTCAAAAAGGCAATTTCCGCCTTCTTATTAGCGGGCACCATGATTTTTCAGGCAATACCAGCTTTTGCTGCAAACACTGCTACCACTGCTGAAAATATGCAGTATCTCAATTCTTATTTTCAAATATCCAATATTTCTAACATCGTTTCGGCAGAAGAATTTTGTTCTATGTTAGAAAAAATAAGTGGTATGGAGCTTTCCTATGACAATGTTCATACAGGGATGTTACAGCTTTTACAGCCTATTATGCAGGCTTCTGGTATGGAAGAATTAGCATTGACTTTTCCAGAAGAAAAATATTCTAAAATCTTGGCACAACACAATATTAAATTTTTCTCTTTGGATGAAGCAACGGCAAAATACGCTGCTTGTGCACTGACAACTGGCTTAATAGAAGCAAAAGACTTAACAAACACAAGTATTTCAAAAGCACAAGCGTTACGTGTTTTAACATCTGTTGCAGATGCTACTGGACAAGGTAGAAACTTTTTGGGCTATTCCAATGATGTAGACATCTACAGCAAGTTAAATAACACATGGAATTCTTTTGAAATCTTTAGTGACGAAACATTAGACCAAATCGGTAGTCAAGCAGTACAAAACAAAGTGACAACTGGCTATAATCTAAAAAAAGACAGTTATGACGCTCGTTTTATTCCAGAATTGACCTTACGCTATGGGCATGATGATATCAAACATGCTAACCAAATCATAGGATTGCTACAAAGCGAAGGTATTGTTGCAAAAGTTCAGTTGGAACCTAAAATATCTGTTTATGAATATCTTCTGGATTGGGGACCTGTGCCAGAACCAAAACCCAGATATGAAGTCAGACAATTTGAGGATGACTTATACTTAGTTTATGCAGTGGAATATGATTTAGCATTAGAATTTCGTTCTACAGCAGACAAAGCAAAATTTGACGGATTGATATTAAAATATGCCAAAAAAAGTGGTGAAAATGCAGACGCAGAAGGACTTCTTTATGGTTCTTGGTGGCAGCCACTCTATACTTCTTCCACAACTATGTCAGGTAATTACAGAAAAATAACAGATAATGTCATCCATAATGGGGAATATAGCATTCATTCTTTCTGTTTGGAAGAAAATGCCGAAAAAGTTAGACAAGCATTTGACATTTCTGATTCTTTTGTTCATGTCATACAAAAAAACTTATGGTGTGATGACGCATTTTATCGCTATTTAGCAGGAAACGATTATCAATAAAAGAAAAAGAGTTTTTTAAGATAATATAGGTTCCTATCCTATCAAAAAAAATTTTTTTTGTAATAGATTAGCGCTTTTTCAAAAGAAAAAGCGCTGTTTTTTTGTAAAAAATCTATCAACTATACATAATATATCATATTGAACAATTTTTTTGCTAAAATATAAAAAAATATGTGACTTTTTCCGTTTAACATATTGACAAGTTTTGATTGTCGTGATACGCTTTTATCATAAATATAATTTTCTATTATATTAAAGTAGAAAAGAATAAAAATCTACATAAAATTCCTATTTTGCCACAAAAGAACAAACAGTTAAGGAGCGTTTATATGAGTAAAAAAATAACACTTGTAGATCAAATTTATTTAAACATTAAAGAAGATATTGGCAATAAGGTACTTTTTCCCGGACAAAAGATTAATGTAAAAGAATTAAGTAGAAAATACGAAGTGAGTGACACTCCCGTAAAACAGGCTTTAAATCGTTTAATCTCTGACCACATGGTAATTAGTGTGCCCAACAAAGGGATGAGTGTACGCCATGTCTCGATTGAAGAACTAGACGAAATTTTTGATATGCGTCTAATGATGGATTTATATTTTATGAAAGATATTCTTTCTACATTTAGTTACAACAAAATCTTACAAGAACAAATGCGCAAAAATATAGAAGACCATAACGCTTTTTTGCAAACCATCACTGACGATGACCCACAAAAAAGCAATACTTACTATAGTTTTGACAGCGCTTTTCATGAATTATATTTAACAGGCAGTGGTAATCAAAAAGTAATTGAAACATTTCGCAATCTTAACCCCTTCATGTATTCCAGTTACGCTTATATGCAGCAGTCTCAAATACGCAACATAGAATGTGTTGAAGAACATCAAGCAATATTTGACGCAATATTAAAACAAGACCCACAAGAATTAAAAGCAGCCATTGAAAATCATCTTTTAAATTCCCAAAAAACAATGCATTTAATTTTTAAAGTAAATCAAATATTATAAATACAGATGCCCGTGACACATGTCACGGGCATTGTTTGTGGAAATGGCTATGCTTCTGGTGGAAAATATCAAGGAATTGCTCCAGAAAGTAATATCATTGCTATTAAAATATTAGATAGATACGGACAGGGAAATTCTGCCCAAGCAATTTCTGGTTTAAGATGGATAATGGACAATGCAGCGAAATATAATATAAAAGTGGTAAATCTCTCCATAGGCACCAATGACAGAAAAATTAATGTCCCCCTTATGGAAGCTGTCAACAAACTATGGAGCAAAGGAATCACTGTTGTAGCTGCTGCAGGTAACCCGGACAGTAGAAGACATTTTCAGCCTTCTCCCGCCATCAGTCCACGCATTATTACAGTAGGCGCTTGGGAAGACAGACGTTTTTTTTATCAAGCACAAAATTCTCCTCTTTTTTTTCGCCGAAATATGATGTTTTTACCAGATATTTGGGCACCGGGAGAAAATATTGTTTCTACCTTGTCCCCTCATTATGATTTTGGGCTACAAAATAGGGATAGTGGAAAAATTGTGGAAAAATACTATATTAAAATGAGTGGTACTTCTATGGCAACACCAATGGTAAGTGGAGCGGCTGCCTTACTTTTAGAAAAATATCCTTCTCTTTCTCCCGACCAAATTAAACATCGTATTATATTATCTTCACAATATGGCAAAGAAAAGGGCTTACTTAATTTAAATGCCTGTTTGGCATAATATTTGATAGAAAAGAGGTATGCTATGGAAAACAATGATATTTATGAATTAAGTCAATTATTAGGAAATCAAAACGGTTTAGGAAATGATTTTTCCCAAGTCATGACAACATTACGAGAAACTCTACAAAAAAAATACATTCAAAAACTACATGCGGCTGCACAAGCAAGGCAAAATGATGTCATAGAACATCCTTCCCGTGAAGTCACACTGTTACGTGCAATGAAAGCATTTACAAATGAGAGTGGAAAACAACAAATGGATAACATGATACAGGCGTTACTTTTTTTACAGTCTATTCAAAACGTTGGGCAAGATGTTTCTTATCTTTTAGCAAATAAAGAACAAACCTTACAAGCAATGGGAGCAGACCAAGCTTCTGCGCCCATACAATTTGATAGCACTACTCGTATGACAGGCTTATTACTTACCTTAGCACTAGCAAATGTCATTTAGTTATGCATTTGTAAAAAGTTTTTTGTCTATTAATGTCACCCAATAATACTTTACATGTTCAAAGCTTTCCCTTTACATTTTGGAGTTTGATGAAACATTTTTTCTTTTTATTTTAGCCTATTTCCTTTTAAAATCAAAAAACAGATTTTATTTTTTCCTTTTATATGGAAACTTTCTTGAAATATTAGAAAAATGCAAGCAATTTTTAATAAGGATTAAGAATTAATTAAGTATTTATTCATAAAATGGACATATTTTTCCATTATACTAGGTTTCAGAAGTTAATAAAAAACAAAGCACCCCTAACTTCTATATACGTATCTCCCTGCCCCGGGAGATACGCCCCCCTTAATGAATGAAAAAGAAGGCTATTACATGAAAAGAAAATTAGAAATTTTAGAAATTTATGATGGTGAAATTATAGACATGAATCAAAAAGTGAAAAAAAAGAAATGGACATTTTTTGATACCATTTTTCATTGCTTTGTATCAACCTTCCCCAAGGTTGAATGACTATAGATTGTGTTTTCAAAAATATGACAAGCTCTCCTCCTCACAATTAAGAGCTTTGTCAAACATAATTACCCCCCTCTCTTTAATGACTGATGTACCCCTCATCAGTCATTTTTACGTTTGTTAAAAAATAAGACAAAAAGGAAGTTTTATGATTTTTATGGATAAAATCATATTCCGATTCAAAAGTTTATATGATAATAAGGGGGGATAAAAAATGGGAATCTATAAAGTAATTCAAGTCAAATTACCAAAAATATTTAAAAATATTAAAAATGTCAAAAAAAATCTTTTTGTTGTGAAAAAAAAGAGAAGAAAAAAAAGATATAAAAAGAAGAAAAAAGGAAAAACAACCATACCTTTCCTTAAAAAAAATAAAAACATTATAAAATATATTTTTATCCTCATATTTTTTATATTAGTACTTGCCAAATGTGCTACTTCTGCACCATCGAACGAAACAGAACAACACAAAGAGCAACCTCCACAACAGAGTAAAACCATCGAAACAAAACAAAACTTTTTTGTAAAAGAAAGTCTGCCTTATTAAAAGAAATCAGAAAAAACAAAAATAAAATGTAAAAAACACTTGACATATTTTCTATCAAGTGTTATTTTAAGAGTAGAAATTAGCACTCGATGATAATGAGTGCTAACAAAGAAAGGAGTTGACAATATGGCATTGAATGATAGAAAAATACAAATATTGCAAGCAATCATCAATGACTATATTGCAACAGCTGAGCCTGTAGGTTCCAGAACCATTGCAAAAAAATATAATTTAGGCATCAGTTCCGCTACCATTCGAAACGAAATGAGCGATTTAGAAGATATGGGCTTTATTATACAACCTCATGCTTCTTCTGGCAGAATTCCATCAGACTTAGGCTATCGTTTGTATGTCGACAGGTTAATGCAAAAAAGAGAATTAAAAGAAGAAGAACAACAACTGTTAAGGAGTGTTGTTACAAGAAATATCAACCAGATTGACTATCTTATGGAAGAAACAGCAAAAGCAATTTCTATGTTAACCAGTTATACAACACTGATTTCAGAACCTATTTCAAAAGGTGCAAAATTAAAACAAATTCGGCTCATACCGTTAGATAGTGAATCTATTATTTTAGTGATTGCAACAGATGGAAATTACATCAAAAATCATGTGTTAAAAGTTTCTTCTATGCCAGAAGAACAAAAAATATTTGAAATGGGAATGTGTGTCAACAATATCTTAAAAGGTTGTACATTAGGAGATATTGATGAATATATGATAAGCATACTAAAAAAAGAGCTGCGAGAATATCAATATATTTTACCAAAATTGTTACTTGCGGTAGAAAAAACGCTTAGAGGTGCAGAAAATATACAAGTTCATTTAAGTGGAACTAAAAATATATTAGCATTTCCTGAATTTAGCAATCTCCAAAGAGCAAAATCTTTATTTCAAATATTAGAGCAAAAGGATGTTCTCATTACCTTGCTAGAAGAACAAAAAAATGATGAAATGCAAATTATGATAGGAAGTGAAAACACCTTACAAAGTATCAAAGATTGTAGTGTCATTACAACAACTTATAAAATGGGAGATGGCACAAGGGGAACCATAGGAATATTGGGACCTACCAGAATGGATTATTCACAAGTGGTATCTGTACTAAATGGTATGGTAAAAAATATAGAAAATGTATTGCAAGCATTAGCTGAAAATAAAAATGATACCTAGTTAAAAATGAAGAAAGAAGGTTTACCAGTGGAGGAGAAAGAAAAGCAAGAAATAGATGTTGTAGAGGAAGCAACAACAGAAGAACAAGCAGAAGAATCGACAGCAGAGCAGGAAAAGGAAGAAACAGCAGAAGACAAAATAACAAAACTAGAAGCACAATGTGCAGATTATTTAGATAAATATCAAAGATGTTTTGCAGAATTTGATAATTTTAGAAAAAGAACCATCAAAGAAAAAGCAAGCATGTATGATGATGGTGTCAGAAGCACAGTGGAAAAATTATTACCTGTTGTAGACAATTTGGAAAGAGCAGTTGCTGTAGAATGTCAAAACAATGCAGAAGACAGCTTTTACAAAGGAGTTGCTATGACATTAAAACAATTCCAAGAAATCTTAACAACGATAGGTGTAGAGCCAATTAAAGCATTAGGAGAGTCTTTTAATCCAAAGCTCCATGCAGCAGTTGCCCATGAGGACAATGAAGAATATGGCGAAAATATCATTTCATTAGAAATGCAAAAAGGTTATCAATACAAAGACAAAGTCATCCGTCACAGCATGGTTAAAGTCGCAAACTAACTTACTTTCTTGAAAGAAAGTTAGCAAAGAACTTTTGTGCGAAACTAGCGTTTCGCTGTTGCACAAAGAACTAGAACAATGCTTCAAGTGAAATGACAACAGAACACCAGCAGATAAAAACCTAAAACCTTTTGAAAGAAATTTTGTGGGTTTCACCCACACCCACCAACTTTTTTAAAAAAAAGTTGGACAAAAAACTTTCATGGAAAAACTAACGTTTTTCCTTATAAAATCAACTCTTTTAAGGAAACGCAGTTTCCGTTAGAAATTCTTTTGCTTACTTTCTTCTAAGAAAGTAAGTAGAGTTTGAGACAAAGTCTCAAGGTTTTTTAAAAAGCTTGTGGCTTTAGGCGAAGCCCAAGGTTTTCAAACTGAAAAATAAAATAAAAAATACATGGTTTAAACTATAGGAGGATATAAATTATGAGTAAAATTATTGGTATTGACTTAGGAACAACAAATTCTTGTGTAGCAGTCATGGAAGGTGGACAGCCAGTTGTTATTGTAAATTCAGATGGCGCTAGAACAACACCATCTGTTGTTGGTTTTGCAAAAAATGGCGAGCGTTTAGTTGGTGAAACAGCAAAACGTCAGGCAATTACAAATCCAGACAATACCATCAGTTCCATTAAAAGAGAAATGGGAAATAGTTATAAAGTATCTATTGAAGGGAAGCAATATTCTCCACAAGAAATTTCTGCAATGGTCTTACAAAAATTAAAAGCAGATGCAGAAAGCTATTTAGGAGAAAATGTTTCTGAAGCAGTTATTACCGTACCAGCTTATTTTAACGACGCACAAAGACAAGCAACAAAAGATGCTGGTAAAATTGCTGGCTTAGATGTTAAAAGAATTATTAATGAACCAACAGCCGCAGCCCTTGCTTATGGTCTTGACAATGAACAAGAACAAAAAATAATGGTATATGACTTGGGTGGTGGTACCTTCGATGTTTCTATTATTGAAATTGGTGATGGCGTTATTGAAGTATTGGCTACCAATGGAGACACTCGTTTAGGTGGCGATGATTTTGATAATAAAGTAATCAACTACTTGATTGAAGAATTTAAAAGAGCAGAAAACATGGATTTAAGCAAAGATAAAATGGCAATGCAACGTTTGAAAGAAGCAGCAGAAAAAGCAAAAAAAGAACTTTCTACTACTACAACCACAAATATTAATCTGCCATTTATCACAATGAATCAAGATGGTCCAAAACATTTAGATGTTACTTTAACAAGAGCAAAATTTGATGAATTAACAAGTGATTTAGTAGATAGAACCATGCAGCCAGTTCGTCAAGCATTGTCTGATGCAGACTTGACAGCAAATGATATTGATAAAGTATTGTTAGTAGGTGGTTCTACAAGAATACCAGCAGTACAAGATGCAGTCAAAAAATTTACAGGAAAAGACCCATTCAAAGGCATTAATCCTGACGAATGTGTTGCTGTTGGTGCTTCCATACAGGGTGGTAAACTTTCTGGTGAAGAAGGTGCAGGTAGCGTATTGTTGTTGGATGTTACTCCATTATCTCTTGGTATTGAAACATTAGGCGGTGTTGCTACCAAGTTGATTGATAGAAATACCACAATTCCTACTAGCAAAAAACAAATTTTCTCTACCGCGGAAGATAATCAAACAGCAGTGGATATTCACGTTGTACAGGGTGAAAGACAGTTAGCAAGAGATAATAAAACATTAGGACAGTTTAAATTAGATGGTATTGCACCTGCAAGACGTGGTGTTCCTCAGATTGAAGTTGCTTTTGACATTGACGCAAATGGTATTGTAAATGTATCTGCAAAAGATTTAGGAACAGGAAAAGAACAAAAAATTACAATTACTGCTGGCTCTAATTTAAGCGATGAAGAAATTGAAAAAGCAGTCAAAGAAGCAGAACAATTTGCAGAAGAAGATAGAAAAAGAAAAGAAGCGATTGATGCCAAAAATGAAGCAGATTCTCTTGTTTTCCAAACAGAAAAAACCTTGTCTGAATTGGAAGATAAAATCAGTGCAGAAGAAAAGAGTGCTGTAGAAGGTGCATTAAATCACTTAAAAGACATTATCAAAGATATGGAACCAGCAAACATGACAGAAAGTGATGTTTCTAATATCAAGTCTGCAACAGAGGAATTAAAACAAGAATTTTATAAAATTTCTGAAAAATTATATCAGGCAGCAGGCGGCGCAGAAGGTGCAGAACCACAACAAAATGATGATGTGGTTGACGGAGAAGGAAAAGAGTTATAAAATAAGAGATATTTTTGCTTTACACCCCCAAGCAAATGTTTGGGGGTGCCAGTGTGTTAATTGAAAAGGTTCGTTGTTAGCAGACAGAAAGGTTTTAGGTGGTGAAGTAAGTGGCAGAAAAGCGCGATTATTATGAGGTGTTAGGTGTCAGCAAGGGTGCAAGCGAGGACGAAATTAAAAAAGCTTATCGTAAGTTGGCAAAAAAATATCATCCAGATGCAAATCCTGGAAATAAAGAAGCAGAAGAAAAATTTAAAGAACTTGGCGAAGCTTATGAGGTACTCAGTGACCCACAGAAAAAAGCACGTTATGACCAATTTGGGCATGCAGCATTTGACCCAAGTAGTGGGATGGGTGGTGCTGGTTTTGGCGACTTTGACATGGGAGATATTGGCGATATTTTTGGTAGTATGTTTGGCTTTGACTTTGGTGGTGGTGCTAGAAGTAGACGAAGTGGACCAAGACGAGGAAATGATATTCATGTAAATATGCAAATCTCATTTTCAGAGTCTATTTTTGGTGGTACAAAGGAAATTTCTGTACCAGTGACAGACGAGTGTGTTACTTGTCATGGTACAGGAGCAAAACCAGGTACCCATGCCGAAACTTGTAAAAAATGTAATGGTACAGGACAGGAAAGAGTAACACAACAATCTCTTTTCGGTGCTATGACCTCTGTTAGAACTTGTTCCGCCTGTGGTGGTACAGGAAAACAGATTAAAGACCCTTGCACAACTTGCCGTGGTGCTGGAAAAGTAAGAAAAACTAAAACATTTGAAATTAAAATACCAGCGGGTATTGACAGTGGGCAGACCATTCGTTTAAGTGGAAAGGGCGATATTGGAGAAAAAGGTGGCGGATATGGCGACCTTCTTGTAACTGTATATGTAGAGTCTGATAAGACATTTAAAAGAAAAGGACTAAATTTATATTGTGATATTCCAATTTCCTTTGTACAGGCAGCATTAGGGGATGAAATTACAGTAAAAACTATGTATGGAGAGCAAAAATATGCTGTAAAAGCAGGAACACAGCCAGATACCATTGTAACATTAAAAGGTGCAGGTGCTCCAAAATTAAGAAATGAAAAAGCAAAAGGTGACTTAATTGTTACACTTAAAGTACAAATACCAACTTCTTTGACAGAAAAACAAAAAGAATTGTTAAAAGAATTTTATGATGGTGAAGGACTAAAAGAAGAACCAAAAAAAAAAGATAATTGGAAAGAATTAAAAGATAATTTTAAAAAGCATTTCTCAAAGTAAATTATTTTAATATAAAAAGGAATATCCTCAAAAAAGATATTCCTCTTTTATTATTTTTTAAAAGTCTCACTTTGCCATTTTTGCTTTTTCTTTTTCGTAAGTTCTTTACTTACAATACGGTTTATATCTTCTTGTGTAAATATTTTTCTCTTTCTGGTTGTGGTATTTTTTTCCAAAATATTGTACCAGTTTTATATTCTTTATATCATGAGATGAGTTGACTCTTTTTGGTGTAAGAACAGAATTTATTGCTCTCTGTCCCTGTTTAAAACACTGCAAAAAATGAAATTGTTAAAAGATAAAAATACAAGTCATAGGTAAACAGAGGGTTTCCCTATCTTTTCAACTTACACTATCAAAATAACATTATAGTACTTTCCTACACTATTTCTTTTATTACATCATAAATTAATAGGATATATAATTTATTTTTTTACTTTTTTATAATATAAATATGGTGATAAGGTTTCCCTTTTACCACTTTGCATTTATGCCCTGCTCTGATAAGTGGCTTAAACATTTTGATAAGAATTTCTTTTTCTTTGTCATCTGTGAAACTAGCATTAATTTTAATTGACATTTCACTTTTTCCTCCTTATCTTATAGGTGATAATTTTTGAGTTTCTCTTGTTTGCCCTTATGGATGTTAGGAGAATTTTTTTAATCTTCCTCATACAATAACCTTTTTAGTTATTTAACAATTCTTCTACCATCGTACAGCTTTGTTCTATATAGTCTATAACAATACTATGTAAATCACCTGCTCTTTCAAATTCTGTTATAATGCAAGGATTAGTTCCGCCATATTTCCCAAAATAGCTATCATATAATGCACTATTTGCCACCTTTGCCTTATGTATTGTTTTTCTAATATTTCATACTTCATCATACACTTCACCTACTACTCTAAATTGCTTCATACTATTTTTACCTTCCTTTATATTTCACTATCTGCTCATTTTCGTAAATATCATGTATATCTCTACAAATGTTAATTAGCTTAAATAAAAATTGTGCAGGATAAAACTTCTGTATTAGCTTGTTTATAGATATATTAAAAGCATTTTTTTCTCTAAGTTTGGTTGTTGTTCTATATCCTCTATAACTGCATTTTTGGAGTTCCTTACTACCTAGATACTCTCATATATCTTGTAGTCATTAGTTGCCTTTGTAATGGTCATATTTCTATAGATTCTATATTGTTTTATAACATTTTATTTCTTCTTTTTTTCTGCAAAATATTTTTGATATCGCTAGTCTATTTCTGTTGTCATTCTCTCACTACAAATAGCAGAATTAACACCATACTACTTACTTTTTGATAATTCTACTATTGACATAGACTTATTGAGTATTAATAATATAAATTTTTATTTTCCATTTTCTAGGAAATGATAAGAGAAATTTTTCGTTTGGGTTGGGGTAACGTTGGGGTAGAATTTATAAAACACTTTATTTTATAATCATTCATTTTCCTGCATTTTTATAAAAAATATAATATATGTAAAATTTATTGTAGTGATTGTAATTCTACTTTCTTTTTTATATAATAATAGTGAGGTGGAAGAATGAACACAAATAAAAAATATAAAGATACTGTTTTTACAAGGTACTTTTCAGATGAAAAAAAATTACGTCTGCTTTACAATGCCTTAGAACATACAAATTATGGAGAAGAAACGAAAATCAATATTATTACATTAGAAGATATTCTTTTTATGAATCAGAAAAATGATATTTGCTTTACAATAGATAATAAATTCATATTGCTACTAGAACATCAAAGTACTATTAACAATAATATGCCTTTACGTTGCTTGCTTTATATTGCTAGAGAGTATGAGAAACTGATTGATAAAAACATTATCTATAGAAGTACATTACAAAAAATACCTACTCCACATTTTTATGTATTGTATAATGGTGTTAGAAAATATCCTAAAGAAAAAACATTAAAATTATCAGATGCTTTTTTAGTACCACAAAATCCTATAGAATTAGAATTATATGTAAAAGTTATTAATATCAATTATGAAGAAAATCATGCTATTCTACAGCAATGTCAATATTTAAAAGAATATAGCTATTTTATATCCGTAGTAAGGACTTATCTGAAAAAAGGTTTTGAATTAAACAAAGCGATTATCAAAGCTGTAAAAATTTGTATCAATGAAAATATTATGAAAGAATTTTTGGAGAAAAATTCAAGTGAGGTGATAAATATGTTATTTACTGAATTTGATATGGATACTGCTATTAAAATTTGGAAAGAAGAAGGAAAAGATGAAGGAAAAAAAGAAAAACAAATGGAAATTGCTAAAAATTTAATTAATGTACTGAATATTACTGATATTAATTCTATATCTAAAGTAACTGGCTTGTCTAATGAAGAAATCAATAAACTTCTTTAGGCACTACAACAACACAATAAAAAAGCCTTTTCATTCTTTTATAGAAAGGGCTTTTTTACACTTTTTTCTTCAAAAATATAAGTTATATAAAAAAGTTTATACTCATATAGTATTTTATATGCTAATTAATATAGTTAAAAAGTAAAATAAGTCTTGTCTGATATAAAAATTACGTTAAAACTAAAATATTTTTTCAAAGCAATGAGATTGTTCTATTTTCCATTTTGATTATATTAACCTCGTATAAAATCATCAATAGAATTCAATACTTCAGCAAGAATTTTAATCAATTCAACTGCTGCTGTATCTTCTTTTGTAAATCTTGGTTTTTTTATTTTTTTATTATTTTTTTTACGATATATTAGGCGGTATACTTAAACAAATTTTACAGAAAATAACAACATAAAAAAA
>CAJTZO010000034.1 GCA_910583755.1 uncultured Clostridia bacterium
ATTTAATCTTTTTATCTATATTTTTTCTTTCACTTAATATATTACATGACCGATTTTTACCACCAGACGTTATAGCAAGTGATTCTGCTGTTTTAGTATATAATGCTACACTTTATGATTTTGGTATTATTAGTTCAAATGTTCATAATGCGTGGATACACACCATAGCAGGGAGGCTTAAAAGTGACTATCGTTATGCACCATCTGTATACTATAATTTTCCATTACCTAATATTACAGATATACAAAAAGCAAAAATTGAAAAAACAGCTCAAAACATACTTAATGCGAGAAAATTATATCCTAAAAATAGCCTAGCAGATATGTATGGAGAAACGATGTATTTGTTTCCTGAATTACTTCAAGCACATCGTGAAAATGACCGTGCTGTTATGCAAGCATACGGTTTTTCCGTCAAAGATATGACAGAAAGCAAATGTGTTGCAGAATTGATGAAGTTATATGTAGAAATGACAACATGAAATCCTTATCTGGTTAATAGATAATTCATGTAAAAACGAAAAAACTCTTGAAGACATAGAGCTTTCAAGAGTTTTTTACATTATATTTCCCCTTTTAGACGAAAAAAATTAATATTGTCAATAAATTATAAAAATGCTATAATATTGCAAAGAATTTTTAAGGTCTATTACTAAAAAATTACTTCAGAAAGGTGGCATACGATGAAAAAAAGAATCGTAATTGTGCTGTTTTTGTTGGCAATTTTAATAACAACGATATCAGGCTGTAAAAAAAAGGAGAAAGAGCAAGAGGTTTCTTCAAGTGATTTGGAAACAGTTCAACTATTGCTTTGGGGTGCAAAAGAAGACGAAGCTCTTTTAAATAAAATCATACAAACATTCCAACAAGAATATCAAGGACAGGCAAATTTTCAAATTACATTTGCAGAACAGGGAGAAACGGAATGCAAAGATGTTATTTTAGGCGGTCTTGAAGAAAGTGCAGATGTATTTACTTTTGCAGATGACCAATTAAGTGCATTGGCGGCAGCAGGTGCCTTAAATCCTGTAGAAAATGCTGATGTCATAAAACAAATGAATTTGTCAACAGCAGTGGAAGCAGCAACTGTCCGAAATACCTTATATGCTTATCCATTAACAGCAGATAATGGTTATTTTTTATATTATAATAAGCGTTATTTCAGTGAGGAAGACATTCAAACACTAGACCGTATTTTAGAAATTGCATCTGCAAATAATAGTTTTTTTTCTATGGATTGGTCTTCTGCCTGGTATGTCTATTCTTTTTTTGGAAATACAGAAATGGAAGTTGGATTAAATGAAGATGGTATTACCAATCATTGTACATGGAACCGTCAAGAGGGAGAGATTCGTGGTGTAGATGTTGCACAAGCAATGTTAAATATTGCAAAACAGCCCTCTTTTTCCAATAGAAAAGATGAAGAATTTTTACAAGGTGTTCGAGATGGTACTGTCATTGCTGGTGTCAGTGGCGTATGGAATGCTGTTGCGATACAAGAGGTATGGGGTGAGGATACTGGAGCAGCAAAACTGCCAACCTATACCTGTAATAACCATCAAATACAAATGGCATCCTTTTCTGGCTGCAAGTTGATAGGGGTAAATGCCTATTCTGAACATTATGATTGGGCATGCAAACTAGCAGAATGGATTACCAATGAACAAAATCAAAAACTCCGTTTTGAATTACGAGAACAAGGACCATCCAACAAACAGGCAGCTTCTTCTATAGAGGTGCAACAATCTCCAGCGATTGCAGCATTATTAGAGCAATCAGAGTTTTCTCAACTGCAAAGAGTAGGCGGGAAATTTTGGGACCCAGTTACTATCTTTGGCGAAAATATGGCTTCTGGAAATGCTACAGGAGAAGATTTACAAAAGCAACTAGATAAGATGGTAAAAGATATTACAGAAAGATAAATCATTATAGGGGGATAATCATGAATGGAAAACTTAGTATCCAGCAGAGACTGATACTTCCAATTATTCTGCTGGGGATTGTAGCATTGCTTTCGAACGCTTTGGCAATATTTAGTATCCATAATGTAAATTCCAATGCGTCAACGATTGTCGATAACTATATGGAAGGAAAAACACAGTTAGTAGAAATTCGCCGCTCTACCATGAACATTCATAAAATGGCGCTTTCTCATATTGTTGCTACAGATTATGATACCATGATTGATGTTGTAACAAAAATTAAACAAGAGGAGAAAAATATTGAAAGCACACTAGAGGCATATCGCAACTATGTGGAAAAGGAAGAAATAGAAATATATCAAGAATTATTAAAGAATTATGATTCTTTGAAACATACATTGGTTTTTTTAGTATGTGCTAGTGCAGACAGCAAAACAGAGGAAGCTTATACATTGGCAAATGGAGATGTTGCTTTTTATGGCAGTGCGATAGAACAAAATATTAAAGAATTATATGATTCTGTTACATTACAAACGGAAACAGCAAGGAAAAGACTTTTTATTGTTTATCTTATTTCTATTATCATAAGTGTAATATCAATGATTGCCTGTGTTTTGTTGGCAATCGCTGCCATCAAAATGATTATGGCATATGTTGTGAAACCAATTAAAAGTGTGATGTCTACACTACAAAAAAGTTCAGAACAGGTTGATACTATGGTGGATGAAGTAAGAAAAAGAACATGGAACTCTAGTAAAAGTGTAAAACAGTTGTCTGTCTTATCAGAAAAGATTTCAAATACCATACATCAAGTGGCAGATAGCGCATTTTCTATTAACCGTAATGCGACAAATATTAAAGAAGAAATATATACTACAGCGGAGGAATGTGTTGCTATTACAGAATATTCTGTGGAAATGAAACATAGAGCAAATGTAATGGAACAAGCTGCAAAAATGAATATGGAAACTATTGATACCAAAGTAACAGAAATGTTAGCAATTTTAAATAAGGCAATCAAGGATAGCCATAGTGTCAGTCAAGTAAATATTTTGGCAAAAGATATTTTGGAGATTGCTACCAATACAGACCTAATTGCTATCAATGCTTCTATTGAAGCCGCAAGAGCAGGAAAGGCTGGAACAGGTTTTGCTGTTGTGGCACATGAAATTCGTGCTTTGGCAGATTCTTGTGGAGAAACTGCAACACATATTCAGGAAATCAATAAAAATGTTACCGATGCGGTTTATAATCTTTCGGAAAGTGTACAATCTTTAGTAGATTATTTAAACCAATCTATTTTAATAGAATTTCGTAATTTTATTGCTTCTGGTCAGCAGTATAGAGAAGATGCTACATATGTTGAAACAGCAATGGCTAAATTTAGTCAGAGAGCAGACCATCTAAAAAATTCTATCAACGAAATTGCTTTGTCTATTGAAAATATTACAAATGCTTTAGATGAAGGCGCTGTTGGTATTACAGGTGTAACAGATAGTACCAAAAATATGGTTGGTAATATGACAGATATAGCAAGTCGTATGGATACGAATAAGGAAATTGTTGAGGAATTGAAAAAACAAACGGAAATGTTTGCAAACTTATAAAAAAATGCATTAATTAGCTTGTCAAAAAAACTTGAGGGCTAGCCCTCAAACGCCTCAAAGAACCTTAATGCGAAACGAGCGTTTTGCTAAAAAGATTGATTTGATAAGGAATATTGGTAGACTGAACTCTTTCTATTTTTTGTTATTATTTCATTGTAAGAACATTTACAAACTGATATTTTTGACATAAATTATTTTCCTTTTATTTAATAATGAAAAATACATTTTATGTTATAATGATTTAAAAAGAAAGGAGAGATATAAAAATGGAAGAAAATATAATATTTAGCCCAGGTTCTTTTTTTCATGGAACAAAAGCAAATTTAAAAATAGGAGATTTTTTGACCATTGGGTTTCCCTCCAATTATGAAACAGACAGAAAAGCAAAATATTTATACTTTACAGGAACCTTAGACGCTGCTATCTGGGGAGCAGAGTTGGCAATGGGAAATGGGAACCAACATATTTATGTAGTAGAGCCAACTGGAGAATTTGAAGATGACCCAAATGTAACAGACAAAAAATTTCCGGGAAATCCAACAAAGTCTTATCGAACCAAACAACCATTAAAAATTGTGGCAGAAGTGGTAGAATGGAAAGGACATACGCCTGAAGTGCTGCAAAATATAAAAGACCATTTGAAAAAATTAGAGGATATGGGAATAAAAGCGATTGAATAAAAGAGAAACAGAAACTTTTTGAACTTGTTAAAAAAAGTGACTTGATTATGATTTTAATAAAGTTAGAATGATGGGAGGAACTTTTTCAAAATAAAAAAGATTCCTCCAGCTTCCCCTTTTGTTTTGGTCAATGGAAAACGAATATTCACTGAATATTCGTTTATTTTATTTATTTATAGTGGGAACATATTGGAATAAACTATTTTTGTTTTTTGAACAACAGATGATACTTTCTAAAAGAAATATACCACAATCCATAAGATAATGTTAAAAAAGTGTTGATTTTAGAAAGAAAAGTGCTAGTTTTTTTAATAAAGTTTTTTGGCTATATCTGCGGATGATGATAACGCCCATGTTTTTCTGTTTTTTTGGTATACTGTATTGCCTCTTTCGGACAATGGTTTAAACAAGAAAGACACATATAACAATTTCCAGCTTCCCAGACAGGTTTTTCAGATTTTATGTGTATCATATGGGCAGGACAAAGTGTTTTACATTTACCACAACCAATACAATCACCAGTTGTATAAAAATGTTTTGTGTTTGTAAAGAACGTATGAAATAAAGTATGAATAAGCGTGCTTTTTAACAAAGAAAATTTTCCTTTTTCTACACGAAAGAAATTATTTTTTTCTAACATAACCATTTTTGCAATTTTATAAATTAATGTATCTGCTTGTTTTAACTGTTTGGTTTGTTGTTCTGTGCTGGCAACATCGAAAAAAACAACATAATTATCTGGCATTGTTACAGAAAAACCACTGTTTAAAAAAATATTTTTCTTTTTTAGCATTTTTTGTAGTACATTCATTGTGGTGCCAATCGTGCCGCCACAAGTTACAACAGCAAAGGTATAATAAGGTATTTGTGAAATTTCTAAATTTTCAATAAAAGTGACAACAGGTTTTGGGATGCCCCAAGCATAAACTGGAAAAATAAAAGCTAATCGTTCTTTTTCTTTTATGGTATATTGAAATTGATGATGATATAACATATCTGCGATATTACAGATTGGTTCCTGAAGGGATTTGGAAAGTTTTTGAGCAACATATAATGAATTTCCAGTTCCTGAAAAATAAAATATCATATAAATTCCTTCTTTCTATTCTTTTTTTTATTATACACTTTTTTTTGAAAATGATATAGTATTCCTAGAATAAAAATAAGATGGGGAGGAAAAATAATATGTTAGAGAACGCAATTTTATTTGCAACAAAGGCACACAAGGGACAAAAGGACAAGGGTGGAAAGCCCTATATTTTGCACCCTTTAAGAGTTATGCTTTGCTGCAAAAAGCAAGAAGAACAAATAACAGCGATTTTGCATGATGTTTTGGAGGATACCAACAGCACAAAGGAAGATTTACAAAAAGCTGGTTTTTCGGACGAAATTGTAGAAGCAGTTGTTTGCTTGACAAAACAAAAAAATGAGGATTATTTTGACTATATCCACAGAGTTAAGCAAAATAAAATTGCTAGAATAGTAAAATTGGCTGATTTGGAAGATAATATGGATTTGAAACGACTTTTAACAGTAACAGAAAAAGATAAAGCAAGAGTACAAAAATATCAAGAAGCGAAAGAGCTGTTGGAAAAGTGTTAATGAATTCCATTTGCAAAAGATAAAGTTTACAGGTATGAATAGAATCTAAAACAGTTTATAAAGTGTAGGTTGTGGGAAACTTTTCACAAGTGAAAAGTTTCTCACAACCTCAGTCTGTCAATAGAATCTTTTTTTATGGGTTTCACCCACACCCACCAACTTTTTTAAAAAAAAGTTAGACAAAAAACTTTTCTGGAAAAACTGGCGTTTTTCCTTATCAAATCAATCTTTTTAGCGAAACGCTAGTTTCGCATTAAAGTTCTTTGAGGAGTTTGAAGGCTAGCCCTCAAGGTTTTTTAACAATCTTTATAACAATGTTTTATATAATGTAATTTTTAATGGTTCTGCAAGCAAAGCATTTAATTGGGGGCATATGCTTGTAAAATGCGGGCTTGCATTATGACTATCAATAGCATCCTGGTCTGCCCAACATTCTATAAAAGCAATTTTTTCTTCATTATCAAAGTCTTGATGAAAATGATAAAAAATATTACCTGCTTCTTTTTGTGATGCTTCCACAAGTGGTTTTGCATATTCTAAAAAAGTTTTTTTGTTTTTAGAAGGAAGAATTCCTTCTGCTATAATATGAATCATGTCAAATACACTCCTTTTTTGGATGATAAATTAACTTTGAAATGGGTTTTCTTGTTTGCTGATGTCTTTCTGAAGAAAGTGCAGCATTTTCTTGGGCATAACCAATAGCAAGGATAGAAACAACATCTAAGTCTAAGCAAAATGCTTTTTTGATTTCTTCAGGTGAAAAATAGCCTATCCACACACTGCCTAACCCTAAAGAAGTTGCTTCTAACATCATATGGTCAGTGACAATCGAACAGTCAATATCGGCAAAGTATTTTTTGTCAAATGGTCTTTGCCAAGAAGCAGTTGTTTCTGCTAAAACCATAATGACAAGTGGTGCATCATAAAAATTAGCAAAAGCAGAAAGTTTGGATAAATCTTGTTCTTTTTCCAAAATAAAAAGTTTGTGAGGTTGCAAATTGGCAGCAGTTGGCGCAACGTGAGCAGCTTCTATAATAGCATCTATTTTTTGCTGTTCTACTTTTTTACTTTGAAATTGCCTTGTGCTATATCTTTGCTTTGCAAGAGATAAAAAATCCAATGGAAAAATCTCCTTTCTATGTATTGTAAATAAATTTTTGTTTATGTTATAATTGTATCAGTTATTTTCTAAAATACAAGTATGCACTTTTTAGTGCAGTAGTATCTAAAAAGATACTATACTAAATTTGTTTCAAGGAAAAAAGGAAGAAAAAGGAGGGAATTTATGAAAGAACAGTATCACTGTCCTATTGAGGCAACATTAGACCTGATTGGGGGAAAATGGAAAGCTTTACTTTTATGGCATTTAATGAGTGGTACCTTACGTTTTCATGAATTAAGAACATTGGTACCACAAGTGACACCAAAAATGTTGACACAACAATTAAGAGATTTAGAAAAGGATGGCTTAATTTTTAGAAAAGTGTATCCTGTGGTACCACCCAAAGTGGAGTATTCTCTTTCAGAATTTGGAAAAAGTTTAATTCCTATTTTAGATGTTATGTGCCATTGGGGAAGTGATTATTTAGAAAAAAATAATAAAACAAGTTGTCAAAAAAGGAACCCCTAAAAAAAGTACAATAATTCTAAAAGTCAAATGAAATTACTTGTATAAATTATATAAAATTTTAGGGAAAGAAAATGAATATTTTCTTATATTCTTATGAAAAAATTGTATGTTATTTTAAAATTATGAAAAAAATGGCGGTTTTGAAGGAATTCTATGAATTTGATATATTCTTATTATTTTTTATGATACAATGAGAATGAAAAATGTGTAAAAGGCAGGTGAACCTATGAATTTTAAAACAGAACATCCTTTTACCCATTTGCATGTTCATACAGAATATAGTCTTTTAGATGGTTCTGCAAAAATAAAAGAACTTGTGGAAAGAGTAAAAGAACTAGGAATGAACAGCATTGCAATCACAGATCATGGTGCAATGTATGGTGTAATTGATTTTTATAAAGCGGCAAAAGAAATAGGAATAAAGCCCATTATTGGCTGTGAAGTTTATGTTGCCAATGGTTCCCGACTGGAAAAAAATAATAAAAATGCTTATCAATATACGCATTTAGTGCTTTTAGCAGAAAACAATGAGGGATACCAAAATTTGATTAAATTAGTTTCTTATGGTTTTATAGATGGCTTTTATTACAAGCCAAGAGTGGACAAAGAATTGCTCAAAAAATATCATAAGGGATTGATTGCTTCGAGTGCTTGTTTGGCGGGTGCCGTTGCAAGAAATATTTTGACGGTTTCTTATGAAAAAGCAAAACAGACCGCTTTAGAATATCAAGAAATATTTGGAAAAGGAAATTATTATTTAGAATTGCAAGACCATAATCTACAAGACCAGAAAAGAGTCAATGAGGCATTACGAAAAATACATCAGGAAACAGGCATTCCCATGATTTGCTCGAATGACAGCCATTATATCTATAAAGAAGATAATGTACCACATGATATTTTATTATGTATTCAAACCAATAAAACTATTCATGATGAAAATAGAATGCGATATGAAGGCGGTCAATTTTATGTCAAAAGTGCAGAAGAAATGTATGCATTGTTTCCAGAAGATAAGGAAGCACTGGCAAATACACAGCGTATTGCAGATAGATGTAATGTTGAATTTGTATTTCATGATTTAAAATTACCTCGTTTTGATGTGCCAGAGGGAAAAACAGCAAAACAATATTTAAGAGAATTATGCTATGATGGTTTTGCACAAAAATATCCAAATGCCTCAGAAGAATTAAAAAAAAGGTTAGATTATGAATTAGAAACTATTGAAACAATGGGTTATGTGGATTATTTTTTGATTGTTTGGGATTTTATTAAATTTTCAAAAGATAATGGCATTATTGTAGGACCAGGTAGAGGTTCGGCAGCAGGAAGCATTGTTTCTTACTGTCTTTCTATTACAACCATAGACCCTATTTCTTATGATTTGATTTTTGAACGCTTTTTAAATCCAGAAAGAGTAAGTATGCCAGATATTGATGTAGATTTCTGCTATGAAAGACGGCAAGAAGTCATTGATTATGTTATTGGAAAATATGGAGAAGACCATGTTGCACAAATCATTACCTTTGGAACAATGGCAGCAAGAGCAGCTATAAAAGATGTTGGCAGAGCTTTGGCTATGCCCTATGCAGATGTAGATAGGATTTCCAAAATGATACCCACAGAGTTAGGTATTACCATTGATAAAGCGTTAAAAAGTAATTCAGAGTTAAGAAAGGCATACGAAAAAGAAGAAAGTACACGTTATTTGATTGATATGTCCAAGAGGCTGGAAGGCTTGCCAAGACATGCCTCTACCCATGCAGCAGGTGTTGTTATATGCAGAGATGCTGTTATGGAATATGTCCCTTTAAATTCCAATGATGGTGCCATTACAACACAATATACAATGAACACATTGGAAGAATTGGGCATTTTAAAAATGGATTTTTTGGGGTTACGAACATTGACAGTGATTCAAAATGCTGTCAAAGAAATTGAAAGGATTCATCATATAAAAATAGATATTGACCATCTTGACCAGAATGAACCGGAAGTATACCAACTAATTTCACAAGGAAAGACAGAAGGTGTTTTTCAGTTGGAAAGTGGAGGAATGAAGCAGTTTTTAAAAGAATTGCAGCCCAGCAATTTAGAAGATTTGATTGCAGGGATTTCCCTTTACCGTCCTGGTCCTATGGATTTTATACCAAAATACATTAAAGGAAAAAAGGAAAAAGATAACATACAATATACACATCCCTCTTTAGAACCCATTCTAAAAGCAACTTATGGTTGTATTGTCTATCAAGAACAGGTTATGCAGATTGTAAGAGATTTGGCTGGCTATAGTTTAGGTAGAAGTGATTTGGTACGCCGTGCAATGAGCAAGAAAAAAGCAGATATGATGGCGCAAGAAAGAAAAAATTTTATCTATGGAGGGGAAGGGGTTCCCGGTTGTGTAAAAAAGGGGATTTCTGAAAAAATAGCAGCACAAATTTTTGATGAAATGACAGATTTTGCAAAATATGCTTTTAATAAAAGTCATGCGGCTTGTTATGCTGTAGTGGGCTATCAAACAGCATGGCTTAAAACACATTATCCAGTAGAATTTATGGCAGCTTTAATGACAAGTGTAATGGATAACTCAGATAAAGTTGCAGGTTATATTGATGAATGCAAAAAAATGAAAATTGCATTATTACCACCTGATATTAATGAAGGATTTAGTCATTTTTCTGTATCAGATGGTAAAATTCGATTTAGTTTATCTGCCATTAAAAATGTAGGAAAAAATACAATTAATGCTTTGGTAACAGAAAGACAAAAAAATGGAAATTATACCTCTTTAACAGATTTTTGTAGTCGCATGGAAACAGGCGAACTGAATAAAAGAAGTTTGGAAAGTCTTATCAAAGCAGGTACCTTTGATTCTTTGGGAGGGTTTCGGTCTCAATATATGTCTGTTTATCAGAATATATTGGATGGTATAGGACAGTCCAGAAAGCGTAATTTTGAAGGGCAAATGTCTCTGTTTGATATGGAGGAACAAAAACAAAGTTATGAAGAATTGCCCGAAAGGGAAGAATATTCCATTCGAGAGAAACTTGCTTTGGAAAAAGAAGTATTAGGCATTTATGTCAGTGGACATCCTTTGGCAGAATATGAACAACAATTAAAAGAAAAAATAAATTGTAGTAGTAAAGAAATTGCAGAGCAGAAAATATTTGATGGACAAAGGGTTACAATAGGTGGCATGATTATCCGTAAAAGTATCAAACGGACAAGAGCCAATACAACAATGGCGTTTTTCACGCTAGAGGATTTGACAGGTACCTTAGAAGTGGTTGTTTTTTCAAATGTCTATGAAACTATAACAGAAAAAATAACGGAGGATACCGTTGTTATTGTAAAAGGACGAGCAAGTATTGCAGAGGGAGAAGAAAAATTAATTGCTTCTCAAATAGATTTTTTGGAATCAGAAAGTATTACAGTATTGGGCTTAATATTAGAAAAAGAAAGCAAAGCATCTTTGGAGGATATTACAAAAATCCTTTCAAAATATCGTGGCAATACACCTGTCTATATTTATGATAGAAAAAAAGGACAAAAATTTAAAACAGATAGTCGCTATTGGATTCAGAAAAATGAGTTTTCATTGCAGGAATTAGAATTGTTGTTAGGCAATGAAAATGTCATTGTGAAAAACAAAAAAAATTGATAAAATTCTTATTTACAATATACTTTAGAACGTTTACAATAGTGGATAGAAATGGCAATTTGCAGCAAAAAGAAAGTAAGACTTGAAAGATAAAGTACCTAAGGTTTTGTTTTTCTTTTGTGCTGCTGGCTATAGATAAAGAGAAACTATGAAGATTGGGAGGAATGGAAACATGGAACATAATCTGAAAAAAATTGGTGTCTTAACAAGTGGAGGCGATGCGCCTGGCATGAATGCAGCGATTAGAGCAGTTGTTAGAACAGGAATTAACAATGGTATCGAAGTTGTTGGTATCCGCAAAGGATATGATGGTTTAATGAATGCTGACATTAAAACATTAGAAGGAAAAAATGTTTCCGACATTATCAACAGAGGTGGTACTATCCTGCATACTGCACGTTGTCTTGAAATGCTAACAGCAGAAGGACAAGAAAAAGCAGCGAAGATTTATAAAGTGCTTGGATTAGATGGATTAATTGTGATTGGTGGCGATGGCTCTTTTAGAGGCTGTCAGGCATTGGCAAAACATGGTGTAAACTGTATTGGTATCCCTGCAACCATTGACTTGGATATGAATTGTACAGAGTATACCATTGGTTTTGATACTGCTGTTAATACAGGAACAGAAGCAATCAACAAATTAAGAGATACCTCTAGTTCTCATGAAAGATGTTCTGTTGTAGAAGTAATGGGTAGAGATGCTGGTTATATTGCAATATGGTGTGCTATGGCTGGCGGTGCAGAAGAAGTATTACTTCCAGAAGAAAAAGATATGATTAACAATGAAAGAGTAATTAAGCAAATTTTAGAAAATAGAAGTTTAGGAAAACGTCACAACCTGATTGTTGTTGCAGAAGGTGTTGGCGGTTCTCAAAAATTGGCAAAAGATATCCAAGAAGTTACAGGAATCCAAACAAGAGCGACCATATTAGGACATTTGCAAAGAGGAGGCAATCCAACAGCACTTGACCGTATGCATGCTTCTATTATGGGTTATAAAGCAGTACAAGCTTTGATGGCAGGCGAAAGAACAAGAGTTGTTGTTTATAATCAAGGTCAGTATGGTACAATGGATATTGAAGAAGCATTAACAATGCAAAAAAGATATGATGCAGAATTGTATGATATTGTAAAAACATTAGCAGTTTCAAAATAAATAAAAAATTTCTATTTGCTTCCTTTCTAAAAAAGGGAGCGAATAGAAACAAATAATCAGCTTGTCAAAAAACCTTGAGGGCTAGCCCTCAAACGCCTCAAAGAACTTTAATGCGAAACTAGCGTTTTTCCAAGAAAGTTTTTTGTCTAACTTTTTTAAAAAAAGTTGGTGGATGTGGGTGAACCCCACAAAAAAAGATGTTATTGACAAACTGAAATGATATCATTTATTTGAGACAAAAAAACAGAAGTCTTTTTTAAACTTTCTATTTATAAAAGTTTGCAAAAATTTAAGAAGAATATTTTTACGAAGGAGGCAACTTACTTTGAGAAGAACAAAAATTGTTTGTACATTAGGCCCTGCAACAGATGATGTAGAAATTATAAAAGATTTAATCCGAAATGGTTTAGATGGTGCACGTATTAATTTTTCTCATGGTACTTATGAATCACATACTATCATTATCAATAAATTAAAACAGGCGAGAGAAGAGTTAAATGCGCCTATTCCCTTGATTTTGGATACAAAAGGTCCAGAAATTAGATTAAAAACGTTTGATGCAGAGAAATATTATTTGGAAAGAAATGCAAAATTTACATTAACAACAGAAGATATTATTGGTGACCAAAATAGAGTATCTGTTACATATAAAGATTTGCCACAGGATTTGGAAGATGGTTCCAGAGTATTGATTGATGATGGTTTGATAGAACTTCATGTTGATGAGATTGAAGGAACAGAAATCTATTGTACAGTCGTAAATGGTGGTTTTGTAAGCTCGAATAAAGGAATTAATGTACCTGATGTTTATGTACATTTACCATCTTTAACAGAAAGAGATGTAGAGGATATTAAATTTGGAATTGAAATGGGATTTGATTATGTTGCAGCTTCTTTTATCCGTTCTGCAAAGGATGTTATCAATATCCGTAAGGTTTTGGAAGAAAATGGCGGAAATGATATTCATATTATTGCAAAAATTGAATCTCGCGAAGGTGTTATTAATATTGATGAAATATTAGAAGTTGCAGACGGTATTATGGTTGCACGTGGTGACTTGGGTGTAGAAATCCCTTCAGAGGAAGTACCATTGGTACAAAAATCATTAATTGAAAAAGCAAATGCTGCAAGTAAACCAGTCATTACTGCAACACAAATGTTAGAAAGTATGGTTGCTAACCCAAGACCAACCAGAGCAGAAGCAAATGACGTAGCAAATACTATTTTTGATGGCTCTGACGCTATTATGCTTTCTGGCGAAACAGCAAAAGGAGATTATCCTGTGGAAGCGGTAGCGATGATGGCAAAAATTGCAGAAAAGACAGAACATAGTATTAATTATTCTCATAACTTGACAAGAACATTCGGCAGTGCAAAAAATATTACTAATGCAATTAGTTATGCTGCTTGTACTACAGCAGCAGAGTTAAAAACAGCTTGTATTTGTACGGTTACAACATCTGGTTTTACAGCAAGAATGATTGCAAAACATAGACCAACTTGCCCAATCGTTGGCTGTACGATGAATGAAAGAGCTTGGCGTCAAATGAATCTTGTTTGGGGTTGTAAATCATTGTATCATGAAAGACCAAAAGATGATGAAATATTTGACCTTGCCATTGAATCCGCAGTAAAAAGTGGCGTTGCAAAAAATGGTGATACGATTGTCATTGCCGTTGGTGTGCCACTTGGTGTCACAGGTTCTACCAATACATTGAGAGTAGATGTCATTGGGGACGTTTTAGCAAAAGGGGTTGGCTTCGGAAAAGAAAGAGTTTCTGGTACAGCAAGAGTAATTAAAGTGCTCAATGAAGCGGAAATCCATTTCCGAAAAGGTGACATTTTAGTCACAACAACAACGGATAGTGATTGGCTACCTTATATTAAAAAAGCATCTGCTGTTATTGTTGGTCCTGTTGACCAAGACCATATTAGCACTTGTCATGCAGAACATGTCTGTAGAGCGTTAAATATTCCAATGATTGCATGTAATATGAAAGTTATTGACTTTATGCCAAATGATGGCTTGATTACGGTTGACCCAAAGAGGGGATATATTTATACTGGTATTCCAGAAGAAGAATAAAAAAAACCGCTGTCTGTTTTTTCGGACAGCGGTTTTCGTTTGCTAAAAAAAATCCAGATTATCAAAAAACTTTGAGGGCTAACCATTAAACTTCTCAAAGAACTTTAATGCGAAACTAACGTTTTGTTAAAAACATTAATTTTATAAGGAAAAACGCTAGTTTTTCCACTAAAATTTTTTGTCCAACTTTTTTTTAAAAAAGTTGGTGAGTGTGAGTGAAACCCACAAAAAAGATTTTATTGACAAGCTGAGATTTTTTAATAAAAAAATTCCTGTGCAGTAAAAATGGCATTTAACACTTTTGGAAACCCAGTATAAGGAATACATTGTAAAAAAATTTCGATGATTTTTTCTGGAGAAATTCCTACTTGTAAAGCAGCTTGAATATGTACTTTTAATTGTGCTTCACAACTACCAGCCGTCAGAAGACTGGAAAGGGTAATGATTTCTCGTTCTTGTAAAGAAAGTCCTTCCCTTGTATAAATGTCACCAAAGGCAAACTCTACAATATATTTTCCTAAATCTGGTGAAATTTTATTTAAACTAAAAATTACTTCTTCCCCTGCCTTTCCATCAATTTCTTTTAGTTTTTGGATACCTTTTTCATAACGTGTCATTGCGAAATCCTCCTTTTTTTATGTTACAATAATAGTGTACAAGCTAGAGTATACTGTAAGTCAATAGGAAAGGAGAATAATTTTTATGACGATAGGAGAGTTTTCTAAAAAAATAGGTATGAGTGTTTATACTTTACGCTATTATGAAAGTAAAAAATTGATTTTTGTATCAAGAGATAAAAATGGTAGAAGAAACTATACAGAAAAAGATATTGCATGGATAAAATTTATCCAAAGATTAAAAGAAACTGGAATGAAATTGCAGGAGATTCAACAATATGCGGCACTTCGCTATCAAGGAGAAAAAACAATGCCAAAAAGATTGGAATTACTGAAAAAACATTATTCTTTTGTGATGGAAGAACAGAAAAAATGGAAAATGTATTTGCAAAATTTAGAACAAAAAATAATATGGTATGAACAAGAATTAAAAAAACAAAAATTTTGATAGATTGGTAAAAAAATAGGACTCTAGCCGATGCTTGTTTTTGGCTAGAGTCCAAATTTTTATAATTTTTTTATTTCTTCCATCCACACGGTATTCCATGCGTCAGATGGCATTCTCCAATCACCACGGGGAGAAAGAGAAATGGTGCCTACTTTTGGACCATCTGGCATACAAGAACGTTTAAATTGCTGTGTGAAAAATCTATGGTAAAAGTTTTTCAGCCATTTTAACAATACTGCACGTTCATATTCTCCACAAAAAGCATGTTCTGCCAAAAACAATATTTTTGATGGAGAAAAACCATAGCGCACTACATAGTAAAGGAAAAAGTCATGCAATTCATAAGGACCTACAATTTCTTCTGTTTTTTGATTGATATTTCCTTTTTCATCTGGTGGAAGCAATTCTGGGCTTACAGGGGTATCTAAAATATCCAGTAAAATTTCTTTTGCTTTTGGAGAAAGAGACTCACTTATCCAACGAACAAGAACACGAATTAATGTTTTTGGAATCCCTGCATTGACCCCATACATAGACATATGGTCACCATTATAAGTTGCCCAGCCGAGTGCCAACTCAGATAAATCGCCTGTACCTACCACAAAACCATTTTCTTTATTTGCAATGTCCATTAAAATTTGAGTACGTTCTCTTGCTTGTGCATTTTCATAGGTAGTATCATGCTTGGAAACATCATGCCCGATGTCCTCAAAATGCTGTAAAACAGATTTTTGAATAGAAATCTCTTTTATTTGTACGCCTAAAGCTTCCATTAAAGAAAGGGCATTTTGATAGGTTCTGTCTGTTGTACCAAAGCCTGGCATGGTAACACCAATCACATGTTCTCTTGCAATCCCAAGATAGTCACAAGCTTTTGCAGCTACCAAAAGTGCAAGTGTAGAATCTAAACCACCAGAAATTCCTACCACAACACAGTTTGCTTTAGTATGCTCTATCCTTCTGGCAAGACCAACAACTTGAATATCAAAAATATCTTGACAACGGTTTTCTAAGTCATGACCCGGAATAAAAGGTTGTGATTTTATGGTACGTTCTAATTTTTCAATGTTTTGTGGTGTCATAGAAAATGTGATTTCTCGAAAGTTGTGTTTAGGAGCATTCATAAAAGTAGAGTTTTTTCTTCTATCATTTCCAAGTGCTTCTAAGTCTACATCTGCATAAATTAATTGAGCTTCTCTGATAAAACGTTTAGATTCTTTTAAAAGGACACCATTTTCATATATCATACCATGACCACTAAATACTGCATCTTGTGTAGATTCTCCTACACCAGCCGAAGAATAAACATAGGCTGCAATACAGCGGGAGGATTGCTGAGAAATTAATTGTTTTCTATAATCATATTTTGTAGCAAGCTCATTACTAGCAGAAGGATTTAACAATATGGTAGCTCCAGAAATTGCCTGATAGGAACTAGGAGGAATAGGACTCCATAAATCTTCACAGATTTCTATTCCGATTTTACAATCAGGTATTTTGTTTGCTGAAAAAATTAAGTCTGTGCCAACAGGTACTGTTTGTCCACAAAGAAGAATTTCCTTTGATAAAAGTTGTGCAGCAGGAGAAAACCAACGTTTTTCATAAAACTCCCCATAATTTGGTAAACAACTTTTAGGAACAACGCCTAAAATAGTACCTTTATAAATAGCAACAGCACAATTAAAGATTTGGTTATCTATTGCAAGAGGTAAGCCAACCACTGTAAAAATATCTACTTTTTGGGAAGCGGTTACAATGGAAGCAAGCCCTTCTTTAGCATAGGACAGCAAAGAGGATTGAAAAAATAAATCCCCACAAGTATAGGTGGTAATCGATAGTTCTGGAAAAACAAGTACCTGTATTTGTTTTTCACTTGCTTGCTGCAAGATTTGAATGATTGTATCTTTGTTATATATACAGTTTGCTAGTTTACAGTTTGGCAGTGCAGAACCAACTCTAACAAATCCATGCATAAATATTCACTCCTTTTTTAAAAAAATGTTGTCAAGAAAACTTACGGAATAAACCAATGACTTTCCCTAGTATTTTGACATCTTTGGTGTAAATAGGCGACATAGAAGCATTTTCAGGTTGAAGACGGATACACTCTGCTTCTTTGTAATATGTTTTGACTGTAGCAGAATCTTCTAATAATGCAGCCACAATATCTCCATTTTCTGCAAAAGATTGCTGTCGTACTAAAATCAAATCTCTGTCAAAAATACCTGCTTCAATCATACTTTCTCCTTTGACGCGCAACATAAACACATCACCATTTGTATTTAGATAGTTGATGGGCAAAGGGAAAGTGTCTTCTATATTTTCTATGGCAAGTATTGGTGTACCAGCGGTGATGGTACCAACAATAGGAACATTAACAAGTTCTTTTTGTATATCATTGTCTAAAATTTCAATTGCACGAGGTTTTGTAGGGTCACGATGAATTAATCCTCTTTTTTCTAGTTGGGAAAGATGAGAATGAACTGTAGAGGTAGATTTTAAACCAACTGCATCACAAATTTCACGAACAGAAGGTGGATAGCCCTTTTTTTTCACTTCGGATTTTAAATAGGCTAAAATTTGCTTTTGCCTTAATGATAAATCTCGCATAAAGTCACCCCATTTTATTTTTAGTATTACTATAACATAAATCTTATCTAAAATCAAATATATGTTCTTAATCTTGTGTTGTCATAAAAGGATAAAAAGGGTATACTAGTAAAAATATTGTAGCTTTACAAAATCCTACAAACAAGTTTTAGTCTGTCACGAAAGTCTTTTTTTATGGGTTTCACCCATACCCACCAACTTTTTTAAAAAAAAGTTGGACAAAAAACTTTCTTGGAAAAACTAGCGTTTTTCCTTATAAAATCAATACCCCAAGGTTTTTTGACAAGCAAAACTTTTATAAAAAAGTTTTAGAAAGGAGAAAATATGGAAAAACTCCCTATTTTTATTTCATTAGAACACAGAAAGATATTAATTGTAGGTGGTGGTAATGCAGCATTGATTAAAATAAAAACATTATTAGAGATAAAAGCAGATTTTACAGTGATAGCAAAAACATTTTTGGAACAAACAGAACAACTTTTACAAAAACATCACATTAATTATCAAAAAAAGGAAGTCATAGAACAAGATTTAGAGGGAATGTTTTTAGTATTTGCAGCAGCAGAAAAAAATATAAATGATACCATAGCAAAATGGGCACAAAAACAAAATATATTATGCTGTAAAGCAGATGGTAGTGGAGATTTTATTGTTCCATTTCACAAAAGAGAGGGAAAATTAACGGTTGCGATTAGTACGGATGGTTTATTTCCCTTATTGGGAAGAAAGTTTTGTGAACAGATAGATTTATCTATCGGGAATGATTTGGAATATCTTGGAGAAAAAAGAGAAAAAATATTACAGAACATTACGGACAAGCAACAAAAAAAAATAGCTTTACAACAGTTATTAAAGGAGTATTACCATGAAAATTAAAATTGGAACAAGAGAAAGTTTACTAGCTGTCAAACAGGCAGAATTAGCAGCAAAAAAAATACAGTCTGTATTGAAAAAAGAAACGGAAATTATTACAATTAAAACAAAGGGAGACAAAATATTAAATAAAACACTGGATAAAATCGGTGGAAAAGGGCTATTTGTAAAGGAAATTGAACAAGCACTGTTATATGGAGAGATTGATATTGCAGTACACAGTATGAAAGATATGCCCTATGAAATGCCAGAAGGGCTTGCTTTAGGTGCTGTGTTGGAACGGGAAAATCCGATGGATGCACTTGTATGTAAAAAAGATATGACTTGGGAAACTTTGCCCAAAGGTGCAGTGATAGGAACAGGCAGTTTGAGAAGAAAAACACAACTTTTAGCATTACGACAGGATTTGAATGTTATTCCGATTCGAGGGAACATTATAACACGATTACAAAAATTGGAAAAAGAATGTGATGCTGTTGTGTTAGCTGTTGCAGGATTAATTAGAACCGGACAAAATAATTTTTCTCATATTTTTACCTTAAAAGAAATGGTACCAGCTGCTTGTCAAGGAATTTTAGCTTTACAGATAAGAAAAAAAGATACTATATTAAAAGAAGAATTAAAAAAAATAACCGATGGAAATGCTTTTTTATGTCAAAAGGCAGAAAGAGCTTTTTTAAATGAAATTGGTGCAGATTGTCATGCACCAGCAGGTGCTTTGGCAACGGTGAAAGAGGGAAAAATTAGGATGAAAGTGATGTTTTATACAGATAGGTTACGGTTGGCAGAAGGAGAAGAAGAAATTCAAAAGGCAGAAAAGCTAGGTAAGACTTTGGCGGAAAAGCTAGGGATAAAATCCGTTTGTCAATAAAGTTTTTGGTCTGTGGGGTTTAAAAGCTGTTTATCAAAAACGCTAAAAGCTTATTTAGGAGGTGTAGTATGAAAAAAGGTAGAGTATATATTGCAGGCGCTGGTCCTGGGGATGAAAAGTTAATCAGTATAAGAGCAATGGAATTAATCAAAGAAGCGGAAGTTGTGGTATATGATAGATTAGCTGCTGAGCGATTTTTAAGCTATACTCAAAAAGATTGTGAAAAAATTAATGCAGGAAAACAGCCCCAAAATCATCGACTCAATCAATCTCAGATTAATAAAGTATTGATACAAAAGGCAAAACAGGGAAAAAAGGTATTACGCTTAAAAGGAGGTGACCCTTTTTTATTTGGTAGAGGTGGAGAAGAATGTGAAGCTTTACAACAAGCAGGCATTCCATTTGAAGTGGTACCGGGTATTTCTTCTTTTTATTCTGTTTGTGCCTATGCAGGTATTCCGGTGACGCATAGAGAATGTGCTTCTTCTTTCCATGTTTTTACAGGGCATAGGGTAGAGAATGGAGAACTGGATTATCCAATCATGGCAAAAATGGAGGGTACTCTTATTTTTTTAATGAGTATGAAAAATTTGGAGCAGATAAGCAAAAAGTTAATAGAACAGGGAAAAGAGGAACATACACCAGTATGTGTAATACAGTGGGGAACAACAAGTAAACAAAAAAGTGTTACAGCAACTTTAAAAGAAATTGCACAAAAAGCAAAGCAAGCCAATATAGGGCATCCTTCTGTTGTGATTATGGGAGAAGTGGTAAAACAAAAAATGGATTGGCAAAAAAATAGGTCTCTTTTTGGCAAACATATTTTGTTAGCAGGAACGGGAGAAAGCGTTTTAGAGGCAAAAGAATTATTGCAAGAGGAAGGTGCAGAAATAACAACATATTCTGCTATTCAAATTGTGGAAAAGCCAGAAAATTTAATCAAAGAAATTGAAACGATAAAACAATATACTTGGATATTTTTTACAAGCGTTTCCAGTGTAGAAATTTTTTTTCATACTATGAAAAAAATAAAAAAAGATATTCGGGATTTGCAAGGAGTTAGCATTTTTTGTATTGGAGAAAAAACAAAAGAAGCAGTGGAAAAAAGGGGAATCTTTGTGGATAAGGTGCCGCAACAATACAATAGTAAGAGTGCCGCAGAAGAAATGGAACAGTTTTTAAGCCCAAAAGACAAAATACTATTTCCAGCTTCAGAATTGGCAGGAACAATGTTACAAGAAAAAGCGAAAAATATGGGTGTGGAAATGGTAAGAGTAACCGCATATGAAAATCATATCCATGTAGAGGAAGGAATAAAGCAATGTTTTCAAAAAAGAATGTTTGATGCGGTTGGTTTTTTTAGTTCATCACAAGCAAAAAATTTATTTTCTATGGTAGGAGAAGACATAAAACATTGTGCATTATTTGCCATTGGAGAAGCAACAGCACAAAGTATTTATGATATGGGTGGCAAAGTAACAGCAACAGCAGAAATAGCTACTGGAAAGGGTCTTTCTGCTTTTTTGAAAAAAAGTTTAGCAAAGGATTTTGACAATGTTTGAAAGAATATTTGAAAGAATAAAAAGAAAGCAGAAACGAAGAACATTTCTTTAAAAAGGATTGCTTTTATAAGGAAAATGTTAGTGTTTCTAACAAAATTTTTTGTCCAACTTTTTTCAAAAAAGATGATGGATTTGGGGAAAGCCCAAGATTTTAATATTATTGACAAATTTCTTACGATTTTGAAATGTGATTGAGTGGAAAAAAGAAAAATGATAAAATAAAAAAAGGAAGGAATATGATGGATTATAGAAGATTAAGAAAAAATGAAGCTATTAGAAATTATGTGAAAGAAACAAGAGTTTGTTTAAAAGATTTAATTTATCCTTTATTTGTGGTAGAGGGAGAAAATAAAAAAGAAGAAATCAGTGCTATGCCAGACAATTATCGTTTTTCGATTGATAAATTGTTAGAAGAAGCAAAAGAATTGGTGCAACTTGGAATACAAGGTGTGTTACTTTTTGGCATTCCAGAAAAAAAAGATGAAAATGGAACCTCTGCTTATTGTAAGGGAAATATTATTGAAAAAGCAATCTATGCTTTAAAGCAAAATGTTCCAGAATTATATATTATTGCAGATGTCTGTCTTTGTGAGTACACCAGTCATGGACACTGTGGCGTAATTTGTGGAAATGAGGTGGATAATGAAAAAACTTTACCATTATTGGCAAAAGCAGCAGTGTCCTATGCAAAAGCAGGTGCAGATTGTGTTGCACCATCTGACATGATGGACCATAGAATTGCATATATTAGAAATGCATTAGATAAAAATGATTGTCAAACGACTGCGATTATGGCATATAGCGCAAAATATTGTTCCGCTTTTTATGGACCTTTCCGAGAAGCAGCAAATTCTGCTCCCCAGTTTGGAGACAGAAAAAGCTATCAGATGGACCCGGCAAATCGAAAAGAAGCCTTGAAAGAAGTTGAAAAAGATATTGCAGAAGGAGCAGATATTGTAATTATTAAACCGGGTTTACCCTACTTAGATATTTTGTGGCAAGTAAAAGAAAAAGTAAATGTACCTGTTTGTGCTTATCAAGTGAGTGGAGAATATGCTATGATAAAAGCAGCAGAAAAAATGAACTGGATAGATGGAAAAAGGGTAGCAATGGAAAGTTTGATTTCTTTAAAAAGAGCTGGTGCAGATATGATAATTACTTATTTTGCAAAATTTTTTGCGGAAGAAGAAAGAAAAAATTGCTAATGCATAAATATACAAAATCGATAAAAACACGGATTTTTTAGGATGAAACAGGAATGTAACGAGAATGTAACGCTGATGTAACGGAAAGGTGTTACAATGTAACACAGAGAATAAGAGAATAAGAAAAAAGAAAAATAAAAAAGAAAAATCTCGCTTTGCTCGAAAGGGTGTTTTTTTTAAAAAAATAAAATCTTGAGACTTTTTGAGACTTTTTATATTTTAGAATGATATCAAATCCTCTTGATGTTTGTTTGTAAAATCCAAAAACGAAAAACCCCTGACAAAAATATGGTAAAGAAAGGAGAACTTTTATGTTAATATGGATTGTAATATTGGGTATCCTAGGTTTGATACTTGCCATGGCAGAGGCATTGATACCCGGTTTTGGCATATTTGGAATAATTGGTGGTGCTTGCTTGATTGGTTCTACTGTGATGGCAGGTATGAAATATGGTTTCGGCGTATTTTTGATAATGGTTGCAGCATTTATTCTTTTATTGTTAATTTTTATTGCAGTTGCTAGTCGAAAAAAAGATAAGTTTGTTTTAAAGGATGTCCTAGATACCAAAGATTTTGATGAAAGTGTTTTACAAAATATGCAGGGAAAACAGGGGATTACGGTTACAACGGTGCAACCCTATGGCAAAATAGAAGTAGATGGCAAGCAAATTGATGTTTGTTCAGAAGGTGGGTATATTGAAAAAAATAAAATGGTTCAAATTATTCAGATTAAGGGAAAAACAGTTGTAGTAAAAGAAATAGTTTAAGGCAAAACTTTGGAATTTTTAATATTATAGTAGGATAAGGAGGTATTTTATATGCCATTTTTTGGAGTTGGTGTGGTCATAACAATATTTGCAATTATTGTTATCCTCAGTATTTTTTTAAGTTTTGTACCATTAGGACTTTGGATTTCTGCAATTTCCGCAGGAGTGAAAGTAAGTATTGCTTCCTTGATTGGTATGAGAATGAGAAGGGTTAGTGCAAACAGAATTATTCGCCCTTTGATTAAAGCACAAAAAGCTGGCATGGATGTCAATGCAAATCAATTAGAAAGTCATTTACTTTCTGGTGGTCATGTGGATAATGTAGTGGATGCTTTAATTGCAGCACATAGAGCAAATTTAGATTTATCTTTTGAAAGAGCAGCTGCGATTGATTTAGCAGGACGAAATGTTTTTGAAGCAGTAAAAATGAGTGTTACCCCGAAAATTATTGAAACGCCTTGGATTTCTGCTGTTGCCATTGACGGGATTGAAGTAAAAGTAATTGCAAAAGTAACCGTAAGGGCAAACTTAGGAAGGTTAGTTGGTGGTGCAGGAGAAGAAACTATCATTGCAAGAGTAGGAGAGGGAATTGTTACAACCGTTGGTTCTTCCCAACATCATAAAAGTGTTTTGGAAAATCCAGATTTGATTTCAAGAACTGTATTGGGCAAAGGGCTTGACAATGGTACCGCTTTTGAAATTTTATCTATTGATATTGCAGATGTGGACATTGGAAGAAATATTGGCGCGAATTTACAGATACAACAAGCGGAAGCAGACAAACAAATTGCACAAGCAAAAGCAGAGGAAAGACGTGCAGCAGCCGTTGCAAAAGCGGAAGAAATGAAAGCAGAAGTAGAAAAAATGAAAGCAAAAGTAATTGAAGCAGAAGCACAGGTTCCAATGGCTTTGTCAGAAGCTTTAAGAAGTGGAAACCTTGGTGTGATGGATTATTATAGATTGCAGAATGTTCAGGCAGATACTTCTATGAAGGATAACATTGGAAAAACTGACTTGACAAAAATTTTACCGAAAAAAGAAGGATAATATAAAAAGATACTGAATTTTTTCAGTATCTCAGTCTGTCAAAAAAACTTTAGGGTTAGCTCTCAAACTCCTCAAAGAACTTTAATGCGAAACTATCGTTTCGCTAAAAAGATTGATTTTATAGGGAAAAACGTTAGTTTTTCCATGAAAGTTTTTTGTCCAACTTTTTTTAAAAAGTTGGTGGGTGTGGGTGAAACCCACAAGAAAAGACTTTATTGACAAGCTGAGATACTGAATTTTTTCAGTATCTTTTTTTTAAAACAAAAGGAGGCAGAAATAAGGATGCACCATACCATCAAAAAACAATTAGAAAAAATTGAAAAGCAGGAGAAAAAATATTTACAACCCAAACAGGAAAAAGGAATACAGAAAAAAACAAAAGAAGTATCTGAAATATTAGAACAAAAAATTCCCTTGAAAGTAAGGGAAGCAATAGAAAATGCATTTTATAAAGGCTTTTTCGTATTGTTTGAAAAAGGAACAAGTGTGATTGAAAAGACATATGATAAAGAAAAAATCGTATGGGAATATCAATTCCAAGATTATCGCTTTACAGAAAAGGGAAAAAGAAAACAGTTTAAAAAGTTAGAGAAAAATGCAAATCATGGAAATTATATTAATTTAGCAACAACAGCTACAGAAGGTGCAGTGCTGGGACTTTTAGGAATTGGTTTGCCGGATATTCCTCTTTTTTTGGGTATTTTATTGAAGGGAATTTATGAAACATGCTTACATTATGGTTTTGATTATAGTGATAAAAGGGAACAAATCTATATTTTGCGTTTGATTCGTAGTGCGATGGCAGAGGAAAAAATAGAATTAGATGCTTTGGTAGAAAAAACAGCAGAGGATATTGCCAAAGGAATAGCAGTTCCTTATGATTTTCAAGAAGAAGTAAAACAAACAGCACAAATGTTTTCTAATGCTATGCTGGTTGCAAAACTAATACAAGGGATACCTTTGGTGGGCGTTATGGGAAGTGGATATAATGTTATGGTGTATCATAAGATATTAAAATATTGTAATCGAAAGTATAAAAAAAGATATTTAAAAAAATTTTCTCCTGAATGTATAAAATGAAAAATACGAGTCATAATAATAGTGCAATCAGGATTTGCATAATTCATTTTATGGCTTATTTTTAAAAGGAGGAACAGTAAAATGGAAAAAAACACAAATAAAAACACAGAAAAGAATACACAAAAGGGTATGAACAGAACAGAGTTTGCACAAGAATACAGCCTTGACACAAGCAGAAAGTCAAACAAAACAAATAAAACAGAAAAAAATTGTAACAAAAGCAGCGGAAGCGGAAGTAGTAGCTATAGCGACTAATTGCTTTATTAAGTAAGAATGAAATGATTTTTGCAGCATAACAAAAGTAACTTCTTTTTAGAAAATCCTGAAAAGAAGTTACTTTTTTCCTTATGATATTTTGTAAGGATATGTGTTTTTGTTGATAAAAAGGGCATTTGTTAGGCTTTTAAAAAATTTTTTTAAAAAATTTGAAAAAAAGTGTTGCAATATAGAAAAAGATGTGCTATAGTATAAAACATTCTCGCCGAAAGGATAGGAAATAAAAAAATAAAAAAAGTACTTGACAAACGGTGAGAAAAGAGTATAATGATTTCTTGTGACTGCCCAAAAAGCAAGTTACAGACAAGCACAAAAAAAGTTAAAAAAAAGTAAAAAAAGTGCTTGACAAAATAAAACATCAATGATA
>CAJTZO010000035.1 GCA_910583755.1 uncultured Clostridia bacterium
ACAATACTTTCTTTTTTTCGACTTCTTTCGAAATCGACAAGAGATATTATATCAGTACTTTTTTATATTGTCAAGCACTTTTTTACTTTTTTTTAACTTTTTTTGTGCTTGTCTGTAACTTGCTTTTTGGGCAGTCACAATGAGTTATTATACTCTTTTTTGATTCTTTGTCAAGTGTTTTTTTAAATATTTTTTAAAAAAACGGAGAAGGTGGGATTTGAACCCACGCACCGCTACTAACGACCTACCCGCTTTCCAGGCGAGCCCCTTCAACCACTTGGGTACTTCTCCAAATGCTCTCTAAAAACCGGAGAGGGTGGGATTCGAACCCACGGCCCCTTGCGGAGTCACCGGTTTTCAAGACCGGCTCCTTAAACCACTCGGACACCTCTCCAAAATTGCTTTTCAGCAATCAGCTTTTATATCATACATTATTTTATTTTATCTGTCAACACTTTTTTTCATATTTTTTCATTTCTTTACAAATATTTATAAAGCGTTGTAACACCTACATTTTTATAAGATAGAATTTTCATTTCACTACCTTCTTGCTTGTTCTATGGACCTAAGTTAAAACTCTATTAAGCTTCCTTTCAAGAAAGCATGAAAGCTTATTTACTATACTTTATTTTTATTCCCTTGTCAAGCAGTTTTTATACATTTTTTTGAAATATTTTAAAAAATATCAACTTTTATTTCTTTCTGGTTAAAAATGAAGCATTGTGTTACAATAATACTATTCAGAAAACAAAATGTAAATATAAGGAGATGATTTTTTGAGAACTGTTACAGATAGATTTTTAGAATATGTACGACATCATACTACATCAGATGAATCTATAAAAACCTGTCCAAGCACAAAACAGCAAATGGCTTTTGCTTCTTTTTTAGCCGAAGAATGTAAACAAATCGGTCTTGAAAATATTACTGTAGATGAAAATGGCTATTTAACTGCTTTTTTACCTTCTAGTACAAAAAAGGAATTACCTATAATTGGCTTTATTGCACATATGGATACCAGTCCTGATGCTTCTGGGGAACATGTTTGTCCTCAAGTTACAGAAAATTATGATGGAAAAGATATTATATTGAAAGGAAATACTATCATTTCCCCTTCAGAATTTCCTTCTTTGCTTCAATATAAAGGAGAAACGATTATTACATCAGATGGGATTACTTTGCTTGGCGCAGACGACAAAGCAGGTATTGCAGAAATACTAACTGCTATGGAATACTTGATGCAGCACAAAGAAATAGAACATGGAAAAATTGCAATTCGTTTTACACCAGATGAAGAAATTGGCAGAGGCGCAGATTGTTTTAATATCGCAACTTTTGGAGCAGATTTTGCTTATACTATAGATGGTGGGACAATTGGAGAATTAGAATACGAAAATTTTAATGCAGCACGTGCCAACATTACCATACAAGGGAAAAGTGTTCATACTGGCACAGCTAAAAATACAATGGTCAATGCTGGATTAATTGCAGCAGAAATCATATCTTCTTTTCCATCTGATGAAACTCCCGCTCATACTGAAGGCTATGAAGGATTTTTTCATCTTTGTTATTGTAATAGTAGCGTTGGTTCTGCTACCCTTTCCTATTTGATAAGAGATTTTGATGAAGTCTCTTTTGCAAATAAAAAAGCATTCATTGAAAACATTATTGCAGAAAAAAATAAAAAATATAATAATCGAATTTATTTGACTATTTATGATGAATACCAAAATATGTTGACGCAAATACAGGATAAGCCACACATTATAGAGCTTGCCAAGTCCTCCATGCTGGAATGTGGCATTACACCAATCATACAACCAATTCGAGGCGGAACAGATGGTGCAAGGCTTTCTTTTATGGGAATTCCTTGTCCAAACTTATTCACAGGTGGTCATAATTTTCACGGACCATATGAATATATTCCAGTTTCTTCTATGGAAAAAGCAGTTGATGTCATTGTTACTATTTGCAAAAATAGCACACAGCTTATCAAAAAATCTTAAAGTATTATTTTCATTTTATTGAGGTTGATGGGTAAGCAAAGCATTAACTAGGTAAAATCTATAAAAATACCTTCATTAATAGACTAACTACCCTAGTTTTTTCTAGGGTAGTTTTTCAAAATTATTCAAATGCCATTTCGTCTGTTATGCCACCAGATATAATAGAAAGGAAATCATCTGTTGTTTTTACTTTCCATTGTCCATCCTCAACTTGATTTAATTCTAAATCCATCGTTCTGGATATTGTATTTTCCTTATTTTGTTCAACCGCTTCTTTTAACCTTGCTATTGTTTCTTCTTCTGTCAATGTTTGTGCTTCTTCTCCTAAAGACATTACATTTTCCAAATATGTTTGCAATGCCTCTGTCATATTAACATTCGAAAGTTCTACAGTTACAATCGCTCTACCTTCATTTGTATGTACAGATTCTATATTATAAGTAAGATTTTCAAATATAAAAGCATCTTGTTCTTCTCCTATATTAGCAGTATACATTTTATCATCTTCTGCCACACATTGATTTATCGTTGTTTGGTCTAAAGTTTTGATTGCTTCTAATAAAGTTGTTACAGTCGCTTCTGGAGTATTGCTGTTTTCTTCTCCTTTTTCTTTATTACTACCTCCACAGGCAACCATTCCAAACACCATCATAATTGATGTCAATAACAACAAAATTTTTCTCATAACTATTTTCTTCCTTTCTTTTTTGATTTTATTTATTATAATCTTACTTATAAAATTTGTCTATATCAATTTTTTTAAAAATTCTTTAAAAAATTCTTTCGCTTATTCTTTTGAAAAAACTATAGCATTCTAAAAAGGAAAATATTGGTTTTCTCAATAAAGTCTTCTATCCAACTTTTAAGAAAACTTAGGAAAGGAAGACTTGACTTTATATTACTGCTATGTTATCATCTAAAAAAATATGTTACTTGCGATGATTGAGACATGGGCAAAGCTGGTTACAACCGCAGAGAACAGTCTGTTTGCTGAAAAGACTGTAGTACAGTATTTGTAAATTACGACTCATGAGCTTTCTGCAAGAATCCCAAGGGATAAAGGCAGAACGGTTGCCATTCGTTACTATGGCAAAAAGGCGTTGTTAGACGCAAATTAAGGTGGTACCACGGGTTTCCTCGTCCTTTTGGATGAGGAATTTTTTTATTATATTAAAATAAAGGAGTAATGATTTATGAAAAATGCTTATGATGTATTAAAAGAAAGAGGCTTTATTGAACAAATGACACATGAAGATGAAATCAGAGAATTGTTTAGCAAAGGAGAACCAGTAACATTTTATATTGGATTTGACCCAACGGCAGACAGCCTTCATGTTGGACATTTTTTAACCGTTATGGCAATGGCACATATGCAAAGATGTGGACATAGACCCATTTGCCTTATGGGTGGTGGTACAGGTATGATAGGTGACCCTACTGGAAAAACAGATATGCGCCGTATGATGACCATAGAAGAAATTGACTATAATGTAAATTGCTTTAAAAAACAACTTTCTCATTTTATTGATTTTGAAGATAACAAAGCAATCATTGTCAATAATGCTGATTGGTTAAGAAATCTTAATTATATCGAATTTTTAAGAGAAATTGGTGTTAGTTTTTCTGTCAATAAAATGTTGACTGCAGAATGTTTTAAAACAAGAATGGAAAAAGGACTTTCTTTTTTAGAATTTAACTACATGATTATGCAAGCATATGACTTTTTAGAATTAAACAAACGGTATCATTGTGTAATGCAGTTAGGTGGAAATGACCAATGGTCAAATATTATTGCCGGTGTCGATTTAATCCGAAGAAAAGAAAGTAAACCAGCTTATGGTATGACCTTTTCCCTTTTGACAAATAGTGAAGGAAAAAAGATGGGAAAAACAGAAAATGGGGCTGTATGGTTAGACGCATCCAAAACATCTCCTTATGAATTTTACCAATACTGGAGAAATATTGGTGATAAAGATGTTAAAAAGTGTCTTTCTCTTTTAACCTTTTTGCCAATGGAAGAAGTCAATCGTCTTTCTGCATTAGAAGGCAGCGAAATTAATAAGGCAAAAGAAGTGCTTGCCTTTGAATTAACAAAAATCGTACACAATGAACAGGAAGCATTGAAGGCACAAGAAGCAGCGAAATCTTTGTTTGAAAAAGGTGCAGCAGGCGGTTCCGTTCCTACAACAGAAATGTCCACCGCAGAATTTGTAGATGGTATTGATATTATTACACTTTTAACAACAGCAGGTATTGTACCTTCTCGCTCTGAAGCACGCCGCTTAATACAACAAGGTGGTATTAAAGTAGCTGACAAAAAAATTGACACTCTTGAGCATAAAGTAACGATTGCTGATTTTACAAATAATCAAGTATTAATACAAAAAGGAAAAAAAGGATTCCATAATATTGTCATCTTTTAAAGTTTAAAAAATAAGTTATTGCTATTTTGTTTTTGTGTTGATACAATAATAATAGTGTTTCTATTTCGTTGGCAAATAATAAAGGAGGATTTACTTTATGAAATCAAAAGTATACTTTACAAATTTCAGAGCAAGACCAGGCATGAATTTGCAGCAAAAACTTGCTCGCCTGATAAAAACAGCTGGTATTGGTGATATTGATTTTAATAAAAAATATGTTGCAATCAAAATTCACTTTGGAGAACCGGGTAATCTTGCTTATTTGCGTCCAAACTATGCAAAAACAGTTGTAGATGTCATTAAGGAATTAGGCGGAAAACCATTTTTAACAGACTGTAATACCTTATATGTTGGTGGCAGAAAAAATGCTTTAGACCATATTGATTCTGCATATTTGAATGGATTTACACCTTTTTCTACAGGCTGTCATGTTATTATTGGTGATGGTTTAAAAGGAACAGATGAAGCATTGATTCCTATTGATGGGGAATATATCAAAGAGGCAAAAATTGGACGTGCTGTTATGGATGCGGATATTATTATTTCTCTCAACCACTTTAAAGGACATGAAATGGCAGGATTTGGCGGTGCATTAAAAAATATTGGTATGGGCTGTGGTTCTCGTGCCGGAAAAATGGAAATGCACAATGCTGGAAAGCCTCATGTCAAAGAAAGAAAATGTATTGGTTGTGGAATGTGTCAAAAAATTTGTGCGCATAGTGCCATTACTATTACAGATAAAAAAGCTTCTATTGACCACAATAAATGTGTAGGCTGTGGTAGATGTATTGGTATCTGTCCACATGATGCTATTTTTGCTGTGAATGATGAAGCGATTGATATTATGAATAAAAAGATGGCAGAATATTCTCTTGCTGTATTAAAGGATAGACCACATTTTCATATTAGTCTTGTTATGGATGTTTCCCCATTCTGTGATTGTCATGCAGAAAATGATGTACCTATCGTTCCAGATATTGGTATGTTTGCTTCTTTTGACCCAATTGCATTAGATGTTGCTTGTGCAGATGCAGTAAACAAACAGCCTGTCATTGCTGGCAGCATTTTAGAGGAACATATGCAAGAACATCATGAGGAAAGTGATGATTATTTCCATTTAGTTTCTCCAAACACAAGCTGGCGTTCTTGTGTAGAACATGCTGAAAAAATCGGTATTGGTCAGCAAGCTTATGAATTAATAGAAATTTAATTTTATATCAACTTTTTAATAAACCTCAAGATTTCGACGTTTATCAATAAGCTAGGAGGTAGCCCATGAAATATTTCAAAAAAAGTATGTTTTTATTATTGCTTGCTTTTTTTCTATTTTTGTTCATGGGCTATACTATTCCCCAAAAGACAAAAATTCAAAAAACACTTTTTTGTTTGGATAACAGTCAAAAAAAGATTATTGTTACAGTTTCAGGTACTTATTCTCATTATATGTTAAAAAACGACTGTTTTCATGGAACCATTACTATAGCAGGAAAAAAATATACTAGAAATTATATTTTACGTGATGATTTCTATGGTAATTTTACAGATGATGTTGGACAGCCTACCTATGAATTTTTGCAGTTCCGACAATTTGATTACATTTCTGGTAGTGATGGAATCCACACTTTTACAAGTGAGTGGAATCCCGAATGGAAAAAGGAATTAGAACAAAAACAAAAATGGATAAAAAAAATTAATCAATGGAATCGTCTTATTTTGCGGGAGGAAGGAACATGAAACGTTTTTTTACTATTTTACTTCTTTTATTATCTACTTTTAGTGTACCTGTTCGTGCAAAAGCTGCATTTGTTTGGGCACCAAATGAAATCCCCCAATGAAAGAGATACCTTAAAGCACTCAATATTGATATGTCACATTATGCAGGAATGTATTACAAAGACGACATTTTACATATTAAAGTTATTGTTAATCAGCAAAACATCATTGAAGCAATCAAAGATATATGTTACTTTACTTCAACAGAATCCATTGCTTTCCGAAAGCAATTTGAAAAAAATATTGTAATCGAATATGATGGTATTTATGAAATAAAATACCTAAAAAAAGCAATGAATCATTTTCCAGAGGAACAATTGTTTGCACTTTCAATTTATGGAATAGGCATCAAGCCCTCTATCAATGGTTTTTCTGTTTCTTCTGATGTATGGACAGAATCCAAAAAACAACAAACAGCAGAATTATTAGAGATAGATATAAATCACATAGATTTTGAAATTTCTTCTGGAACTTGCATTGACAACTAAATAAAGGAGGAACACAAAGATGTTATATTTTCAATGTTTTTCTGGTATCAGTGGTGATATGACAGTTGCTGCTTTACTTGATTTAGGTGCAGACCAAAAAATATTATTAGATGGTTTAAAAAGTCTTTCTTTAGAAGGCTATCATATTCACATTAGCCGTACACAAAAATGTGGTATTTCTGCCTGTGATTTTAATGTCATATTAGAACACGAACATCATCATGAGCATGAACACCACCATGAACATAAACACCATCATGAACACAGAACGATACAAGATATTTTCCCCATAATTGAGAATAGTGCAATCAGTCCCGCTGCAAAAGCACTTTCCAAAAAAATATTTATGATTGTAGCAGAAGCAGAAGCAAAAGCACATCATATGCCAGTGGAGCAAGTACATTTTCATGAAGTAGGTGCGATTGATTCCATTGTAGATATTGTTGCAGCAGCAATTTGTTTTGACAATCTAGGAATAACAGAATGTGTATTTTCTTCTATTTATGAAGGCTCGGGACATGTTCATTGTCAGCATGGCTCCTTACCAGTACCTGTTCCGGCTGTGGTAAATATTATTGAAAAATATGGCTTGCCATTAAAATTGACAGAAACACAAGGAGAACTTGTTACACCTACAGGTATTGCGATTGCAGCAGCACTGTATACTCATCAGGAATTACCAGAACAATATAAAATTATAAAAACGGGAATCGGTGCTGGAAAAAAAGAATTTGAAAAAGCAAATATTTTGCGTTGTTTTTTAATAGAACCAAAACAGCAAGATAAAATTTGGTGTTTAGAAACAAACGTAGATGATACAACAGGAGAAAATATGGGCTTTGTTTTAGAAAAATTATTTGATGCAGGTGCAAGGGATGCCTTTTTTACTCCAGTTTATATGAAAAAAAACCGTCCTGCCTATTGTATTACTGTTTTGTGTGAGGAAAGCAAAATACAGGAAATGGAATCTATCCTATTTTTCCATACTACCACCATTGGAATCCGTCGCCATGCCCTACAGCGCACAACTTTAGAAAGAGAAATCAAAACATTCTCTACCTCTTATGGAGAAGCTGTTGTAAAAAAGGCAATCTATCAACAAACTGTATTTTATTATCCAGAATATCAAAATGTAAAGGAGTTAGCAGAGCAAAATAACATTGATTTTAAAACAATGTATCAAATAATTATCGCTACTGCAAAACAGAATCATGTATAGACAATTAGAAAAAGAGATTTCAAAATATATCAATGATGGTATTTGTATTGCTTTTTCTGGTGGTGTTGACAGCAGCCTTTTATTAAAAATCACCTGTGAACTTGCCAAAAAGCAAAACAAAAAAATTTATGCAGTATTATTTGATACTTTTTTACAACCTAAAAACAATATTACGGTTGCAAAACAAGTAGCAGAGGAATGTGGTGCTTTGTTTTCTGTTTTATCCATCAATGAATTAGAAAACCCATTGTTGCAATACAATCCAAAAGACAGATGCTATCAATGTAAAAAATTTCTTTTCCGTAAACTTTTGGAATTTGCAAAACAACACCATTGTCAATATGTATTTGATGGTACAAATGAAGATGATAGGCATGTTTATCGACCGGGTTTACAAGCCATAAAGGAACTAGGTATTATTAGTCCCCTTGCAAATACTCACATAACAAAAGAGCAAGTACGTCTGTTTGCGGAACAGCTAGGGCTTTCTGTTGCAAATCGTCCTTCTAACTCTTGCCTTGCTACTCGTTTAGAATATGGTATGAAATTAGAACCACAATTCCTTTTAAAAATAGAACAAGGAGAAATCTTTTTAGAAAAACTTGGATTTCGTCAAATCCGTCTGCGAATTCATGGCGATATTGTGCGAATAGAAGTTGCAAAGGAACAAATGTCCTTGTTTGCTGAAAAAATAGAAGAAATTCGTAATTATTTTAAAGACTTTGGTTGGAAACATATTACAGTTGATTTATATGGTTTTCGTTCCGGTACTATGGACTTATAAGGAGTTAAATTATGAAAGACATAAAAGATATATTAAAACAAGTAAAACAAGGTAGTATTTCTATAGAACAAGCAGAAAAAGTAATCCAACAAAAAAATACAATGGATTTTGCTACCATCGATTGGCAACGTTCTACTCGTAAAGGTTATGGAGAAGTCATCTTTTGTAATGGGAAAAAAACAGCACATGTTGTTTCTATTTTTGAATCTTTTGCACAAAAACAGCAAAATGTATTAGGAACTAGAGCTTCTAAAAAACAATTTTTTGCAATTCAAAAGAAAGTACCAAAAGCAGAATATGACGAAACTTCTCAAATTGTAAAAGTAATCTTTTCTCCTATCCCCAAAAAAGGGCTTGTTGCTGTTTGCACTGCAGGAACTTCTGATATTCCCATTGCAGAAGAAGCGGCACAAACAGCAGAATTTCATGGTAGTCATGTTATCCGTATTTATGATGTTGGTGTTGCAGGAATCCATAGACTTTTTGCTCGTTTAGAGGAGATTCGTTCTGCTAATTGTATTGTTGCAGTGGCAGGTATGGAAGGTGCTTTAGGAGGCGTTATTACAGGACTTGTCAATAAACCTGTTATTGCTGTACCAACTTCTGTAGGATATGGCACTTCTTTTCAAGGTGTATCTGCCTTACTTACTATGTTAAATTCCTGTGCAGAAGGTATGGCAGTTGTCAATATTGATAATGGATTTGGTGCTGGTTATCTTGCTTCCCAAATCAATCGACTTATTAGTACAAAATCATAAAAAATTGTGACATTATAAATTTAGAAGAAACACTGGACATTCTACACCTTTCAAACTCTCACAAACCTTTGAAACAGAAATTACATTTCCTTAAAAAATATTAATTTTATAAGGAAAAACGTTAGTTTTTCCATGAAAGTTTTTTGTCCAACTTTTTTTTAAAAAAGTTGGTGGGTGTGGGTGAAATCCACAAAAAAAGACTTTATTAATATACTGAACAAGCCCTAAGCAACGCTTAGGGCTTGTTTTTTATTATATCAAAATATATATCATAGCAAATGCAAAGCCCGCTCCCAAAAATAACAAACTTTTTGACAAATTATCCTTAAAAATTTGTTTTCCTCCTTGAGGATAGACCGTAAAATAAAGGTTTTCTTTTGGTACTACTTTACCACTTTTATTATTAAAAATATACATTTGGCAAAGGACAATGATAGCATCTGTAATAGAGCCAACTGTTCTTGCAACAAATGCTCCCAAAAATGGTAATAATCCTAATATGATAGGTCTGTAAAGCTGATTTTCTAAATTCCAGCCTTCTGGCCATTTATCTAAATAAATCGTTTCTCCATTTTCACCTTTTTTTGTTAGTCCTTTTCTAATCAACAACAAATATACAATGGCTCCAACGCTGAGAGAAATCACTGCGCCTTTTAAATTAACCCATGAAAAATAATGTATTGTATGTGCTGGTGCATGACCATATACAAAACCTCTGCTCATTGCAGCAATAAGTTCCTGTGTTTGATGAGGAAAGATGCCAAATCCTACAGGCAATACTGCACACATAGAAAGCAATATTTCGGAAACACCATACTTCTTTTGTTCTTTCTCTGTTCCATTAGACTCTATAAATACAGCTACAAACAATTTTGTCATATAAGCCACTGTTAAACCACCTGCAAATAAAAATAGATATTCTATAATTTTCATTTGTGTTATACTTTTTCCGGCTTCTGCCAACAAAGCAATTTCTTCAACAATACTTTCATGAATTAAAGTCTTACTAATATAACCATTCCACAATGGAACACCCATGACACCCAATGCTCCCATAAGAAAGATTATCTTTAAAAGTGGCTTGTGTTTTCCATATCCTCTAATATGGTTTAAGTTTAAATCTCTTGTATGGAAGTATATCATACCAGTTGTCATAAATAATAATAATTTTACAATCGTATGGTTCACAAAATGTAAAATACTTCCATCTACTGCCAAAGCATTATGTTCTCCTAACACACCTTGCATTCCAATTCCTACCAAGATAAACCCAATCTGTGACAAAGAAGAACAAGCCAATGTTCTTTTTAAATCAATCGAAAATACTGCCAAAATTCCTCCTAAAAGCATTGTCATGACACCAAAATAAACTATCATCATACCCCATTTGGCATCATGAAGAAAGATAACACTTAAAATCAAAATACCATAAACGCCTGTTTTTGAAAGTATACAAGAAAGTAAAGCTGTTGCAGGTGCAGGTGCTGCTGGATAAACTTCTACAAGCCATGTATGCAATAAGAACATGCCTGCTTTTGCACCAAATCCAAATAATATTAACATTCCTATAATATAAATTTGACGCTTATCCTGCATTAATGCCACTGCTTCCATAATTTCATGAAATACTAATGTGCCTGTTTTATGGTAAAGTAGAAAAATCCCCATTAAGGTTACAAGTCCGCCCAAAACAGCAACTGCTAAATAAGTTGCTGCTGCATAAAGCGCCTCTCCTGTTCCCCTATGCATAATAAGAACATAAGAGGTAAAAGACATCATTTCAAAAAAGATAAATGTTGTATATAAATCAGCGGACAAAAACACACCTATCGTAGCACCCAAAGTCATTAACATAAAAAAGTAATATCGGTTGCGATTTTTATCCTTTTGGAAATAATCTTTAGAAAGCACCGTTGTAACAAACCATACAAAGGCTGTCATTATTGCCAATACTTTGTGGATTCCATCCCCTTGTAAATGAATTCCTAAGCTGCAAAAACCATCTATGTGATAACTGCCTTCCATAGAAATGCTCGCTGCAAATATAATTGCTGTTACAATCCAAGTAAAATAATCTCTTGCTCTTTTATTTTTTTTGCCAATGATATAACTGATAAAAGCACTTATCATTGGAAAAAAAACAAGAAATGCTAACATCGCATCAACCCCCTGTTATTTTTTAAAAGCTTTAGGACACTATCCCTAAAATGAGCTTTTTTCAAAAAGCCTGTAGAATTTGAAGCAAAACCTTAATCCGTATTTTATATCTGTCCACCTCACAACAGTCCTTGTGAAATAGCATCAAATACCTGCAAAAAAGGTTTTGGATACAAACCAATCACAACAGAAATCATACTTAAAATCAATAATGGTACTGTCATTAATTTATTGGGGTCTGCCACACCATCATAATACCAAGCTGGATATTGTTGTTTAACTGGAAAATATGCCTTTATTATTAAACTAAATAAATATAATACTGTTAATAAGGCAGATAGAATTAATGCTGCAATTCCAAAATAAGCAACTGGATTTTCTGTTGCCACTGCTGCTGTTCCTAATGCCCATTTACTATGAAATCCTGCAAACGGTGGAATTCCCGCCATACCGATGGAAACCACTGTCATACTTAAAAATATCATAGGCATTTTTGTTCCAAATCCTTTTATTTCATAGGCATATTCCCTATGATTTTGATATAAAATAGCACCTGCACAGAAAAATAAAGTAATTTTTAATACTGCATGATAAATCATATGTAATAACCCAGCCGAAAGTCCAGCTGGTGTCATTAAAGCAATGCCAAACAAAATATAAGACAAATTACTTATGGTGGAATAGCCATATCTCCTTTTAATATGAGGCGTTCTTAATGCCATTGTAGAACCAAACACAATAGTCAAAGCTGTCATCATCAATATTACATTTTGTGTCCATGTTCCTCTTAAAAATTCTGTACCAAAATTATAATAGGTTAAGCGGATAATGGCAAAAACACCAGCCTTGACAACCGCTACTGCATGAAGCAAAGCGGTTACTGGTGTTGGTGCAACTGCTGCTGTTGGGAGCCAATAATAAAATGGCAAAACAGCAGCTTTGACACCAAACCCAAAAAATGCCAATAAATAGACAACATGAAGCATTTCTTCATCTTTCGCTGCTAACTCTGTATTTAGAATACCTCCCATTACAAAATCAAGAGAATTTCCATAAATAACAAGAAATACAAGTCCTATAAAAGCAAGGGATGCTCCCCCCATCATATATATCAAATAAATTCTGCCCGCGTATCTGGTCTTTCCATCACTATTATGCATTACCAATGGTAACGTTACCAAAGTTAAAAACTCATAAAACAAATACAATGTCAACATATTTCCTGAAAACGCAATCCCTACTACAATGCCAAAAGTCATCATAAAAAAAGAAAAGAATTTTGTTTCCATGCCTTCATGTTTCATATATTCAAAAGCATAAAATGTTGTAATCACCCATAATATAGAAACCATTGTACCAAATACCATTGACATACCATCAACATGAAGAATTAATGAAAGCTTTTGGCTAAATTTATGTAACACAAAAACTTCTTTTGAACCAAAATATAATACGCATAATACAAAAATCGCATTTAATATTACTACAGAAGCTACAAATTTTTGCCTTTTCTGTCTATCTTCCAGTTTGGAAATTAAAAGTATCGTTCCAGCAATTACCGGAAAAAGAATGGGCAAAAGTAATAAAAACTGTTCTTTCATAAACTATCACCTCTCTTTTTCCCTATATCATCAAAAATATTTCATTTGAAATGTGAATAATCTTAGTTATGATTCCATTTGGAAACATACCAAATAAAATTGCTGCCACAGCAAGAATACATAAGGGCACTGTCATTAAAAAACAAGGTTCTTTCTTTTCTTTATGATAATATTCTTGGGCTCTGCCCGGAAAAAACGCATCTGCAACTACTGGTAAAAGATAGCCAGCCGTTAATAAAGCACTTATCATCAATATACTTGTTCCGATTAATCCAAGTAAACCAAAATCCAGACCACCTTGTGCTAAATACCATTTGCTCACAAACCCACTTGTCGGTGGGATTCCCACCAGTGACAGGGATGCAATGGCAAAGCACCACATAACAATCGGCATTTCTTTTCCAATCCCTTTTAATTCATTGACATATGTTTTTCCTGTTTTGTAAATAATTGCACCTGCTGTAAAAAATAAAATATTTTTTGCGATTGCATGAAAAATAATCTGAAGCAATGCCCCACAAAATCCTGCTGGTGAAAAAAGCATCAATCCAAATAAAACATAAGAAACTTGGCTTACGGTAGAATAGGCAAGCCTTTTTTTCAGTAACCTTTCTTTATAGGCAAGCATAGAACCCATAAAGACAGTAAAAATTGCCAAAGATAATACTACTTTTTGCACCCATGTTCCTTTTAAAAATTCCGTACCAAATAAATAATATACTACTCTGATAATAGCAAGTACACCACCCTTTGTAATAATACCAGAAAGCACCGCACTTGCTGGAGAAGGTGCTACGGGGTGTGCTGTAGGCAACCAGCCATGCAAAGGCAACATACCAGCTTTTCCACCAAAACCAATCATCATAATTAAAAATATGATAAGTAAAGTATTCTCATTTCCTGCTATTAAAGTGTTATTTAAAGTGCCACCTGCCGTAAATGTTGTACTATCACAATAATAATTTAAAAAGAAAGCACCTAACAAAGCCAAGCCTGCACCAAAAATGGAATAGCCTAGATATTTTATTGCTGCTTTTGTTGCTTCTTCTGTACCACTATGAATTACAAAAGGTACCGTTAATAAGGTCATCATTTCATAAAATAAATAAAGTGTTACTAAATTCCCAGAAAACGATAATCCTATTAAAGAACCTAATGTCATTATATAAAACATAAAAAAGCGTTTGGTGTCATGCTCATGTTTCATATATTCCAAAGAAAATACTGCTGCCAAACACCATACCACACTAATCAGACAGGCAAAAAAACGAGATAATCCATCTGTTTGCAAAGATAAAAACACATTTTTGCTCATATGCCAACATTCTAATGTTCTGTCTTGTGTCATACATAAATAAATAACAAGTAATGCTTCTAATACAATGGTACTAAAAATATAAATTTGCTGTTGTTTTTCTCCTTTTATCATTAAAAATACAAATCCTGCAAAAATTGGAAACAGTACAGGAACCAACAGCACTGTATTACCAACCACACACATCACCCTTTTCTACCATTACTTTTTTCCTTTTTTCAAGAAAGGAAACGAAAGAACTTTTATTTATAATTACAGAATAAAATGCAAATTTTAGAAATCAAGTAGTTGCTTTTTATTTTCTAAACAAAGACTCTATTTTTTGAAAAAAAGTTTGCAGAATTTGAGACTAGCATCTCAAGGTTGTCAAACTTCTTTATAATAAACTAATTCCCAACTCTATCATATCAATAATTGGCTTATAAAAAATACCTAAGAGAAAGTTAGTCACAATAAAAATAGCAATACCAGCTTCCATTCTTCTGGAAAGCTTTATATGTTCTCCCTTTTTTTCTACTGGAGACCAAATAGCGATTGCAGATGGAATAAAATACATCGCATTTAATATCATACTAATTGCTAATGTCAATAAGGTAATTAACATTTTTTGCGGAGAATAAATTGTAGCAGAAGCAAAATATAATTTTGATACAAAGCCTGCTGTCAAAGGAACCCCTACCATAGAAAGTCCACCTACTGTAAAACCAATCCCTGCTATCAGATTTTTATGTGCCGCTCCTCTTAAATCGTGAATCCCATCTTTTCCACCTGAAACAGACATTAAACCACCTGCACACAAAAATAGCATTGCTTTTGTTGCCGCATGGGCTAAAATGTGAAAACAAGCAGCAACCATACCTTCATGGTTTCCTAATCCTAATCCCATATAAAGATAGCCAATCTGTGCTGCGGAAGAATAGGCAAGCATATGTTTGATTCTTGTTTCTTTTAAGGCAGAAACAGAGCCAACCACCATACCTATCAATCCAAATAAAAATAATACATTTGTAATTTTCAAACTACGTATTAAGTCGATGGTAAAAACGCAATAAAACATTTTAATGTTTAAAAAGATAAAACTTTTTAATACAAGTCCAGATAAGATACTACTTGACGCTGGTGTTGCAGCCGGATGAGCACTTGCCAGCATAAAATGAAAGGGAAATACTGCACTTTTAATGGAAATACCAATAATAATCATACCAATAACAACTGCAAATGGAAAAGCATATTCTCCAGATGTTGTTAGTTGTATAATAGATTGTTGTATATTTGGCATTAAAAGATGTCCTGTAATTGTATAAAGTAAGGAAATGCCTATCAAAAAAAGCCCAGAACCCAAAAGACATATAATCAGATAATGTAAGGTTGCTGCAATACTTTCTCCTGTTCCTTTTGCCATAATAATCGCACAAGAAGCAATGGTATTGATTTCCAAAAAAACATATGCTGTAAAAATATCATTTGTATAAATCAAAGCAAGCATAGAACCAAACAACAAATTTATCATAACAAAATAAAGATTCTGTTTTTCTGCTAAAATATCATTTTGAATAAATTTTGCGCCGCCTAACATTGTTGTACCCATCACAAAAGAAAAGGTCAATGCCATCAATGCTTCTAAGGGCCCTGCACGTAATTCATTTCCCCATGGTGCTGGAAAATGCCCCATCATAAAGGTAAAACTTTCCTCATTTTGCCAAACATTTTCCAACAATATCATTGATAAAATACCTACAAGACATACAATCACAAAATTTATTTTTTGTGCCACCTTTCCATTTCGAAACAAAGGTGTAATAATTCCTCCAAACATAGTTAAAAAAATGCTTGCAAAAGGAATATTATGTATATAGTTTACATGTTCCATTAATGCCCCTCCTTTTTTGCTTTTTGCATAATTTCGTCTAAATCCAGAGAGCCATAATGTTTATATAATCTTTGTACTAATGCCAGAGAAAAAGCAGTAATACTAACAGAAACAACAATACCTGTCAATACCAAACCACTTGGTACAGGGTTAATAAATTGTTCTACAGTTGCTGTTGTTCCTTCTGTTACAATAGGGGCTGCCCTCCCAGCAATAAATCCCTTTGCAGCTAAAAATAAATATACTGCTGTATCCATAATGTTTAAACCAATAAATTTTTTAATCAAATTACGAGAAAGAAGCAGATTCATAAATCCAATGCCAAATAATATTACCGCTGCTGCCTCATAATGATTTGTCATTAAATTTGTCATTCAAATTTCTCCTTTTGTGAACAAAGCATAAAATCCATAAATTGTACAAGCTACAATCATACCAACACAAATATTTAATGGTAATATTAATCCACCACTCAGTAATGCACCAGGTATTCCTTTTGGTATGATATTGGGCAAATGGTTTGCACCAGTAAAAAAAGAATATCCTTTTAAAATACAATACGTCAGCAAACAGCCCACATTAATACGAACAAAGATTTTATAAGTAAAAAACTTTTGCATTTTTTGCTGTCCATTGACAGAAGCATATAATACCAAACCTGCGCCAATAATAGCACCACCTGAAAATCCTCCCCCAGGAGAAATATGACCATTTAATACAACATAAATACCAAACAAAAATATCAGTGGTGTCAATAAATTTGCAATTCTTTTTAAAATAATGTTTGTATCTTCTTTTTCAAACATATCATCTTCTTTTTGTTCTCTTTCTTCTGCTTCTGTTGTATTATATTTGTCTTTTTTTAAAAGCATTACCACACAAATAACAGCTAAAAAGAGTACATTTGATTCTCCAAATGTATCAAATGCTCTATAATCTAATATCATACCTGCCATAATGTTGGTTGCGCCTGTTTCTTCTACTCCAGATTCAATATATCTTTGTACCACTTCATTAGATGCTGGATTGTTGCTGCCTCCAAAATAAGGTAATGTATTTACTGTCTGTAATAATATGCTGATAAATACTACAGATACAAATACACACATTATTAAATAAAAAATTGCTTTTTTTCTGTCATTCCAAAGATATTTTTGAAAAATTGTTTTCCATTTTTCAAAATCTATTTTTTTCAAGGTCACTTTTTTTGGTGTTTCAATGGCTTCCTCTCCATTGACCCAATCCACAAAATGACGCCACTTTGACTTTTTATTCATCATGTGTTCCTTTAATTTGATGTACTTTTTTTAAGGTGAGGAAGAATAATATACTTGTAATCCCTGTACCAACTGCTGCCTCTGTAATTGCTAAATCAGGAGACTCCAAAAATATCCAAATCACAGACATCACAATACTGTATGCCATAAATATAATAACCGCTCTCAGCAATCTTTTTGTAACAGAAACCAGCACAGCACATACAATTAAAAATAAAAGCAATAAATTTTCTATCAACATTATTTTTGTTTCATCCTTTCTTCTAAATTTAAGTTTGTCAATATTTCCGCCTTTGATATCAAATGACTGCTTACTGGACTTGTTACCCACAAAAATATCAATACTAAAAATAATTTTAGCATATGAAAAATATCAAGCCCTAATAGGATAAGTCCTATCATAACCAGTGCTGTTCCTAGTGTGTCTGCCAATGCTGCTGCATGCATACGATTTAATGTATAGTGAAAACGGTACAACCCTAATACCGTTACTGCAAAAACAAACATACCTACCAACACAAAAATTACCCCTACAATGTTATTCACTTTTTTCTTCCTCCCTTCTTTCTTTATATAACAACCAACCTTGATGATACAAAGTGACAATTCTGCATAATACAACAACTGCCAAAAAGCTCAGCATAGAATAAACTAATGCAATGTCTACTAAAAAAGATTCTTTTAAATACACAGATAAAATGCAAATAAAACTAACAGCTAAGGTTGCTATAATATTAATACATATCATTCTATCTGTATATCTAGGACCTTTTAATGCTTTATACAAACATAAAAACATTAAAATAGAAAGAAAAATCATACACCCAAACAATAGACTTTCAATTTTCACCCTTTTTTCTCCCTTCTATTTTTTTGAGTTCCTGTGCAAAAACGCCATTTTCTATCTTATTTTCTTCCCTGTTGTCCAGCACATGAACTGTAAATTCTTTTTCTTCCATTCCTACAGTAATGGTTCCCGGTGTCAATGTAATCGAATTTGCTAGCAAAACTCGAAATCTTTCATCTTCTAAATGAGATGTAAATGTAATAAAAGTTGGATGCCATTCATCCATATTAGGGTTTAAAATAAGTTTGATAACAGCAATATTGGACTTTATAATCTCTAAAAACAAAACAAAACCATATTTTATAAAATCATATACATGTCCTTTTAAAATACTTTCCTTTTTTTCCTCTCTAATAAATTTTTTTGTAAAATAAGATAATACCCCACAGACAAAGAATCCAATGATAGCAAGTTCCATAGTTACTCTACCATTGAATAAAAACCATAATAAATACATTACAACAAATAACATTTTTTCCCCTCCTTTCCTTCTTTTCCTTCTTTATTAATTTATATCAATTTTTTGTTGTCTTCCTTTTTCCAGCTATTGCCTTTTTGATTCCTTTTGTTATCATCTATCAAAATTTCTGTTTTTGTTCCATAACTTTGCTATTACACTTTCTTTCCAAAAAGCGTAAAAAAGGCACAATGAAACAGTTCATTGCACCAGCTGTCACCAACTTTTATTTTCTCTTATTTTTTTGCAGGTAACTTGCTGCAACTTTTTATCTAATCATACTATATTTTAGTATCATAAATATGCTTCTTTGTTTATTATGCACTAATATAAAGGAATTGTCAATATTTCATACCATTTCCAGATTTTGTTTTTGGTTAAAATTTAATACATAAATCAGATTTTACTATACTATTTTAACAAAATATTCATTCAAAATCATTTTATTTCTTTTTAAAAAATAAAAAACTCTCTCAAATAGAGAAAGTTTCAGCTTGTCAAAAAACCTTGCGGGCTAGCCCTCAAACTCCCACTTCTTTCTTGAAAGAAAGAAGCAAAGAACTTTCATGCGAAACTAGCGTTTCGTTAAAAAGATTGATTTTATCAGGAAAAACGCTAGTTTTTCCAGGAAAGTTTCTTGTCCAACTTTTTTTAAAAAAGTTGGTGGGTGTGGGTGAAACCCACCAAAAAAGACTTTCTTGACAGACTGAAACTCTCCCAAATAGAGAGAGTTTTTTAAAGTTTATTCTTCTTTTGAAATCGCAATTTTATGCAGCACAGTTAAAACTGCTACAAGACATATTACAGATACTCCCAATGTAAGCAAAAGATTTTTTGTAAATCCTGCTACAATATATCCTACCATGCAGCAAGCTGCTACACAAGCAGCATATGGAATTTGCGTAGCCACATGGTCAATATGATTACAGCCAGCACCAGTGGAAGAAAGTATCGTTGTATCTGAAATTGGAGAACAATGGTCTCCAAATACAGAACCTGCTAAGGTTGCTGCTAAAGAAATAATGGTTAAATCTGGTGCAACTTTCGAGCAAACAGTAGCAATAATTGGTATCAAAATACCAAATGTTCCCCATGATGTTCCCATAGAAAAAGAAAGGAAGCCTGCTACCACAAAAATAATAGCTGGTATCAACATGGTTGGCATATTAGACTGCGCAACAAGATTTCCAACATATTCTCCAGTGCTTAACAAGTCACGACAAACCCCACTGATTGTCCATGCCAGTGTCAAAATAATAATAGCACCTACCATAGATTTTACACCTTGTCCAACACCATCCATAAATTCTCTAAAGTTTAATACTTTTCTTGGTACAAAAAGTAAAAATGCTACAATCAAAGAGGCGAAACTACTAATGGCAAGAGCAGGACCAGCATCTGTATTACCAAAGCCGTCTGCAAGTGTCATACCACCTTCAAAATAACCACCAATATATAGCATAGAAAGAATGGAAAAAATAATCAAGGCTGCAATCGGAATTAATAAGTCAAATACACGACCTTTTGGAGAAATACGTAATTGATTTAATTCTTCTGCGCCAGTGCTGCTGGAAGTTCCTTCTGCATCTAATTTTCCGTGTTTTCTAGCCTGATATTCAAATTTTTCCATAGGACCAAAATCTAACTGTAAACAAGATATAATTAAAATCATTAAAATCGTTAAAATTGCATATAAATTATAAGGTATTGATTGTATAAATGATTCCATACCATTTAATCCTGTATCACCCATTTGTGAAATAACAGAAGCTGCCCATGAGGAAACAGGTGCAATAATACAAACAGGTGCAGCTGTTGCATCAATCAAATAAGCTAATTTTGTATGAGAAATTCTCTGCTTATCTGTTACGGGTTTCATCACTGTGCCTACAGTCAAACAGTTAAAATAATCATCAATAAATATCAAAGCACCCAAGGCACAGGTTGCAAGAGATGCTCCTGTACGAGATGTAATTTTACTGCTTGCCCAGTTTCCGTATGCTCTGGAACCACCTGCTTTTGTAATGACAACTACAAGCGCTCCCAACATCGCAAGAAAAAGAACAATTGCTGTATTATCAGCAAGCTTACTTGTCATCAATGTCATTGTTGTATCCACTGTTTTGACAATAATACCTAAGCCACTCGTAAAATGGCAAGCATAAATCAACGTACCAGAAAGAATACCAATAATTAAAGATGAAATAACTTCTTTTGTCACTAAGGCAAGACCAATTGCAATAATTGGTGGCAGCACGGACAAAAAGCCTACATTAATGGATTCCAAAATAATTCCCCCTCTAAAATTTATTTTTTAAAATTTAACAGTTATCATCATAACATATATCTTATCAATATTCAATTCCATATTCTCTTGATATGCTAGTTTTATCTATTTTTTTTTGAGTTTATACATAAAACTACAAAATATTTTAAATATAATGAAATAAAATGAACAAGTTGTTAAAAAAAACAAAAAATTTGAATTTATATAAGCTTACTTGATTTTTTTAAAAAAAGTGAGTCAAAAAACTTTCCTGAAAAAATTAGCTTTTTTTATAAAATCAACGCAAAATCTTAAGGCTTTTTGACATATGAAACTTCCTTTTAAGAAAGCGTTTGACAAATAAATTTTTGTATAGTATAATATAAAAAATTAAATATTGCCAAATGAAGTAGCAGGAAAATTTCTAATCTTGTACAATTTGTACCATAGAAAGCCGATGAAGCAATTTCATATCGCCAAATATGGAAGAATCTTTCAGGCAAACTGACCTGTTACTGATGGAGCTCTGGAGAGTATTTTGTTTTTTAAACAAAATCACCGTAGGAGTAATGCTTTCAGGTTACAAGGACAGAGAGAAAGGCACGTTTTTTTCGCGTGTTATTCTCTCTTTTTTGTACCCTTTTTTTATTTTATTACATAAAAAAGGCAATATTTACTTATTCTAAATCATAAAGGAGGCTTTTTATGTCAAACAGCAATGAAATGAAAAAAACACTAGGCTTATCTACTGCTTTAGCAACAGTAGTTGGTTCCGTTATTGGTTCCGGAGTATTTTTTAAACCACAATCTATTTACACTACTACAGGTGGTGCACCCGGTCTGGGTATGATAGCTTGGATTATAGGTGGTTTTGCCAGTATTGCAGCAGCATTAACTTTTGCTGAAATTGCTATTTTAATTCCAAAAACAGGTGGTATGGTTGCTTATTTAGAAGAAGCATTTGGAAAAAAATTGGGCTATTTAACAGGTTGGATGCAAAGCGTTTTATTTTATCCTGCTATGATTGCTGCTCTTTCTGTTATTTGTGCGCAGCAGCTCGAACTTTTTACAAATAATCCTGCTTTGACACCTGCTATCACCATTGCAATTATTATTATTATTATTGTATTAAATGCGCTTGGTTCTGGTGTAGGCGGTGCCGTTCAAGTTGTTTCAACCGTCTGCAAATTAATACCCTTGATATTGCTTATGATATTCGGTTTTATCAAAGGTTCTGGACAAAATCCTATTTTTAGCCCTATGGTCGGAGAAGGTATCAGAGCAGGAAATGCATTAAGTTCTTTACTTTTGGCTGTATTATTTTCCTTTGAAGGTTGGACAAACGTTGGAGCAATTGCAGGAGAAATGAAAAATCCCGGAAAAGATTTGCCTCTTGCTATTGTAGGTGGTGTTTCTGCCATTATGGCTGTTTATTTTGTCATCAATTTAGCTTATCTTTGGGTATTGCCTGCAAGTACATTAGGTGCAACAACAACACCAGCTGCTGATGTTGCAACTGCTATTTTTGGTGAAGTTGGTGGAAAAATTATTGCTGTTGGTATTATGATTTCTGTGTTTGGAGCCTGCAACGGTTTCGTGCTTTCCGGTTCTCGTGTTGCTTATTCTTTAGCAGCAGAGGGTTCTTTACCAGCAAGTAATGTACTTTCCAAATTAAATGGTGCACAAGTTCCTATGAACTCCATTATATTGGTAGGTGCCATTGGTGCCGTTTATTCTTTAACAGGACAATTTAATTTATTAACAGATGTTGCTGTATTTTCTTGCTGGATATTCTATACTTTAACTTTTGTTGCTGTTATGAAGCTTCGAAAAATGGAAAAATGGGCAAATGCAGACAGAATTTATAAGGTACCATTATATCCTGTTATTCCAATCATTGCTATTGTTAGTGGTGTTTATGTTATCTTAAATCAGCTTTTTATTTGTGATTCTGTAACATTATCAGAAACATTTGCAACTTTAGGCTCTGGTCATCTAATTGAAGCAATCTCTACCGATAACAGACTGCGCTCTGTGATTAGTATTATTATTACTTTAATTGGATTACCAGTTTATAGTGCCATTTCAAAATCAAAATAATGGGTATATCTCCCTCTTTTTTCGCATATGTTAAACAAACTATGCAAAAAGAGGGAGTTTTTATGAGCAAAAAAACACTCATTACTGGTACATTAATTTTAACTTCTGCCAGTTTAATTACAAAATTAATTGGTTTTTTTTACAGAGTTTATATGGTTAATTTGATTGGCTCTGAAGGTATGGGACTTTATCAATTAATTATGCCAATTTATATGTTGACTTGGAGTATCACCTCCTCCGGCTTTACTACTACCATATCCAAATTAACAGCACAGGAAAAAGCACGGAATCAAACTGGAAACATGGGGCGTATTTTAAAACAATCCCTTTTTATGACCCTTTTGGCTAGTATTCTTATTAGTAGTTTTTTATTTTTTTGTGCAGATTGGTTTTCAGCAGTCATATTAAAAGAGCCTCGTACCGCTTTTGCATTTCGGATACTTGCCATTGCAATTCCTTTTATGTCAAGCGGCTCTTGTATTCGTGGGTATTTTTTAGGCTTACAATATGCTATTGTACCTGCTATCTCCCAAGTCTTAGAACAAATTGTACGTATTATTGCAATTTATTGCACTGCTTCTTTGTTTGTGCCAAAAGGATTATCTTATGCTTGTGTGTGTGCTGTTATCGGTATTGTTTCGGGAGAAGTCATTTCTTTTTTATTTGTATTTTTCCATTATCTTCACTTTAAAAGAAAAAAGAAATATATTAAAAAACCATCCCTTTGTTCTTCCAAAACATTTTTTATGATTTGTAGCATGGCGATTCCTTTAACAGCAAGTCGTGTTGTTAGTTCCTTTTTGTCTACTGCTGAAAATATCTTAATCCCTCAAAGGTTACAACTTTTTGGTCTTTCTGCTACAGAAGCCATGCGTACTTACGGAGAATTAACTGGTATGGCAATGCCTTTAATTTTATTGCCTTCTGCCTTTTTAACTTCTATTTCAGTCTCTTTAGTACCAGAAATCTCAGAAGCTTCTGCTATCAACAAACAAAATAAAATTTCTGCCACAGTATCCGCTACATTATTATTTTCTTCTATTTTAAGTATTGGTGCAGGCATTGTATTCGCTGTTTTTCCAAAAGAAGTCTGTTATATTGTATATGGGCATAGTGACTTAGGAGATATTCTTTTTTTACTTGCATTTATCTGTCCTTTTTTGTATATGCAAATGACCATAAATGGCTTATTAAATGGTTTAGGAGAACATACCTTTATTTTTCAAACAAATGTGCTTTCTTCTATTATAAATATTGCTTTTATTTACTTTTTTATTCCAGTATATGGTGTTTATGCTTACTTAGCTGGGTGGTTTTTAAGTTTAATTGTGACAATGGTGCTTTCTCTCTATAAAATTTTTTGCTGTACACGAGTACATATTTTATTTGGAAATTGTTTTTTTAAGCCTCTTTTAGCTGGTAGTGCTTCTGGCTTTATCATACGTTATATCATCCAAATAGGTTCTCCCTCTAAACTCTTTTTTTTGCTCTGTCTCACTTGTATGATGTTATTATATTTCCTCTTTTTACTTCTTTTATTTCCTTTTTTAAGAAAAAAGGATAGAAAGAACTTTAACGATGTTTGACGGGAGCGTTACAAGAATTACAAATGAAACATAAACTGTAGGTAATTGGTAAATTAAAAGAAAAACCCTTATATTCTGTTGTTGGCAAAAAGTAAAGTTTTTCTCTTGCAGGGTTTTAGGGACAACATCCCTAATGTCTTTCTCCTTCATAATGGCACACTTTAGGAAAATTTTTTACAACAGTGCTTAATTTCTATACCCAAAAGTCGATATATAAGTATAGAAGGAGGAATGGAATATGGCAATTTCAGGAGTGGGAAATCATAATTTATATTCATATGTCAAAAATAAAGAAGTAGAAAATAGTGCTAGTTCAGATTATTCGGATTATTTGTCAAAAAAATACGATTGTGTAAAAAATGGAACTGTACTAATATCAAAAGCATATTTAAAAGAATGTACAGAAAACCCCGATAAAGCAAAAGAATTAGAAGAAAGTCTTGCTTTTTACAATGAAAGCTATCAAAGTGGTTATGCAAATGCAAAAGCAAATGCAAGTGCGATTGGCGCAAAATTAGTTGACTATTCAGAAAGTTGGAGTATTGATAGTACAGGAAATATAACAATGATAGCTTCTACAACAGTAACTTCAGGGGATAACATAAAAGGCTGGAAAGAACAAAAAGAAGAACAAACAAAACGATTGTCTGAAAAAAAAGGTTATGTATTCAAATAAGTGAATAAGAGAATACTACAGATATAAAAATGAAGA
>CAJTZO010000036.1 GCA_910583755.1 uncultured Clostridia bacterium
TACTTTCAATAAGGAGCTGTTGTCTATATCATTTTAACGTAACAGAACCATAAAATTAAAAAGGAGTAACAAAAAATGAAAAATTTTAAAAAGTTTTTACAAAAAAAAGATATTCAATTCTCTGTAAAACGTTATGGAATTGATGCACTAAGTGCAATGGCACAAGGTTTATTTTGTTCTTTGTTAATTGGAACCATCTTAAATACATTGGGCACACAACTACATATTTCATTTCTTACAAAAATGATTGCCACGATAAATGGAACGGAATATACAGTTGGAGGTTTGGCTTCTGCAATGAGTGGCGCTGCTATGGCAGCAGCAATTGGATATGCATTACATTGTCCTCCTTTGGTTCTTTTTTCACTTGTTACAGTAGGTTTTGCTTCCAATGCATTGGGAGGGGCAGGTGGTCCTTTGGCAGTCTATTTTATTGCTGTGATTGCCTCTGAATTTGGAAAAGCAGTTTCAAAAGAAACAAAAATAGATATTCTTATAACACCACTTGTTACCATTGGAGTGGGAATTGCAACAGCAACATTGATTGCGCCAACCTTAGGCAGTGCTGCTTTAAAAATAGGAGAATTGATTATGTTAGCAACAAATCTTCAACCATTTTTTATGGGAATGATAGTTTCTGTATTGATGGGGATGGCATTAACATTACCCATTTCTTCTGCTGCAATTTGTGCAGTATTTGGTTTAACAGGACTAGCAGGGGGCGCAGCTGTTGCAGGCTGTTGTGCACAAATGGTAGGATTTGCGGTGATGTCCTTTCCAGAAAATAAGTTTGGTGGGTTAATTTCACAAGGTATTGGCACTTCTATGCTACAAATGGGCAATATTATTAAAAATCCTAAAATATGGATTGCCCCTATTTTAACCTCTGCCATTACAGGACCTATTGCAACTTGTTTTTTCCATATGGAAATGAATGGTACACCAGTATCTTCTGGAATGGGAACTTGTGGTCTTGTGGGGCAAATTGGTGTTTATACAGGTTGGATGAATGATATAGCACAAGGAACAAAAATGGCAGTAAGTGGAAAGGATTGGCTGGGATTATTTTTAATTTCATTTTTGTTACCAGCTATATTATGTCCTGTCATTAATATGATATTTGTAAAAAAGGGTTGGATAAAAAAAGGGGATATGAAACTTGTTTAGATGATAATGGATTGTTTAGAAAAATATACAGATATTTCATAATATTTTTTAGAAATAAAGATTTTTTTGCTGGAAAAATATTGTATAATAAGAAAAAAGGTAATGAAATAAACAAAAAAAGGATGGGGGAATACAGCATGGCACTCATTTTTACAAACGAAAAATGTATTGGATGCAATAAGTGTATACATGCATGTAGCTGTATTGGAGCAAATGTTTTTGTGGTACGAGAGGGACATAATAGAATAGAAGTAGATGCCGAAAGATGTATTGCTTGTGGTGCTTGCTTTGATGTGTGTGAACATAATGCAAGAGATTTTGAAGATGACACAGAACAATTTTTTAATGATTTAAGAAAAGGCAATAAGATATCAATTCTTGTTGCACCAGCATTAAAAGCAAATTATCCAGATAGGTATCAAAATATTTTAGGTGCATTAAAAAAGATGGGCGTAAATCGTATCATTAATGTATCATTTGGTGCAGATATTACAACATGGGGTTACTTAAATTATATAAAAGAATATAATTTTAAAGGAGGAATTTCGCAGCCATGTCCGGCAGTTGTTGGGTATATTGAAAGATATCTTCCAAAGTTGATACCAAAACTTTTTCCAGTACAAAGTCCTTTAATGTGTGCTGCAATTTATGCAAAAAAATATATGGGAATCATGGATAAATTGGCTTTTATTGGTCCTTGTGTTGCAAAAAAAATGGAAATAGATGACCCTAATAATGAGCATTATGTTTCTTATAATATTACGTTCCAGCATTTGATGGATTATTTTAAAAAACATAATATTAGAGGGGATGTATGTACAGATGAAATAGAATATGGTTTAGGTTCCATTTATCCCTTACCCGGAGGACTGAAAGAAAATGTGCAATGGTTTTTAGGAGATGATATTTTAGTACGCCAAATAGAAGGCGAAAAAAGAATGTACCATTATTTGGAACAAAATAAGGATGCCATTGCAAATAATCGTACAAAATATCTTTTTGTGGATGCATTAAATTGTGAATCTGGTTGTATTTATGGAACTGGAATTGAAAGTAGCAAAGCAAAAGATGATAATAATTTTAATCATCTTTTTGAAATTAAAATGGAAAGTAAAAAAAGTGGTATCAAAAGTGCATGGAGTAAAAAGTTAACACCAGCGCAAAGATTTAAAAGACTAAATAAACAATTTTCAAAATTGAACTTAAATGATTTTATTCGTAAATATACAGACCACTCTAATAAATGTCAATATAAAATTCCCAATCATACAGAATTAAATCGCATCTTTTTGGAAATGGGAAAAGTAAAAGAAGAAGAAAGAAAAATTAATTGCTCCTGCTGTGGTTACGAAAATTGTTATGATATGGCAGTGGCTATTTATAATCAATTTAGTCATCGTGATAATTGTATTTATTACATAAAAAAGCAAGTAGAAGAACAACACAAAAAAACATTAGCACAAGCAGAAGATATCAAAAAACAAAAAGCAGATTTGTTAAAAGCAGTCGAAAAAATTGATGATGAATTTTCTGGACTTTATCAATCAGTTGACCAAATGTCAAAGGAAAATGATGCAAATGCAACAGAAACTTCTGGAATATCAGAAGAAATGCAAGTTGTTTCAGATTTTTGTAAAAATCTTGAAAATTCTATTGTTGAAATTAGTCAGTTGCTTCAGGAATTAAATAGTAACAATGAAGAAGTAGTATCAATAGCTTCTCAAACAAATTTACTTGCACTAAATGCTTCTATTGAAGCAACCAGAGCTGGTGAAGCAGGGAAAGGATTTTCTGCAGTAGCTTCTTTTATTAAAGAATTAGCGGATAAGTCCAAAAAAACAGTCATCGAAAGTAGCCAAAGTCAGTGTAAAATAGAGGGTGCTATTTTAGAAATACAGGAAGATGCACAAAAGTTGATAGAAATTATCAACAAAATTAATGACAGAACGCATAGTCTTGCAAATTCTACAGAAGAAATTGCAGATTCTGTTACTTCTATTATTGAAGTTTCTGAAATAATAAAAGATAAACTAAAAATGCTGACCCATTAAAATGGAAAAGAAATTCAGCATAAAAACTTTATCTATGCTTCCCCTGTTTTATTCTCTATTTTTGTTGAAAAAAATAAGGTTAAGCAGTAAAATAGTTTATAGGAATGATAATATAAAAATGAGGAGCAGGGGATATATGGTTCAATCACTGGTTTTATCAATTATTTGTATTGTATGGGGAATTGCCTTGATGATACAGGCAAGAATTGAAATGGAACAACCTACAAAACAAAAAGAAGAAGACAAAGAAGACAAATTTTCAGGAAGGACATTATATTTTAGTAATGTACCATTACGAGAGGGGGAAGAATGCTGTCTTAGAAAACAAAGTATCTTTGAAGATATGAATGTTATTGAAAGGGCAGAATGTAAAACGGCAATTTATTGGATGATGCGATTTATTGACAAAACGTTTTTAAAAGATGCCAAAGATTTTCTGACAGAAAAAGGAAAACAAAAACTGACTATTATGATGAACAATTTATTAAGTATGATAGCCTGTTTTAAAAAAGAACAAGTACAGGAAGATTTGCGGACAGTTTGTAAACTTATAAAATATACGTTGGAAAAGGAAGATGTTAGTGGCGTTTTCTATGGACATCATATTTTAAGTGACTTAAATTTTTGGATATTAGACCATCCTTTTCCAGTAGAGGAATTGAACACATGGGAGCCAAAGCCTCCAAGACAAAAAGAAACAAGAGTGTTTTATGGAATTACCAAAAGCTGGGAATATTCCTATCCAAAAGATTTACAAAAAAAGATAAAAAATGTTACATTACCTAAAGAGGAAGAAATTTTTAATATTCGGGGGTATTTTGCACAAAAACATATGGAACTAGCCCAAGCCTTTTATACCATGGAAGAATGGCACATTCAACAAGTGGTGGAGTATTGTAATACTATGGAGCAAATGTTAGAAGAAATTATGACGTATAAGGCTGCTGATGTAGATGTGGATGAATTAAATGAAATGGAATTAGCCATATTTGATAAAAATGGTGCAGTAACAATGGGTACATTAAAGTATTATAATATGTTAACAATGGAATTAGATAGAATAGAAGGCTTTTTACCAGAATGTAATTTAAAGCAAGACTTTGAAACTATAAGACAAAAAATACAAAATGTATATGACAATCAGGGAAATTTAGATTATCATTCTCATGATGAAATATTTGCAGCTAAAAGAATGATAGAAGAAATTAATCATTTTGTTTTGCCAAAGGAAATTGATTGGCATGATAACTATTTTTATTATGGTGTGACAACAACAATGAGAGAGAGGCAACCTGACCCTGTAGTGGATGTTGCAGGGATTGAAACGGTTATTCCAGCAGAAAGAGACTTTTTTGATAGAATTATTGAACAGGAATACAAAATACCAGAAACAGAAGAAAAAAATCGACGAGAAAGTAGAATCAGAGAACATAGGGTAGCAAGAGAAGCAGAACAATAAAAAGGTTAAGGTGGTAATAAAAATTACCACCTTAATCTGTCAATAAAGTTTTTTTGTGAGTTTTACCCACTGATACCAACTTTTCAGTTTATGTATTAATAAACAAACGAGAGGCATCTATCTGATAGATGCCTCTCAAACCTCATATGAATAAGGATACCCTACTAAAATATAACACAGATGATAAAAAAATGCAAGCATCTTAAAATAAAATGTGAAAAAAATAGTTTCGATTTTGTGAATAAATGTGCTCACGTTAAATGTAATAAAAATAAAATTTTATGATTGATTTTTTCCTATTATTTTGATATGATAATAAAATAAGATAACATGACAATTTATTAAAGGAGGTATTTTTATGAAATTTTGTAAAAAAATGGTAGGAACTTTCATAGCAGGTGCTGTTTTATCTACAGGTGTGGTACAGGCATTTGCAACGAATACATTAGAACAAGCAAAAAATATTGCTTTAGGATATGTGCCAGCAGAAAGTATTATTTTGCAAGCAAAAGAAGATTATGACAAATATGAGATAAAATTGTACAATCAAAAAGATAAAACATATTATGAAGTTGATGTAAATAAGATAACACAAAAAGCAATTTCCTTTGAAAGTGAATCACAATATAATCTAGGAAGTACAAAAGTAACATTAAATGAAGAAGCAGTAAAAAATATTGTATTAAAAGAGATTCCACAAGCACAATTTACAAAAATAGAATTAGATTTTGATAATGGTTTGCAGGAGTATGAAGTTTCTTTTTATACAACAGATGCACTTGGAAAATATAAAATTAATCCACAAAATGGTATGATATTAGAAAGAGAAATTAAATTTGTAGACAATATTATGATACCACAAACTCCAACAGTACAAAATCCGGTATTGACCCCGGTGATACAAACTCCAGTAGTACAAACTCCAGTAGTACAAACTCCAACAGTGCAGACGCCAGCACAATCTGCTATCATTTCTGTAGAACAAGCAAAACAAATTGCTTCTTCTCAAGCACCAAATGCAAGCATCCATAAAATAAAATTGGAGAATGAGGATGGTAGATTGATATATGAAGGTGAAATGAAAGAGGGCTATATGGAATATGAGTTTGAAATTGATGCGCAAACGGGTTCTCTATTGGAATGGGATGTGGATATTGATGACTAATTGAAAATAGGAAAAGAAAGACCTTATAAAAAAATATAAGAACTCAGTTTGTCGAAGAACCTTGAGAGTTAGCCCTCAAATTCCTCATTCTTTCTTGAAAGAATGAATCAAAGAACTTTAAGGAGAAACTAGAGTTTCGTTAAAAAGATTGATTTGATAAGGAAAAATGTTAGTTTTCCATGAAAGTTTTTTGTCCAACTTTTTTTAAAAAAAGTTGGTGGGTGTGGGTGAAACCCACAAAAAAGATTTTATTGACAGACTGAGACCTTATAAAAAATATAAGGTCTTTTTTATTTAAAATAATCCAACTTTTGAAAGATATTTGTCTATTTTTTTCAATTTATCCTCATTAGAATAACCTACTTTTCTGCTGATAAAAGCACAAAGCAATTCACAAGCAAATACCACAGCAACGTAAGAATTAAAAAAAGTATTACTTTCTACACTAATGGTCAATAATTGTGAAGCATATTGTGCCAAAGGAGAGCTTGCTTTATCTGTTAAAAGTAATATTTTTGCACCAGCATCATAAGCCATTTGTGCTGCTAATAAATCCATTTCAGAATAACGGGGAAAACTAATAGCAATTAAGCAATCATTTTCTGTAATATCTGATAAATGGTCTATGACATTAAGTGCAGGGTAAGAGGTTTCATGGACATTTGGGAGCATGTGTTTTAAAAGTAAAAGTAACATATCACCAATACCAGAGTTTGCACGAGAAGCTAAAATATATTTGTGATGGCTAGAGATTAGCATATCACTTGCTTGCTCAAATGTTTGTATATCATTTGTGGTAATCAATGTTTTCATATTTTTTAAGATATTAGAAAAATAGGAATCAATAATACTGTTTTGGTCTAGTTTTCCGATGCTGAGTTTTAGACGTTCAGAGGGTATGATAATGCTTTCAGAAAGGCTGTTCATTCTGTCTGTATATGTTTTCCGAATACTTTTTTGAAAGTCCATAAAACCAGAATAACCAAGTGTGCGCGTAAAACGGATTACAGAAGAATCGCTCACATGGAGTTTTTTTGCCATATCTGTTGAAGTAATAAAACATGCTTCTGCAAAGTGGTCTAAAACAAACTCTGCAATAATTTTTTCTTTTTTAGTGAATCGTATTCCCTTCATTTGACTTCTTAATTCTTCTGTCATTGCTATCCCTCCAAAAATTTGTTATAGGACATTCATTTTTTATATTTAACCATAATATGGGATTTTTTTCAATAAAAAAGTATTCAAAATATAAAAAACAAATTATTTTATAAAAAATAAGGAATAAAAATTCCACACTTGAAACAATAAGATAAATTGCAGTTTTTAAAAGGAAGTGTTATACTGAAACAAACGGAATAAGAAAGGAACATAAAAATGAGAGATGAAAGATTAGAAAAATTAGCGGATGTATTGGTACAGTATTCTACTGGTGTAAAAGCAGGGGATGATGTTTGTATTTCAGCAGAGGATTGTGCGTTACCATTTATACAAGCAGTTGCAAGGGCAGCTGTTCGAGCAGGGGGAATTATTCGCTATTTTGTGGATATGCCAAGTGTAGATGCGATAATTGTAAAAGAAGGAAACAATACACAAATTGCACAACCTAATTTTCGCTTTGGGGAATGTGCAAAAAGTGATGTATGGATTAGTGCATGGGGGAGTGATAATGTTAAAACATTTCAAAATATAGATAGTGAAAAATTAAAAATAAGACGTTTAGCAAATGGGGAAAACAGAAAAATTTATTCTGAAAGAATGGGAAATGGTCTTTTACGCTGGTGTGGAACACAATTCCCTACCAATGGTGATGCGCAAAATGCAGGCATGAGTTTAGAGGAATATGAGGACTTTGTTTATCAAGCAGGATTTTTAAATGAAAAAAATCCAGTTGAGAAGTGGAAAGAAATGGAATCCTATCAGCAAAACTGGGTAGAATATCTGAATACCAAAAAAGAACTTCATATCCTTTCAAAAGATACGGATATTACCATCAATATTTCAGGCAGAAAATGGATGAATTGTTGTGGAAAAGAAAATTTTCCAGATGGGGAAATTTTTACTTCTCCTGTAGAAAATGATATTAATGGATATATTACTTTTTCTTATCCCTCCATTATCAATGGACACGAATTTGAGGAAGTAAAACTTGTGGTAAAACAAGGTAGAATTATAGAAGCAAGTTGTAAAAATGAGCAAAAACAAAAAGATTTACTTTCTTATATTGATACGGATGAAGGTTCCCATTATTTTGGAGAAGTTGCGATTGGTACCAATTATGGAATTCAAAAACATACAAAAAATATATTATTTGATGAAAAGATAGGTGGTTCCATTCATATGGCGATTGGAGAAGCTTTCCAAGAAGCGGGCGGAAAAAATCAATCTGCGATTCATTGGGATATGATAAATGACATGAAACAGCAAGGAGAAATTTATGCAGATGGACAGCTTTTTTACCAAAATGGTCATTTTATACAGGAAGTGTTAAAAAAATAAAGTTTTTTCTTCCTTTCAAGAAAGAAATTTTTTTTAAAAAGCTTGCAGAGTTTGAAGTGAAGTCTAAAGGTTTTTATTTTTAAATGCATTGCTTTTATTGTGAAATTATGGTATCTTATAAGATAGTTTTAAATTAGATTCAATAAAGGAGAGAACAAAAAGATGGATTTTGTAACAGGTAGCTGTGAAACAAAAGATATGGAAATTGCTGATTTAATACAAGCAGAAGACAATTCTATAGTAAAAACACATGGTATGATTTATTCCATTAAAAATATGGGGGATTTTGGTTTTTTAACATTGCGTAAAAGAGATGGTCTTGTACAATGTGTCTTTAATAAAGGAGAATCTGCATTTGCATTGGAAGATTTAGGTGTTGAAATGTCTGTGAATGTAGAAGGAAAACTGAAAAAAGATGAAAGAGCACCAGGCGGCTTTGAAGTTCATCTGTTAAAGGCAGAAGTTTTAACAAAACCAAAAGAAGCACCTGCAATTAATCTTTCAAAAAGAAAGCTAGGAATGTCTTTAGAAACCAATATTGCACAGCGTCCCATTACATTGAGAAATAATAGAGAACGTGCAATTTTTAAAATACAAGAAGGCATTATTCGAGGATTCCGAGAATATTTTATGAAACATGGTTTTACAGAAATCAATACTCCTAAAATTGTGGCAAGTGGTGCAGAAGGTGGAGCAAATATATTTAAGCTGGATTATTTTGGGAAAAAAGCTTATTTAGCACAAAGCCCTCAGTTTTATAAACAAATGTTGGTAGGCGTTTATGAAAAAGTATTTGAAATCAGTCATGTTTTTAGAGCAGAAAAACATAATACTACAAGACATTTAAATGAATATCTGGGAATTGATATGGAAATGGGATTTATTGATAGTTTTGTAGACCTGATGGAAGTAGAAACAGGTGCCTTAAAATATACAATGGAACTATTAAAAAGGGAATATGCAAAAGAAATTAAATTATTAAATGTACCAATTCCAGAAATTGATACCATTCCAATGGTACGTTTTAAAGATGCAAAAGAAATGATTGCAAAAGAATATAACCGAAAAATCAAAGACCCTTATGATTTAGAACCAGAAGAAGAGCAACTGATTTCAAAATTGTTTGCAGAAAAATATCAAAGTGAATTTGTTTTTGTAACCCACTATCCTGTAAAAAAACGTCCTTTTTATGCAATGGATGACCCAGAAAATGATAAATTTACGTTAAGTTTTGACTTACTGTTCCGTGGAATGGAAATTACAACGGGTGGACAAAGAATCCATGATTATGATACACAAGTAGCAAAAATGCAGTCAAAAGGTTTAAGCTCAGAAGACTTTGAAAGTTATTTGATGATTCATAAGCATGGTATGCCACCACATGGTGGTTGGGGAATTGGGCTGGAAAGACTTTGTATGAAACTATTAGACGAAACGAACGTTCGTGTTGCAGCAATGTTCCCAAGAGATATGAGTAGATTAGAGCCATAAAAAGGATTTTATGACTGGCTTTTAGTTTTGCTATCAGTGTAGCAGTTATTTTTGAGAAAGGAACTTATTTTTATGAAGATTACAGATGAATTATTAGATTATATTGGAATCCTTGCCCGTTTAAATATTTCAGAACAGGAAAGAGAAAAAACAAAACAAGAAATTAACAAAATTGTAGAATATATGGATATTTTAAATGAATTGGATACAACAGATATTGAAGCAATGAGTCATACTTTTCCAGTTAAAAATGTGTTTCGTGAAGATGCAGTACAACCTTCTGTTGAAAGAGAATATGTTATATTAAATGCAGCAAATAAAAAAGAAGGCTGTTTCAAAGTACCAAAAGCAGTAGAATAAGGAGGATGCAACTATGGATTTATGTCAGCTATCGGCGTTAGAGCTGGGCAAAAAAATCAAAGTAAAAGAAGTCAGCGTTGTAGAAGCAACGAAAGCCGTTTTAGAAAATATCGAAAAAAAAGAAAAAAATTATCATTGTTATGTTACTGTTTGTAAGGAAGAAGCCTTAGCGCAAGCGGAAAAAGTGCAGAAAAAAATAGATAAGGGGGAATTAACTTCTCCTTTGGCAGGAGTACCTGCGGCAGTGAAAGATAATATGTGTACTAAAGGAATGCAAACTTCTTGTTCTTCTCGTATGTTAGAAACCTTTAAACCAATTTATACTGCAACAGCTGTACAAAAATTGGAAGATGCTGGTGCAGTTATTGTAGGGAAAACTAATATGGATGAGTTTGCCATGGGCAGCACTTCAGAAACATCTTATTTTGGTATTACTAAAAATCCGTGGAATGAGGCTCATGTTCCGGGTGGTAGCAGTGGCGGTTCTGCGGCAGCTGTTGCAGCACAGGAAGCAATTTATACCTTAGGTTCTGATACAGGTGGTTCTATTCGACAACCAGCTTCTTATTGTGGTATCACAGGTTTAAAACCAACTTATGGCTCTGTATCCCGTTATGGTTTAATTGCCTATGCATCTTCCTTAGACCAAATTGGTCCTATGGCGAAAACAGTAGAAGATGTTGCAGAAATTTATAAAACGATTGCAGGACATGATGAAAGAGATAGTACTTCTGTTAACCAACCAGCACCAAGTTTTACTTTATGTGAAGATATGAAAGGTAAAAAAATAGGTATTCCTGTTGACTTTTTTGGAGAGGGAATTGATGTTGACGTTAAAGAAACAATTTATCAAGCAGCAAAAGTATATGAAAGTTTGGGTGCAAGTATAGAGGAATTTAAAATGCCTACCATTAAATATGCCATTCCTGCTTACTATATTGCCGCTTGTGCAGAAGCAAGTAGTAATTTGTCCCGTTATGATGGAATTAAATATGGTCATTGTGCGGAAAAATATGATGATTTAGTAGACTTATATTATCAATCAAGAAGTGAAGGCTTTGGCTCTGAAGTAAAAAAGAGAATTTTGATTGGAGCTTTTGTATTAAGTAGTGGTTACTATGATGCTTATTATAATAAAGCATTGCAAGTAAAAGCATTGATTAAACAATCCTATGATAATGCTTTCCAAAAGTATGATTTTCTTTTGACGCCAACAGCACCAACTACCGCACCAAAGATAGGAGAAAGTTTTAAAGACACCTTAAAAATGTATTTAAGTGATATTTGTACAGTTTCTGTAAATTTAGCCGGACTACCAGGACTTGTAGTGCCATGTGGCTTTGATAAAAAAGGGTTACCGATTGGTTTACAGTTGATTGGTAAGGCATTTGATGAAGAAACATTATTAAATGCAGGTTTTGCATTCCAAAAAGAAACTGATTTTCATACAAAATCACCAGAAGGAAAGGAGGCATAAACATCATGGAGTTTGAAACCGTATTAGGGCTGGAAGTGCATACAGAGCTTGCAACAAACACAAAAATATTTTGCTCCTGTTCAACAGAATTTGGTGGAGAGCCAAATACACACGTTTGTGAAGTATGTAGTGGTATGCCGGGTACTTTGCCAGTTTTAAATAAACAAGTTGTTGAGTTTGCAATTCGTACAGGTTTAGCAACTAATTGCGAAATTACAAGATATAATAAATTTGATAGAAAAAATTATTTTTATCCTGATTTACCAAAAGCATATCAAGTATCTCAGCTTTATCTACCAATTTGTCAAAATGGGCATATTGATATTGAGGTAAATGGTGTGAAAAAAGCAATCCGTATTAAAGAGATTCATATGGAGGAAGACGCAGGAAAACTAATACATGACCCTTGGGATGATTGTACTTTAGTAGATTATAACCGTTGTGGTGTGCCACTTTTGGAAATTGTTAGTGAGCCAGACTTTTCCAATGGAGAAGAAGTTATTGCTTATTTAACAAAGTTAAAAGCCATATTACAATATACAGGTGTTTCTGATTGTAAAATGGAACAAGGTTCCTTGAGAGCAGATGTCAATCTTTCTGTCAAACCAGTTGGTGCAAAAGAACTTGGTACCAGAACAGAAATGAAAAATATCAATTCTTTTAAAGCTATTGCAAGAGCGATTGAAGGAGAAAGAGCAAGACAAATTGAATTGATAAAAGAAGGAAAAAAAGTAATTCAAGAAACTAGAAGATGGGACGATAATAAAGGAGCAAGCTATGCAATGCGTTCCAAAGAAAATGCACAGGATTATAGATATTTCCCAGAGCCTGACCTTGTTCCGATTGAAATTGATGATGAGTGGATTGAAAAAGTGAGACAATCTTTGCCAGAATTACCAGAGGCAAAAAAGGCAAGATATATGTCAGAGTATCAATTACCAGAATATGATGTAGATATTATTACAGGTTCTAAAGACCTTGTAAAAATTTTTGAAGAAGCCTATGAAGTTTGTAACAACGCAAAAGAAGTTTCTAACTGGATTATGGGAGAGGTACTTCGCCTTGCATCAGAGACAAGCACCTTACCAGAAGATATTTCTTTTGATGCCAAAAATTTAGGAAAGTTAATCCTTCTTGTAAAAAATGGTGTTGTCAATCGAAATACTGCAAAAGAAGTATTTGAAAAAATGTTTTCTGATAATGTAGAGCCAGAAAAATATATTGAAGAAAATAATTTAAAAATGGTAAATGATGATGGTGCTGTACAAGAAGTAGTAGCAAAAGCGATAGAAGCAAATCCAAATTCTATTATACAATATAAAGAAGGAAATGAAAAAGTAAGTAAATTCTTAATGGGGCAATGTATGAAACAGTTAAAAGGAAAAGCAAATCCTGCCGTTGTTACAAAAATATTAGAAGAAGAACTTTCCAAATTGAAATAATGACTAAAAAAAGCAGATAAAATGAAAAATCTTTCTACAATTCTACTTTGTGGAAAGATTTTTTTGCGTAAATTCGACAAATTATTAAAAATATTTTAAAAAATTTTCATTTTTTATTGTATTTTATAAAAAACAAAAAAAGCCTGTAACTACAAGGTATGCGCTATGTCGAAAGAATATTCTTAAGATTTTTGAAATTTTTCTTGACAATTTTTTTAAGACTTAATATAATATTGTTGTAATAAATGCGTAATAAATATGGAGGATAATCTTACAATGAGTAAATATAAAGTGTTAAAAAGGATATTGGTAGCGGTCACTACCATTTGTATTTTAAGTACAGCAACTGTTTTTGCCGCAGCAAGTGGAACCATCAATGATGATGGGGTAAATGTTCGTTCTGCTGCAAATCTGGGTGCAGATGTTTTAGGAACAGCAGACAAAGGAACAGAATTAGTATTACATGGTAGAGATGGAGATTGGTACCAAGTTACTTTTAATGGCAATCAGAATGCTTATGTTTCTGCAAACTACTTTGATGTGACAAGAGCAGAAGGAAAAGTACAAGGTACAAACATTAATGTTCGGACAGGCAGTAATACTAAAAGTGATGTCATTAAAACAGTAACAGATGGTGATGTGATTACTGTAATTGGAAAATTAGATGGCTGGTATCAATTAGCTTATAACAATGGAAATGCTTATATTAGTAAAGATTATTTAAATGGTGATATGTTAACCTACCTTCCTTCTGTTTCTGCAACAGCAGAACCAAAAGAAGAGAAAAAAGAAGATACAGAGGATAAGAAGGAAGATACAAAGCAAGAAGAAAAAGAAGATGACAAAAAAGAAGACAACAAAAAAGAAGACAACAAAAAAGAGGAAAGCAAAGATACAGAAAAAAAAGAAGAAACAGATAATAATAATGAAGCAAGTACATATGGTGTTGTAATTGCAGAATCTTATTTAAGAGTTAGAAGTTCTGCTTCAACCAATGGGGAAGTATTAGAAAATTTAGCTGGTGGTGAAATTTTTGATGTAATGCAGTCTGGTGCGGACTGGTTAAAAATTAAAACAGCAGAAGGTACAACAGGCTATGTTAGTACAGAATATGTATCTTTGAGAACAGGCAAAAAACCGGAAACAAAAACAGTGTTACCTGCTCCTTCTAGTAAAGCAAATGAGGTAATCTCTTATGCAAAACAATTTTTAGGTACTCCTTATGTATGGGGTGGTACAGACTTAGAAAATGGTGTGGACTGTTCTGGATATGTTTTTGCAGTAATGCAAAAATTTGGTGTTACTTTAAATAGAAGTTCTGCCAGTATGACATCAAATGGTGTGCCAGTGAAAAAAAGCGAATTGGCACCAGGAGACTTAGTATTCTTTGATACAGATAGAAATGGTGGTATTTCTCATGTTGGTATTTATATTGGAAATGACCAATATATCCATTCTTCTTCTGGTAGTAAATCTGGTGTTATTATTTCAGACATAACAGATTCTTATAGTCAAACTACATATGTAACAGCAAGACGTGTGTTAAAATAAAAAGAAGCAGGTATAATGCCTGCTTTTAGTTTGTCAAAAAACCTTGAGGGCTACCCATCAAACTCCTAATTCTTTCTTGAAAGAAACAAACAAAGAACTTTTAGCGGAATTTTTGTTTCCTGAAAAGTATTAATTTTTATAAGGAAAAACAATAGCTTTTCCACAGAAGTTTTTTGTCCAACTTTTTAAAAAAGTTGATGGGTGTGGGTGAAACTCAAAAAAAGACTTTATTAACAGAATGGAAGCAAGTGTAATACTTGCTTTTTTTATTTGACAAAGAACTTTCTTTTTTGCTAAATTTAAAGTATAATAAAATTCAATTTATCAATAGAAAAGGGTGTTTTTATGCTAAAAGGAAAAACGGTTTTATTAGGTGTAACAGGTAGTATTGCAGCCTATAAAATGGCAAATGTTGCAAATATGCTTGTGAAAATGGGTTGTGATGTACATGTGATATTAACAGAAAATGCTACACATTTTATTACACCAATTACATTTGAAACATTAACAGGAAATAAATGTATGGTTGATACTTTTGATAGAAATTTTCAATTTCATGTGTCACATGTTTCTTTGGCAAAAAAGGCAGATGTTGTGTTGATTGCGCCAGCGTCTGCAAATGTTATTGCAAAAATGGCAAATGGTTTAGCAGATGACATGTTGACAACTACCATACTAGCTTGTCAGTGTAAAAAAATTGTGGCACCAGCCATGAATACTAATATGTATCATAATGAAATTGTACAGGATAATCTCAAAAAATTGCAAAATTATGGTTTTGAAATCATAAACCCAGAAAGTGGAATGTTAGCTTGCAGAGATATTGGAGATGGAAAATTACCAAAAGAAGAAGTATTAGTGGAATATATTTTAAAAGAAATTGCTTATCCTAAAGACCTTTTAAATAAGAAGGTAATTATTACCGCAGGTCCAACACAGGAAAGCATTGACCCAGTACGTTATATTACAAATCATTCTACTGGAAAAATGGGTTATGAATTGGCAAGAGCTTGTATGTTAAGGGGAGCAGAAGTTACTCTGGTAAGTGGCGTTACTTCTTTGGAAAAACCACCATTTGTTACTGTTATTGATGTCAAAAGTGCAGGTGATATGTTTGAGGCGATGAAAGAAAGATTTTTACAAAATGATATTATTATTAAGGCGGCAGCAGTAGCAGACTATAAACCATGTATTGTTAGTGACGAAAAGATGAAGAAAAAAGAGGGAGAAATGAGCATTGCGCTAGATAGGACTGTAGACATTCTGAAATATATGGGAGAACATAGACGAGAAGGACAATTTTTATGTGGTTTTTCCATGGAAACACAAAATATGCTAGAAAATTCTCGCATTAAGTTGGACAAAAAAAATATTGATATGATTGTAGCAAATAATTTAAAAGTAAGTGGCTCTGGTTTTGGAACAGATACAAATGTTGTGACTATGATTTCTAAAAAAGAAGAAGTGGAATTAGAATTGATGTCCAAACAAGAAGTGGCACATCATATCATTGATGAAATATTAAAATTACAGAAAATGTAGTATAAGAAGGATATTAATAAAATGATACTTACTTGTCAAAAAAGTTTGAAAGTATGAACAGAGTCCATAAAAAGATTTTATTGACAGATTGAACCCTTGAGAGAAAATCTCTCAAGGGATTTTCTTTATGCTTTTTTAACTGCTTGTATTACAGCTTGTTCGGTGACACGTGCAGCAAGTGTACCAATCAAATCTACAATCGGTCTAGGATGCTGTATTTCGCCAGTAGACAAACAAAAAAGAGTGTCTCCGTCTAATTGTGTATGAACTGGACGAATGGCTCTTGCAAGTCCATCATGTGCCATTCCAGCTACTTTTTTTGCTTCTGCTTTTGTAAGTGCTACATTCGTGGCAATAATGCCTATGGTTGTATTTTGTCCATGAAAGGTAGGGGTAGATGCCATTTGCAGCATTGTTTTTTCGGTATCAATAAAAGCTGTTTTTTCTTTATTTGTGGTACCTGCAATAATTTTACCATTTTCAAGCACATCTCCAAAAGCATTCACTGCAATTAGTGCAGCTACAGTAATCCCATTTTCAAGTGTTTCTGCATAACTACCAATACCACTTTTGGTATAACATTCCATGTTATATAATTTACCAACTGTTGCACCACAGCCTGCTCCAACACTTCCCTCCTTTAAGATTTCATGGCTTGCATTTTCACAGGCAGTATAACCCATTTTTTTATCAGGGCGACATTGTGCATCTCCATAGGCTAGGTCAAAGAGCACTGCTTGTGGTACAATTGGTACAACCGTACAACCAACGTCAAATCCAATTCCTTTTTTCTCTAAATATTCCATAACACCATTTGCAGCTTCTAGTCCAAAAGCAGAACCACCAGAAAGGACAACAGCATTTACTTTTTCCATAGCATTCACTGGGTCAAGTAAATCGGTTTCTCTTGTGCCAGGTGCAGCACCTCTAACATCAACACCACAAACAGCACCATCTGGAACAATAACAACAGTTACACCCGTTTTTCCTTTCCTATCCTCACATTGTCCTACAGAAATACCTTTAATATCTAATATATTGTTTTTCATAATGAAATCCTCCTTTTTTCTTCCTTTCTTAAAAGAAAGGAAAGTTTGAGAGCAAAGTCTTTAAAATTCTATTTTTATAGTATCAAAAGATTAGCACAAGTACAACAGATTTTTATTTTTATGGAATGGAACGCTTTTTTTACTTTTGCATACTATGAAATATGATTTGATATGTTTGGGAGGGGCATACATGGGCAGATACAGAATAAAAGGTGGGTATCCTCTAAAGGGAACAATCACAGTCAGAGGTAGTAAAAATGGGATATTACCTATTTTAGCAGGTGTGATGTTGACAGAAGGAGAAACGGTATTACATCATTGTCCTTTGATTGCAGATGTACACTTAACATTGGAAGTGTTGCAACAATTAGGTTGTAAAGTAAAAAGAGAAGAACGAAGCATTATAATCAATACAAAAGACTGTAAAAATGCAGACATCAATGAGACTGTACAAAAAATGCGTTCTTCTATTTTATTTATGGGAGCGTTGTTGGGAAGATTTCAGCAGGCAAAAATTGGTTATCCGGGTGGCTGTGAAATTGGTATGCGTCCCATTGATTTACATTTAAAAGCATTTCGTAATATGGGTGTTATAATAGAAGAAGAAAAAGGGCTTTTGTGCTGTGAGGGTGGAAAATGTATAGGGAAAAAAATTAATTTAGATTTTCCAAGTGTGGGTGCAACAGAAAATTGTATGCTTTTGGCGGTAAAAGCAAAAGGAGTTACAAAAATCTATAATGCTGCTTGTGAGCCTGAAATTGTAGAACTGCAAACTTTTTTAAATCAATGTGGTGCTAAAATAAGGGGAGCAGGAACAGATTGTATTATAATAGAAGGTGTGAAAGCATTATATGGTACAGAATATACAGTTTCATCAGATAGAATTGAAGCAGGAACATTTTTATGTGGTGCAGCAATTACAAAAGGAGAATTAGAATTAAAAAATATTTGCCCGGATACCATAAGACAAGTTTTATTACGACTTGGAGAAGCAGGTTGTTTGATAAAGGAACAAAAAAATAGTATTTATATTAAGGCACCACAAAAAATAAAACCTGTTTCCAGAATACACACAGGTCCTTACCCAGATTTTCCAACAGATATGCAGCCACAATTTATGTCAATATTGACATTAGCAGAAGGAACAAGTATTATTAGTGAGACAGTATTTGAAGCAAGATTTAAACATATTAGTGAATTATGCCGTATGGGAGCAGATATTACAGTGGAAGGTCAAACAGCAGTGATAAAGGGGGTAAAAAGTCTAAAAGGGGCTTATGTCTCTGGAAAAGATTTAAGATGTGGTGCTGCATTGATTTTAGCAGGATTGGCAGCAGAAGGGGAAACAGTGGTAGAAAATGCTTGCTATGTTCAAAGAGGATACGAACAAATAGAAAAAGCCTTAACCTCCTTGGGAGCAAATATTTCTTTAGAATAGTTTACTTCCTTTTTTATAAAGAAAGCCTTGTTTAGCAGAATAAAAATAAAGTTTGTAAAAAAACGGTGCTAAAAAGTAATCAAAAAAACTTTAAAGAGGAAAAGAGAAAACAAAGTTTTCTCAAAGCCTTAAGCTTTTAATTGTTTGAAGGTGAGAAAAATAAAAAATAATAATAGAAATAGCAGAAATCATAAAAATAATAGTAAAGGAAATATTAGAAATCATAATACAAGAAAAAAAGTACGAAAAAAAAGAAAAGTGACAAAAACTTTTTCTATGAAATTTATTTTGATTTTATTAGTAGCTTGTTTAGGAGGTGCAGGAATTATTTTTTCTCCTATTTTTTCTGTGCATACCCTAGACATAACAGAAATGGAGCAATATTCAGAAGAAGAAATTTGTGAAATAATAGGTTTGAAAATGGGTGCCAATGTCTTCCTATATGATAAAAAAAAGGCAACAGAACAATTAAATCAAAATCATTATATTGAGTCTGCAAAAATAGAAGTTTCACTTCCAAGTACCATTTCCATTGAAATCAATGAGAGAAAAGTAAGGGGATATGTCCCTTATGCAGGCTCATACCTTTACATAGATGAGTATGGCAGAGTATTAGATATTCAAAATGAAACAAAAAGAGTATTACCTGTTGTACATGGTTTAAAATTTGACCAGTTCCAGTTAGGAGAATTGTTAGATGTCAAAAATAAGGAATCTTTTGATGTGGTTGTGTTGGTTTCTCAGTTAATTGTAAAATATGAACTGTTAAGCAACATTATGGAAATTGATGTAGATGACCCAGAAAATATTACGGCAAATATTAATCAAGTGGAAATACAATTTGGTAGTGTTGAAAATTGTGAGCAAAAAATGGCATATCTTGCCCAAATATTAAGTACCATACCAGAAAAGGATAGAGGAATACTTGACTTAAGTGATATGAATAAACCCATTGTCTTTCGTTATCTTTCATGATATATTTCTATCATAGAAAGAGTAGAAACCTTCTTATGATAAAAATGTTAAAAAAAAATTAATAAAAAAATTTACAATATTACTAATTTTGTATTGAATCAGAGCAAAAAAAGAGATAAGATAATAGTAAGAACATATTAAAATGGATTTTTTAGAGCAACATATATTGATATATATTACATCTATTACTTTTTCTGATAATATATATTAAAGCAAAAATATATGAAAAAAGAACACAAAATACAAAATTAGGTATGGTGTTATCTGCTTTTTTCATGTATAATATATACTACTCTATGTAATTCTGAAACTCTAGGAGGGGATTTTTTTGCTCGAATTTGATATTCCACGGAGCAGTAACATGGCACAAATCAAAGTGGTTGGTGTCGGTGGCGGCGGCAATAATGCAGTAGACCGTATGATTGAAGACGGTTTGGATGGCGTTGAATTTATTTCTGTGAATACAGATAGTCAACAGTTGGTAGACTCAAAATCACCTGTTAAAATACAAATTGGCGAAAAATTGACAAAAGGTCTTGGTGCAGGAGGAAATCCTGATATTGGAGAACGTTCTGCAGAAGAAACACAAGAAGAAGTAACACAGGCTTTAAAAGGTGCAGACATGGTGTTTATTACTGCAGGTATGGGTGGTGGCACTGGAACAGGTGCAGCACCAAAAATCGCTTCTATTTCAAAAGAAATGGGTATTTTAACAGTAGGTGTAGTAACAAAACCTTTTAAGTTTGAAGGCAAAAAAAGAATGGCAAATGCAGAACGAGGCATTATGGAATTGAAAAAAAATGTGGACACCCTTGTTATTATTCCAAATCAACGTCTTATGGGCATTATAGACAAAAAAACAACATTGACAGAAGCCTTTAAAAAGGTAGACGAAGTATTAAGACAAGGGGTACAGGGAATTGCAGATTTGATTTCAAAGCCAGGTGTTATCAATCTGGACTTTGCAGATGTACGTACGATTATGGCAGACCAAGGAATTGCTCATATGGGAATTGGACAAGCATCTGGCGAAAATAAAGCAGAAGTTGCAGCAAAAGCGGCAATTCAGAGTCCACTTTTGGAAACAACCATAGAAGGTGCGAAAAGTGTACTTATCAATTTTAGTGGTGATAGTGATTTAGGTCTTTTGGAAACAGAAGAAGCAGCGGAATTGATTAGAGAGTCTCTTGACCCTGAAGCAGAAATTATTTTTGGTACAACCATTAATGAGGATTTAACAGACCAAGTTGTTGTAACTGTTATTGCAACAGGATTAGAAGACGAAGAAGAAGTTGTACAACAACCACAACCAGCACAGCAACAGCAACAAACTCAGTCAGCGAACTTATTTAATAGACGTATGCAGTCACAACAAAGAATGACACCACAGCCTGTACAACAACCAGTGCAGCAGCCACAACAACAGCCGATAAGAGAAGGAAAGCCTAAAGGTTTTGATAATTTGGATGAGTTTGAATCTGAAATTAAAATACCGGACTTTTTAACAAGAAAAAGATTTTAATAATAAAAAAAGGAAAAGCTTAATCAGCGATTCCTTTTTTTATTGTTTTGGTCTACATTTGAATACGATTTATTTTCTGAAACTTTATACCAACTTTTTTGGGAAATTGACTCTATCTTTATTTAAAAAGATAGACTTCTAATAAATCATGATAAGAATAGTGAATCTTAAGCTTGTAGTTTAATATTTTAAATATCTTATAAAAAGTCCTCTAATAATTTTGTTATAATACTATATAACCCCTACAGATAGATACCTCTTTTAAAATATATGAAATAATATCAACTTTATTTTCTTTTACTATCATGCAAATTTTATAAAAGTCCTTTTTTCCTATAGAATAATATTTACTATTTAAATTTTTTTCCAATAACTGATTTGTAGCCTTGAAATCAGAAAAGGATACCTTCTTTCTTATCTTTGATTTTTATATAAAAATAGGATACCTCAGGCTTATTGTGTTAAATCATTTTCTTTTAAATAAGTTAAAAAGGTGTCCATAATATTACGACTACGTTTTTGAATATCTTCTTCTGAAAAATCAGTCATATGGTTTGATAAATACAGTAATTCTTCTATTTTCGTGCCATCTTTTTTTTGATTTCGACTATTGGTAAATCCTTGATAATATTTTATTTTGTCTGCAAAACGGTAATCAGCAGCACGTATATTAATACGTTTTTCTAATAATGACTTATTACCAAGAGAATCAAGGTTATATGTATGTTTTAAAGTTTTTTCTTTATCTTGTCGATTTCTAGCATAAATATGTTCAATTTCAAATACAGTTTCAAGGGAAAGCAATTCTTGATTTTTGTCTTGAAATGCCCACCAAGCAAGCATAGCTTTTGTAATAGGGCGGTTGTTGTGAAAGCGAAAATTAGAAAACATGCTATCTACTGTAGTAGGAACAAATTTAAAATCTGCAAATGTTACAGGTTCATCTTTTACGATGTTTAACATTTCAGCAAAAACAGGGGTTCTAAGTGCATTTACACCCGGGTTTGTAATAGCATAAGTCCAAATAAATCCAATTATTTTATTTAGAAACTTATAAAATACTTCTTCTTCCAGTAGCCCGTTTTCATCTTTATTTTGCATAAAGTACACAGATACAAGATAAGTCCACATACCATTGGGAGCATAATTTAACACAAATAATCTACGCAAAATACGAGTAGAAAATTTGTCTTTGTCTTGGTTTGACACATCTTCCCAAAAATGTGCAAGTAAAATTAAGTTTTCAAATGTTTCTTCTTTTTTTAATAAAGCATAATTATTTTTTTCATAAAATTTTCGTAAAGCTTCTGTTGTAGAAGACTTGATACCTTGCATAGCTCTAATATAATACATATAGCGAGTAAATAATTCATCCATTGGAGTACCAGTAAGTGGGTGAAAAATTTTTTTGCTTAAAAACTCCAGATTTTTCCAATCAGTAATAAAGAAATCTTTCTTTCCAATGTTGGAATAATACTTGTAAAATTGCGCTTTAAAAATATCAGAATCTGATAAAGGCTTTCCGCGGTCATTTAAGGTAGAAAAAATTCTAAGTGCAGTATCTTGAGATTCTGCTTCAATCGGTAGCAAAATGCAATTATTCATAATTCGAGTAGGAAGATAAGCAAAATAAGTTGGAAATTTGTTTGAAAAAGAGTCAATGCAATTTTGAAAAAAACGGAAATTTACAGCATATCTACTTTTTTGTTCTTTGCTTGTAATGCCAGTACGTAAAATTGCAAGAAACTCATTTTTATCATCATCGGTAACAACCTCAGAATTAATTTTTAATTCCATTTCATTTGGTTCGCCAAATTCATCGGTTTTCCAAAGACATTTTTCAATATTCTGTTTGGTAGAAATAGATTCCCTGTCCTGCATATGGTTAAATTTTGTATAAAAGGCACGAAGAAGTAACATTAATGTTGTAAGACGTTGTTGCCCATCAATAACTTCCATTTTTTCATCTTTATTTTTAAAGGTAACAATGGGACCTAAAAAATATTCACTGTTTCTATCAAATTCTACACTTCCATTATCTGGAATAGCAAAAGTAAAAATATCATCCCACAAGGTTTGACATTCTGCTTCTTCCCAAGCATAAGGACGCTGATAATCAGGAATTAAAAAATCTGCTCTTTTATCTTGAAATAAATCTTTAATTGTTTTTTGGTCAACATTTAATTTTGACACAATAGTTTTCCCCCTTTATATTTTAAAATAATTATCATTATATCACAAAATAATGATAATTTTAATATTAAAAAAGGAAAAAGAAATAAGAAGTGTTCTTAATTTATAAAGATTGTTTTAAAATGATTTTTAAATCCTTTTTTGATATTTTGTTTTATTTAATTTGTTAAGGTCTGCATCTATCAGTATATTTACAAGATTTTTAATGATATTAATTTCTGCTTTAAAAATAATGATGGTGTCTTTTGCAGGACCATCACAAAGTACAACAAAATGTTTTCCCGTTGTTTTATCTATTTCTATTAATCTAATATCCTGATTTTTTCTTTCCCAATATTGATTTTGTTTTAATTCTATTTTAGGGAATAATGTTATAGTAACTATCCAATTTTTATTTTGACTTTTTGTTCCACCAATAGAGATAAATTCCTCTAACCACTTTGGTCTAATTGGTTTAGGATGTAATTCTTCAAATTTTTTCCATGCCATATATATTGCAATTTGATATTCATTATATTTTTCTTTCATTATCTTTCTTCTTCCATCATCATATTAACTTTCTATATTTTTCATCTTCTACAGGCTCACACCATTCATTGCTTGTCTGTTCTCCAGGAACTTCTACAGCAATGTGAGAAAACCAACTATCTGCTTTTGCACCATGCCAATGTTTTACTTCTGCCGGAATTGTAATGACCATACCAGGCTCTAAACTAATTGCTGGTTTTCCTTCTTCTTGATACCATCCACTTCCAGCAGTACAAATCAGTAGTTGACCACCACCTTTTTTTGCATGATGAATATGCCAATTATTTCGATAGCCAGGCTCAAATGTCACGTTTGCAAGAAATACGGCTGATTCTTCTGGGACAGTTAAAGAATTAAGATAAGAATTTCCTAAAAAATATTGTGCAAATGCTGTGTTTTCTTTTCCTAAACCGAATATGTTTTGTTTGTCAAATTCTTGCTTGTTGTTTGTCTTCATAAAGCATTTCTCCTTTTGTTTTAGTTTTCAAATTTATTTTTATGATAAATCTATTTTTATCAAATGTCTAATACTTAAATAGAATAAAAAATAATGCTTGATAAGCATATATTCAGCTTGTGAAAAAACCTTGAAGGCTAGTCCTTAAACTCCTCATTCTTTCTTGAAAGAAAAAGTCAAAGGACTTTAAGGTGAAACTAACGTTTTGCTAAAAAGATTGATTTTATAGGGAAAAACGCTAGTTTTTCCATAAAAGTTTTTTGTCCAACTTTTTTTTAAAAAAGTTGGTGGGTGTGGGTGAAACCCACAAAAAAAGTATTGACAAACTGAATAATGCTTAATAAGCATGTATTCCCTTTCCTAATAAAGTGTTAAAAAAGCTGTCAAAATCATTTTTCAGAAAAATTAAATTGTTTCTTTTTATATCATCGTATCCATCATGAATAAAAAATAGATTTTTCCTTAATAATTTCCTAAAATTCCTAAACAAATTTGATTTCCATTAGGGTTTATCTGTTATCAAAAGAAAACTTATGTTTCTTTTTAGGGTCATGTAATATATTAAGTGAAAGAAAAAATATAGATAAAAAGATTAAATAGAAAGACCAAATTCGAAAGTATTAATAAATAAACCAATAATAATATCATGCATATATTCTTTTTTTGTTTTGGGTTTGTCAAGAAAAATGTGTAAGTTTTATAAAATTTTCTTACCGGCAGT
>CAJTZO010000037.1 GCA_910583755.1 uncultured Clostridia bacterium
AAAAGTTGGTGGGTGTGGGTGAAACCCACAAAAAAAGACTTTATTGACAGACTGACGCTTTTTTGAAAGAAAGCTTAGCAAAGAACTTTGATAATGTTTGAACGGAATAGAAACAAAACTTCTAATACAACTAAAACTGTAAATAATTGGATTGTGTTTCTGTTCCGTTCACAAAAAACAAAGTTTTTGGTTAAGCTTTTTTAAGCTCTATTAATTTTGTCGCGATTTTTTGGGTAAATATCGCATCATGTTCTACAAATATCATGGTAGGCTGGTATTCTAAAAGTAATGTTTCTATTTGGATACGAGAAAGTACATCAATAAAATTGAGTGGCTCATCCCAGATATATAAATGGGCTTTTTGACAAAGGCTTTTAGCTAAAAGAACTTTCTTTTTTTGTCCTCCACTAAAGTCTTCGATTCCTTTTTCAAATTGTTCTCTTGCAAAGCCAAGTTTTCTCAGGATGCCCAAAAATAAGCTGTAGTTAATAGTTTCTTTTTGGGCATATTCTTGCAATGTTCCATTTAAAGTGCTTGTATCTTGACTGACATAAGAAATTTCTAGTCCACTACCTTTTTGTATTTGTCCTTCAAAGGCAATTTTTTCTCCTAATATCCACTTTAAAAGACTAGTTTTTCCAGTACCATTTCCACCTTGCAATGCAATTCTATCCCCTTTTTCTATAGAAAATGTCACTGGTTCAAAAACTCTTTTTTGCCCATAAAATAAAGAAACTTCTTTTACTTCTAATAAAATTTGCTTGTGATATCGGGAAGGAGATAGTTTTAAATCTTGTTCTTGCTCTATATTTTTCAGTAGTTTTGATTTTTCTTCGATTGCTGTTTCTTTTCTACTTGTGATGACTTGCGAACGCTTCATCATTTTAGCTGCTTTGTGTCCAATATAGCCTCTATCTGGTCTAAGCCCAGAACTATCTTTTCCAGTTTTTTTAGTTTTTTCTACTTTATTTGACCAGTTTGCTGTTCTTTTTGCTGCTGCTGATAGACTTTGAATTTCTCTTTTTAATTTTTCATTTTCACTTAACTCAAAACTATCTTGTTTTTGTTTGTTTTGCTGCCAACTTGTAAAGTTTCCTTTTTGTACTTCTATATTTTGCTTGTTGATAGATAAAATATGGTCTATACTATCATCTAAAAATTGTCTGTCATGGGAAACAAGGATAAATCCTTTTTTATTTTTTAAATAATTGCTAACGGTTTTTCTACCAAGTGTGTCTAAATGATTGGTAGGCTCGTCAATCAGCAAAAAGTGATTTTCTTTTAAAAAGAGTGCAGACAATAATACTTTTGTTTGCTCTCCATTGCTTAAATGACAAAAAGGTCTCCATAAAATATCTTCTTTGACATCTAACAAAGATAATTCTTTTTTTATTTGCCAATATTCACAATCGGGAACAAGTTCTTCTATAATTTCCATCGTATTTCTTTGTTTTTGTGCTACCTCAAAAGGAAAATAATCAAATGTTACAGAGGAAGTGATTTTTCCCTGATATTCATATTTTCCTAACAGCAATTTTAAAAAGGTTGTTTTTCCTCTGCCATTTCTGCCTGTAAAACCTAGCTTCCAATCGGTATCTAATTGAAAAGAAACATCTTCAAAAATGACATCATAGCTGCCATCATAAGCAAATGTTAAATGAGAAATTTGTATTAACGACATAAGAATTTCCTCCTTACTTCAAAAAAAGTTTTGCAGGAAAATAAAAAAAAATCCCAATACGCAAGGGATTAAGAAATGCAAAAAAATAATAGATGATAATGCGATTTCAATATAACATTTTCCTGCGGACGTAACAAGAGCAAGGCTACACTTCCTTTTTCAGCTTGTCAAAAGTCTTGAGAATATTCCACTTAAATTTGAAAGAAGCAAAGAACTTTAAATAAAAACTATGTTTTCTGAAAAATATGGATATTACTTTCCAGAAAAAAATGCTAGTTTTTTTAATAAAGTCTGTTTTCAAAAAGGTGGATACTTGTAGATAGAGTCCACAAAAAAGAATTTTTTGACATTCTGAAATAAGGTTGTTAAGAACCTTTCCTTATTTTATTATTTGCAAGAAAATGTAATAATCACGTAATCAACTCCTTTATTTTTTTATTATAGCAAAATGACATTTTACTGTCAATAAAAATTTAATGAATAAATCATGAATAAAATCATAGTTTTGATTTTTTTTATTCTATAGATTTTTGTGATAAATTCTTTTATTCCATAAAAAATATTGAATAGGAGGAAAAGATAAGACGAAAATGGGAATATCTTTGTTAAAAACATTATAAATGTAAATTTGATATGTTGACGAAATGTATGATGTAGTGTACAATAAAACAATATTGCTTTGATTATTGTGAAAATATAGAAAGAATAATGAATATTTATTCATATGCTGAATGATAATGAAAATATAGGAGGTAGAATATGCATGCATCGATTTACTCAATTCAAATATAGTGAAAAAACAAATTTACTGGAAAGTGCTTTTCAATCATATCCTTTGCAAGATGTAAAAGACCCCAATTTATTCCGAGAATATTTTCCCTATTCAGAAGTACCAAAAGTTGTGTTTAATCATAGAATTGTTCCTATGGATGTTCCTACTGAAATTTGGATTACAGATACAACCTTTCGAGATGGTCAGCAGTCAAGAGAACCTTATACTGTAAAGCAAATGACAGACATTTTTGATATGATTCATAGATTGTCCGGCAAAAATGGTGTAATTCGTATGAGTGAGTTTTTCTTATATACAAGAAAAGACCAAGAAGCAGTCGACAAATGCCTAGAAAAAGGATATGAATTTCCGGAGATTACAAGCTGGATAAGAGCTTCTAAAAAGGACTTCCAATTAGTAAAAGAACTGGGATTAAAAGAAACAGGTGTATTAGTTAGTTGTTCTGACTACCATATTTTCCATAAAATGCATATGACACGTCATCAAGCGGTGGGGCATTACATTGGTATTGTTAGAGAATGTATTGAAACAGGCGTTCGTCCAAGATGCCACTTTGAAGATATTACAAGAGCGGATTTTTATGGGTTTGTTGTGCCGTTTGCAATGGAGTTAATGAATTTAATGGAAGAAACAGGCGTTCCTGTAAAAATTAGAGCTTGTGATACAATGGGATATGGTATTACATACCCGGGCGCAGTTTTGCCCAGAAGTGTTCCTGGCATTATCTATGGTTTAAGACATCATGCGGGCGTACCTTCCCATCTTTTGGAGTGGCATGGACACAATGATTTTTATAGAGCTGTTAATAATGCTTCTTATGCATGGCTTTATGGAGCAAGTGCAGTTAATTGTTCTTTGCTTGGGATTGGAGAAAGAACAGGAAATACACCTTTAGAAGCAATGATAATGGAATATGCGCAAATTAGAGGTACTCTTAATGGTATGGATACCAGAGTGATTACAGAAATTGCAGAGTATTATGAAAAAGAACTGGGGTATGTCATTCCACCTATGACACCTTTTGTAGGAAAGAATTTTAATGTTACAAGGGCAGGAATCCATGCAGATGGCATCTTAAAAAATGAAGAAATTTATAATATCTTTGATACAGAAAAATTATTAGATAGACCAGTTAGAATTGCGATTTCTAACACATCTGGTACAAGTGGTATTGCACATTGGATTAATACCTATTTCCATTTGAGAGGAGAAAAAGCAGTAGCAAAAACAGATGATGTTGTTAATATAGTATATCAGTGGGTGAATGAACAGTATAATGAAGGTCGTGTAACGGTCATTACAGATGAAGAACTAAAGCGCGTTACCTTACAGGCTATGGAGCAAACTGGTAGATAATAAAAAACAAGGAGGAAAATAACATGAATCAACAAATTGAAACAGCAAAGGAACGTTTTGGACAACTCTTAGAAGAACAAATGGCAAGAGTAGAAAGAATGAAACAGCAAAAGGATTTTGTAGATTATCAAGCGAAAGAACAAATTGTGATTGGTATTGCTGGCGGTGATGGAATTGGTCCAGCAATTACAGCACAAGCAAAAAGAATTATGGAATTTTTGTTAAAAGATGCTGTTACTAGTGGAAAAGTTGTCTTTAAAATGATAAATGATTTGACCATAGAAAAAAGAGTGGAAGCGATGAAAGCAATTCCAGATAATGTGGTAGAAGAATTAAAACAGTGTGATGTTATTTTAAAAGGTCCTACAACAACACCAAGAGCAGGTGACCCATGGCCTAATATTGAAAGTGCAAATGTGGCAATGAGAAAAGAACTGGATTTATTTGCAAATGTAAGACCAGTAAAAGTACCAGAGCAGGGCATTGATTGGGTATTTTACAGAGAAAATACAGAAGGTGCTTATACTTTGGGTAGCAAAGGGTTTGCTGTGAATGAGGATATTAACATTGACTTTACAGTAGCAACACAAGATGGTACAGAAAGAATTATCAGAGCAGCTTTTGAATATGCTAAAAAGAACCAAAAAACAAAAGTAACAGCTGTTACAAAAGCAAATATTATTAAAGCAACAGATGGCAAGTTTTTAGAAGTTTTTTACAAAATTGCAAAAGAATATCCTACTATTGAAGTGGATGACTGGTATGTGGATATTATGACAGCGAAATTAGTAGACGAAAAACGTCGTCAACAATTTCAAGTTGTGGTATTACCAAATCTTTATGGAGACATTATTACAGATGAAGCAGCAGAATTTCAAGGTGGCGTAGGTACAGCAGGAAGTGCTAATATTGGTAAAAGATATGCTATGTTTGAAGCAATTCATGGTTCTGCTCCAAGGATGGTAGCAGAAGGTAGAGACATTTATGCAGACCCTTGTAGTGTGATTCGTGCTGTTGTTCTGTTGTTATCTCATATTGGTTTTCAAACAGAGGCGAATAAATTAGAAAAAGCACTGGATATTTGTACCCAAACAGAAAGAAAAATATATACAACAGGTCGCTCCAATGGGGCAACTTCTGCAGAAGTTGCTGATTATATTATGGAAACAATCGAAAAATTGTGATAGTGCTTTAGCATAAAACAGTATGGGGGGATTCTGATGACACCGAAAAAAGAATGGCTCGAACAATTAGAAAAATACAAAGAAAAAATAGCTTGTCCTGTGGATTTAAATACCTATTTTGAGTTGCCAGAAATTGCGGGAAGAAAGTTAGAGGTAATAGACATTGGAAAATGTGACTTACCCAGTGGAAATGTGTTTGTATATGACCCATTTATGTATTTGGGAGAAGAATCCCCTTCTTTTTTTCTAACAGTACCTTGCGGCACTTATCGTGTAGAAATATGTGTGATAAAACCAAAAGAAATTTATGAATGTGCACGTTATGCGGCTGTTCGATTACGTTTTTCAGATAATCGCCCCATTCATTTTTATGAAGCATTGACAGAAAAAGAACAACTGGATACTTTAGAACAAACAACAAATGCTACATTTTTTGGATTTAGTGTGGATTGTGGGATGGCTTGTATTCTTGATAAAGAAGTACATTTAACTTTTTGTAATTGGTTAAAACAGTGGAAAAAAGAACATCCAAATGCAAACATAGTTGAAGATTATTTTGCTTCTTTGCTAGAAGAAAGTTATAAAATGCACCCAGAATTTCAGAGAAGCTTTGGAGATTGGTTAAACTGGAACATACCTGATACAGAATACCATGTTCCTATTTTTACATCTGGTTTTGGAGATGGTTATTATCCTGTTTATTGGGGCTTTGATAAAAATGGGGAAATTTGTCAGTTGGTGATTCATTTTATTGATATTGCACAGACTTTTGAGGAAGATGCAGAAGAACTTTAACTGAAAAATAAACAGAAATTTTATAGTATGATAGCTTAAAAAAAGCCGCCACTTCTATTCATGGGGGCTTTTTTTCAAGCATAAAATTTCTTTGCTTTTTTTCAAAAAGGGAAATGCTAAGCTTTCTTTTCTGAAAGCGTTTTTTCTGTTGCTTGTATGGGTTGATTATCAAGCAATATAATTATCATAGCGGAAGCTAATATAATCATACTACCTATCAATTTTTTGATTGTCATATCTTCTCCCATAAAACAAATACCAATAATATTACTTGTGACAGGTTCAAAAAGACTGAGCATAGCAGCCATAGTTGCATTCAGATATTTGATGCCAATTTGAAGCAGAGAAATAGCAACAAAAGCAATCAGAACACTATTTAAAAACATAAAAAAATATGCTTGATAGGGTAACATAAAATGGATACGATTGGTACAAAGTCCAAAAAACAATAACCCTATAGAAGCAAAAGAAGAAATAAAAAAGGTGAGTACCATAGATGGTATTTCTTTTAAATTAAATTTATCTAATCCAACCATATAATAGGCATTAGCCAAACCGGATATAACACTTAAAAAAATACCAAGTGATACATTATTACTGTTTCCACCTTTTTCAAAAAAGAATGAAATACCAATAACTGCTAAGCCCAATGCAAGTATTTTAAATTTTCCTAGTTTTTCTTTAAAACATAGAAAACAAATGATTGCTACAAATACGGGATACAAAAAATGTAAGGTTGTTGCCATACTTGTACCAATAAAAGGATACGCAGAAGCTAATGTCAACGTAGCACAGGCAAGACCAAAACAAGAAATCATGGCAAGCGAAAAAAGCTGTTTTTTTGTAGCATGAATGCGAGTTTTTTGTAAAAACAAAATGATGAGTGTAATAGGGATTGCAAAAAAATTACGGAAAAAGGTTGCTGTTTCTGGTGTTGCGCCATAGGAATATATTTTTTGTATAATGGCTGGAGCACAGCCAAACAAGGTAGCAGATATAATAGTAAAAATAATTCCTTTTAATTTCATAGTATCCTTCCTTTTATAATCTATATTTTGCTTATCATACGATAACAAATAAGAAAAAGCAATAGATTTATAGTGATTTCATTGTTGCAATTTTGAGATGGATTGACTATGATAGAAGAAAGTATGATGAGGGAGGAAAGAATATGATAGAAATAAGATATTTAAACAAAAATGGAAATGGTATCTATCAAGATGCAAAATCTATGGAAGAAGCAGAAATGATTGCCCAAGAAATGAATCGAAAAGGATTTAAAAATGTGGTAATTGTAAATGATGGTAAAGATAGTTGGGAAACTTATAAAAAATGGTTAAAGCGTTCTTTAGATTTTACCAATATGGCAGAGAGTGATAAAAATGCAACAGAACAGGAAAAAATGGCAGTAGAACAAAAAAGAAAAACCTTCCAATTATGTTTAAAAAAGATGGAAGAAATGGAAAAGACTTGGTAAAAGGATAAAGGGATTCCAATAGCGTTATCATTTTGATGAAAACGCTATTTTTGTACAAATATACAAGAAGTAATACGATTTTATTATTGTGCGTTATGACGAACAGATTAAAAAAATAACAAAAAAATAAATATGATTTTTTTTATTATTACAATAAAATAGAATTACAAGAGGAATAAATAAAAAATAAAGGGAGAAGATAACAATTTTTATATGAAGATTTAAGTAAAAATGATGTGAAAAATAAAAAATAAGAAGTAAAATTTTAAACAATACAAAAATAGGAAATAAAATCATAGTAATGAAATAGACAAAATGCTATGGTACATGGAAAGCGTTATTACAGGTTTTTGAAGATAAAAATAGAAAAAACAAAATCTTGTTAGACATTATCACAATGATATAAAATAAAAATAAATATTTTGTAATGATTTTATAAAAATAATTTCTTAAATTTAGAAATAAAAATTGGTATAATTCTATAAAAAATAAATAATTTATAGAAGCTAAATGTAAAATACCGTTTTTTTTACTAAAAAAAATATAATTTTAATAATTTTATACCAATATTTATACAAAAATAGACATAAAATGCAATTATTTGTTATAGTTATCTTGCTATATAAAAATTGTATGTTTTTTTTAAATTTCTCTTTCTTTTTTTGGTGTTTTAGTATAAAATAGTAATAGAATAATATTTTTGTTATTGAATGAAATGAACAAAAGAGACTCGTATTATTAGGATTCGGCGTACGTTTCATAAACAAAAACAATAGGCAAAAGGAAGAACACATACAATTTTCGAGGTGAGGATAATGATTTCAAATCAGATTTTGCAGAATACCATTGACGGGTTAAAAAACATTACAAGAAAAGAACTGAGTGTTGTAGAAAAAGAAGGAAAAGTGATTGCAACAACAGAAGAAAATATGATTGGTCGACAGATTGAAACAGTAGAAAATTTTGTGATTTCTCAGGCAGAAAGTCAGTTGATATTGGGGTATCAATATTTTAAAATTTATGATAATGGTGTGCCAGAATATGTCATTCAAGTAAAAGGGGAAGATGAAGAAGGCTATAAAATTGGAAAAATCGCTGCTTTTCAAATACAAAGCCTTTTAGTGGCATATAAAGAGAGATATGACAAAGATAATTTTATTAAAAATCTTCTTTTAGATAATTTATTGTTAGTAGATATTTATAGTAGAGCCAAAAAACTTCACATTGAAAACAATATTCGCAGGATTGTTTATTTGATTGAAACAAATATTGACAAAGAAATGAATGTAGTAGAGATTGTCAGAAGTATCTTTCCAGCAAAGACAAAGGATTTTGTAACAGCAGTTGACGAAAAAAGTATTATTTTGGTCAAGGAATTAAGAGAAAAAGAAAATATGGAAGATATTGAAAAAATAGCAAAAACGATTGCGGATATGCTAAACTTAGAAATGAATAGTAAGGTATTTATTTCTATTGGTACAGTTGTAAGCGACTTAAAGGATGTTTCTCGTTCCTATAAGGAAGCAAAAATGGCTTTGGAAGTAGGAAAAATTTTTGAAACAGAAAAACATATTGTTAATTATGAAAAACTGGGAATTGGTCGTTTGATTTATCAACTGCCATTACCATTATGCAGAATGTTTATCAAAGAAGTATTACATGGTTTAACCATAGATGATTTTGATGATGAAACATTAGCAACAGTAAATAAATTTTTTGAAAATAATTTGAATGTTTCGGAAACTTCACGTCAACTTTATATTCATAGAAATACATTAGTATATCGTTTAGATAAATTACAAAAAATGACGGGGCTAGATTTACGTAATTTTGACGACGCAATTATATTCAAAATTACATTGATGGTAAGCAAATATATGATTTATATGGACAAAATGTCTTATTAATCTTTGTTTTGTACCATTTAAAAATGTGTTTTTGAGCAATTTAACCAAAAAAAATATATAAAATACATGGGGGTAGGGGATTGCACCTACCCCTTGTCTATGCTATAATTTTTAAGCGAGAAATAAAGTCAGTTTATTTTGCCCAAGAAACAAGAGAGGAAGATTTTTTTGATAAATATAGAACATGTATCAAAAGTATATCCAAATGGTTCAGCAGGAGTCAAAGATATTTCAATACACATTGAAAAAGGTGAGTTTGTGTTTTTTGTTGGTTCCAGTGGTTCTGGCAAATCTACTTTAATCAAATTGCTTTTGAAAGAATTAGACCCAACAGAAGGAAAAATTACCATCAATAATACCATAACAAATGATTTACCAAGAGAAAAAATACCTTATTTAAGGAGGAATCTTGGTGTTGTTTTTCAAGATTTCCGTTTGTTGCCAAACAAAACAGTGTATGAAAATGTTGCATTTGCAATGCAGGTGATTGAGGCGTCTTCTAAACAAATTAGACGTAATGTTCCAGCAGTACTTTCTCTTGTAGGGTTAGCAAAAAAGTCAAGAAGCTATCCAAGCCAGCTTTCTGGTGGAGAGCAGCAAAGAACAGCATTAGCAAGGGCAATTGTCAATAATCCACCGATTTTAATTTGTGATGAACCAACAGGAAATTTAGACCCGGGTACAGCCTGGGATATTATGGATTTGTTAGATGACATCAATAAACGAGGCACAACCGTAGTTATGGCAACACATGCAAAAGATATTGTGGATATGATGCAAAAAAGGGTTGTCACATTAAGACGAGGGCAAGTGATTCGAGATATTCAAAAAGGTGGTTATGGAGATGAAACCGAGTTCAATTAGATACTATTTTAAAGAAAGTTTTTCGGGCTTATTAAAAAATAGACTGATGACAATTGCTTCTATGGCAACAGTTGCTGCTTGTATCCTAATTATGTCTTTTTCTTATTGCATGGTAAGTAATTTGCAATATATGTTGACACAACTGGAAGATGATATTGGCATTGCAGCATTTATGCCAAGTAGTACAACAGCAGAACAGGTGGAAAATGTAAAAAAGCAAATTGAAGCGATTGAGCATGTCATAGAAGTGGAATTTGTTTCTCCGGATGCTGCATTAGAGGACTTAAAAAAGGAATTAGATGCAGATGATATTTTAGCAGGTTTGGAAGGTGAAAATAATCCCCTTTCCAATTCTTTTAACATTTCCATTGATGACATTAAAAATCAAGATTTTGTATTACAAGGTTTAAATTTGATTAAAGAGAATGGCGGATTAGAAAATATTAAAGACGCTCATTCTGAAACTGAGGTATTGATTAAAGTTAATACTTTAATTACGATAATTGGTATTGTTGTAATTGCAATCTTGGTAATTATCTCTGTTGTGATTATTGTAAACACCATTAAAATTTCTGTGTTTACCAGAAAAACAGAAATTAATATTATGAAATATGTTGGGGCAACAGACTGGTTTATCCGCTGGCCGTTTATTATTGAGGGGGTATTGATTGGTTTATTGGGTGCTTTGATACCAATGTTGATTGCATGGCCTGCTTATGCAAAATCAATTAGTATGATTTATGACTTTTTCCCAGTGATTCAAAATATGGTGACATTCCGGGATAGTAGTGAAATTTTTTCTATATTATTGCCATTTTCCATAACATTTGGCATTTTATTGGGTGTTATAGGTAGTGTTACATCAATTAGAAAACATTTAAAGGTATAAAAAAGGAAGGCATCTTTATGAAAAAAATAATGATTGGTTGTTTGCTTGTTTGTTCTCTTTTTCAGCCTTATCAGGCATTTGGAGCAAAGACAGTACAACAACTTCAACAAGAAAAGAATCAATATCAACAAAATAAGAAAAATGCACAAAATGCATTGCAGCAAACACAACAAAAACAAAAAACAATTACAGAAGAAATTTCTCAGTTAGATAAAAGTGTTGCAGAAGCACAAGATGAGTTGGAAAGAGTCAATAACAGATTAGAAGAAACACAAAAAAATCTGGAACAGGCACAAAAAGATTTGGCAGAGGCAACACAAAAAAAAGAAAGTCAAATGGCGACCTTTCGCCAAAGAGTAAAGTTTATTCATGAAAATGGGTCTGTAGGATATTTAAAAGCCATTATGCAGGCTGATAGTATTACAGATTTATTAAGCCGTTCAGAGTATATTCATCAGATTATGGATTATGATAAAAATACTTTAGAAGAATTAAAAAGAAATCAAAGTATTATTGAAGTGAAAGAAAAAGAAATTACAATAGAACGTGATGAAATTGCGGTTTTGGTGGAGCAACAAAAACAAAAAAGTCAAGAATTGGAGCAAAAATTAGCAGAAAAACAAAAAGTTTCAGAGCAGTATCGTCAGGATGCAAAAAAATATGAGGAAGAATTAGCTTCTTGGGAACAGGCAAGTGCCGAAGTAGAAAGATTGATTAATGAAGCAAACCGGAAAGCAGAAGAAGCTAGAAAAAAGGCAGCAGAAGAAGCAAAAAGAAAAGCAGCAGCACAAGCAGCGGCCAGCAGCAAGAGTACAGCAAAAACAAGCAGTTCTAGTGGTGGCGGTGCAGCAATGGGAACGGTAACTTATACAGGTGGACAGTTTGCGTGGCCTGTACCGGGTCGTTCTTATATAAGCAGTGGTTACGGTTATAGAAGTAGACCCATTGGTAGTGGTACAGAGTTCCATACAGGATATGATATTCCAGCACCTACCGGCAGTAATATTACAGCAGCAGCAGCTGGTACAGTCATTACTGCAGGATATGTCAACGGTTTTGGTTATACAGTTATGATAAATCATGGTAGTGGTCTTGTAACTTTGTATGGTCATAATTCCAGACTCAATGTTTCTGTTGGAGACCAAGTTTCAAAAGGGCAAGTGATTGCAAAATGTGGTAGTACAGGAAACTCTACAGGACCGCACTGTCATTTTGAAGTACGCAAAAATGGAAAACACACCAGCCCAGCACCTTATCTTGGTGTATAAAAGGGAAAACCTTGGGAAATTTGTTCCCAAATCCTTATAAGTTTTTTGTGAATATGGTTATAATGTGTTGCTTTTGACCATAGGATACAAAAGGAGAGTAACAAAGCATAAAAAGCGAGGCGAATTATGTGGAAAAAAAAGATTTTGCAAAAGGGTTTTTATCTGGTGTTTTAGCCATTGCTGTATTTGTAACAGCAGGAAAGGGACTTTCTGTGGCGCAGGGAATGTTAGGTGGCGATATGCCAATCAATACCAAAATAAAGACCATTCAAAAACTTGTAGATAAATATTATGTAGAAGAAATAAACGAAAAAGATATGGAAGAAATGATGTATACTGGCTTAGTAGCAGGTCTAGGAGACCCCTATACATCTTATATTTCAGCAGAAAATTTAGATGAGTTTATGGAGGATACCAAAGGCGAGTTTGTTGGAATTGGCATTGAATACACCAAAGATAATAAAGATGGCAGTATTTTGATTGCATCTGTGATTGAAGGCTCTCCCGCAGAAAAAGCAGGTATTCGTCCTAATGACAGAATTATAAAAATAGAGGGAGAAAGTGTTGTCTCTATGGATACACAGGAGATACAACAAAGAATTAAAGGAGAACAAGGTACTATCGTAAATGTTACAGTATCTCGAGAAAGCACAGGTGAAATGTTAGAGTTTGCCCTAGCAAGAGCAGAAATTGAAACTGTTACGGTAAAAAGTGAAATGTTAGAAAATAATATCGGTTATATTAAAATAAGTGGTTTTAAAGAAAAAACATATGACCAATTTATGAAGCACTATAAAGATATGCAAAATCAAAACATGAAAGGGCTTATTATTGATTTAAGAAATAATTTAGGTGGTCTTGTAAATGTGGTTTCTGAGATTGCTGACGAGTTAGTACCAGAGGGAACGCTTGTATATACCATTGATAAAGAAGGCAATAGAGAAGATACTATTTCTGATGCAAATTGTATTAATGTGCCTTTGATATTGCTTGTGAATGAATATAGTGCGAGTTCTTCTGAAATATTAGCAGGCGCTGTACAAGATATGGGTGCCGGAAAATTAGTGGGCACAAGAACATTTGGAAAAGGTCTTGTACAAGGATTATATTTTTTAAAGGATGGTTCTGCCATTAAAATTACAATCCAAAAATATTATACACCGAAAGGTGTTTGTATTCAGGGAACAGGGATTGCACCAGATTATGAGGTAGAATTACCAGAAGAATATTGGTATATGACTTCTGTTCCAAAAGAAGGAGATACACAATTACAAAAAGCGATTGAATTAATCAATGAACAATGATACATAGCAGCCAGACAGTTTTGTTTGGCTGCTCAGTCTGTTAATAAAGTCTTTTTTTGTGGGTTTCACCCACACCCACCAACTTTTTTAAAAAAAAGTTGGACAAAAAACTTTCCTGAAAAAACTAGCGTTTTTCCTGATAAAATCAATCTTTTTAGCGAAACGCTAGTTTCGCATTAAAGTTCTTTGAGGAGTTTGAGGGCTAGTCCTCAAGGTTTTTTGACAAGTTGAGCAGCCAGACAATTTTGTTTGGCTGTTTTTTTGAGCCTTTGAAGCAATATTTTAGGTTCCAAAAACTTTATCTTTGGCAAACAGAGCAGATTCTAAAATTTTTATATTGATGCTGTTTTATTGTTGCTCAGTAAAAAGTTTTATTGAACTTCACTGTGCAGCAACAAAACGAAAGTTTCGCACAAAAGTTCTTTGCTTGCTTTCTTTTAAAAAAGGAAGTCGAAAAAAAGAAAAAGAAAAAATTAGAAAGCACTTTCTTTCTTTTATGACATTGGTTATAATGGTATAAAAATAGAGAATATTAAAAGGAGAATGACCATGCTTAATTTTATGGGTTTTGGTGAAAATATAGGAATTGACTTAGGAACAGCAACTGTTTTAGTATATATCAAAGGACAAGGAATTGTGATTAGAGAACCCTCTGTTGTTGCAATCGACAGAGATACCAATACAATACTATCTGTAGGGGAAGAAGCAAGACGTATGTTAGGCAGAACACCGGGAAACATTGTGGCAATTCGTCCCTTACGAGAAGGTGTTATATCAAATTATGAAATTACAGAAAAAATGTTAAAATATTTTATACAAAAAGCAATCGGAAAACATTCCTTTGTAAAGCCAACCATTGCAGTGTGTGTACCAAGTAGTGTAACAGAAGTGGAAAGGCGTGCAGTAGAAGATGCTACAAGACAGGCAGGAGCAAGACGTGTTCATATTATTGAAGAACCGATTGCGGCTGCCATTGGTTCTGGAATTGATATATCAAAAGCGCATGGCAGTATGGTGGTAGACATTGGCGGGGGAACAACAGATATTGCAGTGATATCCTTAGGAGGAACAGTAGTCAGCAAGTCTTTAAAAATTGCAGGAGATAATTTTGATGATGCTATTATTAAATATATGCGAAAAAAACATAATGTGCTGATAGGAGAAAGAACAGCAGAAGACTTAAAAATTAAAATTGGTACTGCCTTTGAAAGAAGTATACCTGTGAGCCTTGATGTAAGAGGAAGAAACTTGATTACAGGTTTGCCAAAAAATATTACAGTAACTTCAGAGGAAATGCATGAAGCATTACGAGAGTCTGTAACTGCAATTTGTGAATCTGTCCACAATGTATTAGAAAAAACGCCACCTGAATTAGCATCAGACATTGCAGATAGGGGAATTATTATGACAGGAGGTGGAAGTCTTTTATATGGATTGGACAAGCTCATTACAAGTGAAACAGGTATTAACACTATTGTAGCAGAGGATTCGATTTCTTGTGTTGCGATTGGTACAGGACAATATATTGAGTTTTTGACAGAAGGAAAAAGAGGTGCGGAACTAGCTAGCAAAAAGGTATTGGAAAAAGAGGAATATTAAAATACTTGTATGACAAAATATGATTTTTATAATCGCATAAGCAATACATACAAAGGGAGGGAAAAACTTTCCTCTTTTTTGTCCTTTTTTATGATAGAAAAATGGATGTTATTGGTGAAAATAGAAAAAATAGAAAGATTTTTTTGTTTGATTCTAAAAAACGTCCTTAAAAAATAGGAAAAATAAACAAAAAAATATAAAACGTCATTTTGTATAAAAAAAATCCTAAATTATTGTACAAAAATAAATAAAAAACTTCAAAAAAATAATGCAATTTCCTAAAAGGTGTGTTATAATAGAAAACAAGAAATGGAAAATAGTATGGTATGCACAACAATATTACATTAGAATTGTGAATCATAGTATTTTCTTTTCATCATTTATCCAGAAGGAATTGTAGTTTCCTTTTTGAAAAAAAGTCTACCACAATCTCACCAACTTTAGATGGTAGTTTAAGGTAGACGAATCAGGAAGCCTATTGGCTTTAGACAATGGGTAGTTCACAATAGGATGGGAACCATCCGAATTTATGCCTGCCAAAACAGGAAGCCTTTGAGCAGTTCAAACTGTTAAACCAATTATTATTTTTTAGACGTAGGAGGTCAAAAATCAATATGAACGCTTACATGGAAAGAGTTATTGAACAAGTAAAAGTAAGAAATAATGGAGAACCTGAATTTATTCAGACAGTAGAAGAAGTTTTTAAATCTTTGGAACAAGTAATCGAAAAACATCCAGAATATGAAACAGCTGGTTTGTTAGAAAGATTAGTTGAACCAGAAAGAGCAATTTCCTTCAGAGTAACATGGGTAGATGATGCTGGTAAAGTTAACGTAAATCGTGGATTTAGAGTACAATTTAGTAGTGCAATTGGACCTTACAAAGGTGGTCTTCGTTTCCATCCATCCGTATACATTGGTATTATTAAATTCCTTGGTTTTGAACAAATTTTCAAAAACAGCTTAACAGGTTTACCTATCGGTGGTGGTAAAGGTGGTTCTGACTTTGACCCACGTGGTAAGAGTGATGCAGAAATTATGAGATTCTGCCAAGCTTTTATGACTGAACTTTACAGACATATTGGTCCAGACGTAGACGTTCCTGCTGGTGACATTGGTGTTGGCGGTAGAGAAATTGGTTATTTATATGGACAATATAAAAGAATTAAAGGCTGCTGGGAAAATGGTGTGTTAACAGGTAAAAACTTTGAATTTGGTGGTTCTTTAATCAGACCAGAAGCAACAGGCTTTGGTGCTACATATTATGTAAATGAAGTATTAAAACATGAAGGTGACACATTTGAAGGCAAAACAGTTGGCGTTTCCGGTTTCGGTAATGTTGCTTGGGGTGTTTGCAAAAAAGTTGCTGAATTAGGTGGTAAAGTTGTTACTATTTCTGGTCCAGACGGATATGTTTATGACCCAGATGGTGTTGTGACAGAAGAAAAAATTAATTACTTAGTAGAAATGAGAACTTCTGGTCGTGACAGAGCACAAGATTATGCTGACAAATTTGGTTGCGAATTCTTTGCAAAAACAAAACCTTGGGGTCAAAAAGTTGACATTGCTATGCCTTGTGCAACACAAAATGAAATTACTATGGATGAAATCAAAAAGATTCTTGGTAATGGCACAAAATACTATATTGAAGTTGCAAATATGCCTACTACAAATGAAGCACTTGAGTATGCGCAAAATCAACCTGGCGTAATCGTTGCACCTTCTAAAGCAGTAAATGCTGGTGGTGTTGCTGTTTCTGCTCTTGAAATGAGCCAGAACTCCATGAGATATAGCTGGGAAGCAGAAGAAGTTGACGAAAAATTAAAAGGCATTATGAAAAACATTCACAAAGTATCCGCTGAAGCAGCTGAAGAATATGGCTTAGGCTATGACTTAGTTGCAGGCGCTAACATTGCAGGTTTCAAAAAAGTTGCATCTGCTATGATGGCTCAAGGATTAGTATAATTTTCAAAAAGGAAGTAGCGTTCACAGACTTCGTATTTAAACCCTGATAGATTTTCTATCAGGGTTTTTGTTTTGTTATACTAAAATGTCAATGCTTAAAATCCATTAGGGATTTTACTGTATTAATAGCAAAACAATAAAGTATGTGATAAAATAGAAAGGGTTATAATAAAAAAGGAGGTATGAGCCATGTTAGAAAATTTAGAGCCAAAAGCAGTATATCATTTTTTTGAGGAAATTTGTAATATTCCACATGGGAGTGGAATGGAAAAAAAGTTAAGCGACTATATTTTGCACTTTGCAGAGGAAAGAGGATTTTTTTGTAAACAAGATAATGAAAATAATGTACTCATAAAAAAAGAAGCAACAAAAGGGTATGAACAAAAACCTGCTATTATTTTGCAGGGACATATTGATATGGTATGTGCAAAAAATAGTGATGTAAAGCATGACTTTGATAAAGATGCTATTCAGTTGGTAGAAGAAAATGGAATGTTAAAGGCAAAAGGAACAACATTGGGTGCAGATAATGGGATTGGGGTGGCATATATATTAGCAATCTTAGATGCAAAGGATATTTCTCATCCAGCATTGGAAGCTATTTTTACAACAAATGAGGAAACAGGTATGGATGGTGCAAGGGCGTTTGATACAAATGATTTACAAGGAAAAACCTTTCTTAACTTAGATTCAGAAGAAGAAGGCGAACTTATCATTAGTTGCTGTGGTGGAAATAAAACAAAACTAGTTTTGCCGATTATATGGGAGGATGCACCAGAATGGGATACTTATTTATTAAAAGTGACAGGACTAAAAGGCGGACACTCTGGTACAGATATTCACTTGCAAAGAGCAAATGCCAATAAATTAATATCAAGAATACTTTTTCAAATTTTTTACGTATATGATATTAGAGTGGCAAATATAAAAGGTGGAGAAAAAGATAATGCCATACCAAGAGAAGCAGAAGCAGTGCTTTTATTAAAAAAAGAGGATGTAAAAGCAATTAAATTATTGATAGCACGTTTGAACAAAATTTGTAGTAAGGAATATGAAGAAATAGAAGAAAGTATCTTATTTTCTTTATTGCCGATGAAAGAAAAAGTAGGACAGTGTTTTTCTAAAGAAACTACAGAGAAATTAACTTCTATTTTGTTTTTATTACCTTATGGTATACAATCAATGGATGCGCATTATACCGATTTAGTGGAAAGTTCTAGTAATATTGGTGCAGTAAAAACAGAAAAAGAGGAAATTATTTTTTATAATGCTTTGAGAAGTTCTGTGGAAAGTAGAAAAGAATTACTGTTCCAAAAAATAAAGGTAATTGCAGAAGTGATGGGAGCAAAAGTGTATAAAAGTGCAGAATATCCAGAATGGCCTGCAAAAAGAGATTCTGAAATTGAAAAAAAATGTAAGGAAATTTATTTTAATATGTATCAAAAACAGCCTGCAATAAAATCTATTCATGCAGGATTAGAATGTGGCATTTTTAGTCAAAAACTAAAGGATGTGGAAATGATTTCCTTTGGTCCAAACATTACTGGGGCACATTCTCCTGATGAAGCAGTGGAGATAAATTCTGTAAAAAGAGTATGGGAATTTTTATTAGAAGTTTTAAAAAGTAAATGAAATGTCAATTTTCGTCTGCACTTTATTTTGAAGTGCAGACAAATTATGTTTTTTAAAAGATATTAATTTTATAAAAATGTTGCGAATGTTTGAGAGTAATATATTTTTTAACAGACTACAAATGATTGATGTTAGGAAAGGAAAAATCTATGAAATTACCTTGGGACAAAGAATATTTAAAAATATCTTTTCATGTAATATTTACCGTTTTAATGATATATATATTGGCAGGCATTGCAGGTAATTTAGCCAGTGCAAAAGAAGTTGTATACTCTGTTGTGGCAAAAATCCTTTCTGTTTTTGCACCACTTTTTATTGCATTGATATTTTCCTTTTTAATGAATCCAGCAGTAAATTTTTTTCAAAAAAAGTGGGAAAAATATACACCTTCTGTTGAAAAGCAATTTCCTACTAGAAAAAGAGGAACGGCTACTGTATATGTTCTATGGCTATTGATTTTTTATGCCATAATACAATATACAGTAATAAAAATTGGAACTACAAATATTACTTCTTTTGCAGATAAAGTAAATGCATATATTCAAGAATTCAGCGATTTTTTTGTTTTAGTCAGTGTAAAATTAGCAGAATATGGAATTTTTCAAAGTGTAGAAAGTATTTTAGCACAATTAACAACCAACCTTTCTCAACTATTGCAAGCAAGTGTTATGAGTGTTGCAAATTCTTTTTCAAAAGCAGGAAGCTGGGCAATTAATCTTGTTTTGGGGCTGACCATTGGTTTTTATTTGTTAGCGGAAAAAAATAAAATTCTTTATTACTGTAAGAGTGTAGTGGAAGTCTTTTTTCCCAAAAAAGCAGCAAATACCATAAAAGAAGTTTTCCATTTAGTAATCAGTACATTTTCTGGCTATATTACAGGGCAAATGACAGATGCTTTGATTATGGCGGTATTAATTAGCATTAGTTTTACGATTGTGAAAATACCTTATGCCGTGATGATAGGTATTTTATCTGGTTTTTCTAATTTAATACCTTATGTGGGGGCAGTAATGGCGTTTTTATTGTCTGTAACGATGGGGTTATTGAGTGGAGAACCCATTAGAGCATTATATGCTGTTATTATTGTATTGGTATTGCAACAGGTGGATAGTATTTTCATTGTACCGAAAGTAGTAGGAAAAAGTGTAGAATTGCATCCAGCGCTTGTTATATTATCTTTAGCAGTATTTGGTGGGTTGTTTGGTATCTTGGGTATGATTGTAGCAGTACCTTGTGGTGCTTTGTTAAAGATTTTTGCAGTACGGCTATATCATTGGAAAAAAGAAAAATAAAATGCAATCTGTCCATAAGGTCTTTTTTTGTGGGTTTCACCCACACCCACCAACTTTTTTAAAAAAAGTTGGACAAAAAACTTTACAGGAAAAACTAACGTTTTTCCTGATAAAATCAATCTTTTTAGTGAAATACTAGTTTTGCATTAAGGTTTTTTGACAAGCAAATAGGATTTATGTTAAAATAAAAAGAAAGTAAAGCAGAAAGGCGGAAAAAAATGGGAGAAAAAGGTTTAGTTGTGAATACAAAAGACCATTTAGCAGTCATACGAATGACAAGAACAGAAGCTTGTGGACAATGCCGCGCTTGTCTGGCAGGAATGAAAAAAGAAGAAATGATTATTGAAGCAGATAACGAATGTAATGCAAAAGTAGGAGATTGGGTAATTATGGAGCTTAGAAACAATAGTTTTATAAAGGCTGTCATGATTATGTATGGCATTCCTATGCTTGCATTGATGATAGGGATTGTATTAGGTTATTATGTATTATATCCATATCTTCCGATGGATAGAGAAGTGTTATCTTTTGCTGTAGGAATACTGTTTACACTTCTTGCTTTTTTATGGATTCGCAGTAAGGAGTCTACTTGGGATAAAAAGAAAATACGTCCTGTTGCAATCAAAATTACAACAGAAAAATAAATTTGTAACCACATTTTTCCTTTGTCCATATGATAAAGAAAGGACAAGAGAAAAGGAGTGGTTCGTATGAAAGAAAAAGCATTATATTATCATGAAAAAGGATATAATTGTTCTTTTGTTATTCTAAAAGCAGGCGCAGAAAAATATAAACTTACTTTACCAGAAGAAGCAGAACAAAGTTGCTGTGCAGTCAGTAGTGGCTTTGGTGTGGGTAGTATTTGTTGTGCTTTGGTGGGTGCTGTTATGTTGTTTGGCTTGTTGTTTTCAGAAGAAAAAGCAAAGTTATTGCGGATGCAGTTATTTGTGTTATTCCATGATAAGTATGAAACATTGAATTGCTGTGCAATTTCTGCCCATAGGGAAGATTGTACAGATGTCATTACAGATGTTGCAAGCTTAACAGAAAATTTGATAGAGCAACATCTTCTTTCTTAAAAATATTGACTTTATAAGGAAAAATGTTAGTTTTTTTAATAACATTTGTAAAGTTTAATGCTCTCAAAATGTTTATTTTTTTAACAAGCTGACGCCAAGAATGGAATTTTCTTGGCGTGTTTTTATGTAATTATAACTCAAGGGATTCCTGCTCACACTGTTCAGAAAAAAGGGAAGATTCTAGTTCTTTTTGCTTTTCTTCTTCTTGTTTTTCTTGTTCTTCCTCTGGTTCTTTTTTTTCCTCCTTCTGTTCTTGCGATTCCTCTTTTTTTTGTAAAGCTTCTAATATCGCAATTTTTTCTTTTAATGTTTGGTTTTCTAACTCTAGTGAGGCAACTTGTAAAGTAAGGTTTTGCTTTTCTGCTTCTGTCTGATGATGTTTTTCTCGCCAACGCATATTAAGATTTGCAATTTCTTCTCCACGTCGTACAAGCAATTTTGTTAATTCTTCAATTTTTTGATTTTTTGATTCAGATGTTGCTTGAAAATCAATAGATTCTATACTTTCTTTGGAAGCAGCAATAATATCATTTGTTAAAAGGGTGATGGCTGGTGTTGCGGAAGTGAAAACAGCAAGTTGAAAGCCATTTTGTGCATCTCCAAAGGCTTCAGAAGCATGGAAAGAACTGTTTTCTTCTGAAATAAATTCTCCCTTGATACAATGGTAAGGGAAAAAAGCAGTGTATTGTTCAATGGGACTAAAGCTATTTCCATTGTTGACAGATTGACAGCAATAGGGTTGACCATTAGAAATCCAGATTGTATGCAAGTGATTATTTTGCTGGAAGATAAGACATTGTTCACAAGAACTACTTTCCCATAAAATACGTGGTGCACTGATGGATGCAGCTTGTTTATACTGATATATCACTTGGCTGCGAAAAAGACCTTTTACAATATAGAGTAAATGGATTCTTTCCCTATCTTGTATGATGGACAAATCAGAACAAGGATAAGGGGTTTGTATCACAGGATACATACTACCTATGGTGGAAGGAGAAAGGAGCATTTCTCTTACAGTAATGATATTTCTTGCTGTACGGTAATATAGAAGTATATGCTTTTGGTGTCTTTTTCCGGTCAAAAAGGGTGTTTGTCCAAAGGGTAAAAAACGGTCTATTTGACAAGGCTTTTCCCATTTTCCATTGCGAAAAACAGTATAAATAAGCGCATGAACCCCTGTTGTTTCTGTGGGCAAATGATAAAAAAGATGCAATAAATTTTGGTCTGGTATCATAAAAAATTTTGTTTGACTTAAATCTCTTTTTTCAATAGAAATTTGTTTCCTATCCCATTGTACAAAGTCTTTTGTTCTGATAATATAAAGTTCTCCTAAACGTGTGCTGTAAAGGATAAATATTTCATCATTGTATTGGCTCAGGGCAAAAGAAGGATTGACTTGGTCTGCTATGATTTGAGGGTGTGACCAACCAGATTGTGTGCCAATTTTAAAAAATAAAGTATTTCTTTCAAAATAGACAAGCAAAGTGTCTTGATTTTTTGTTTTTAGATATTTGACATATGGTATCTGCATATTATCCTCCTGTGTTTTTAGCTAGTTTATGCGAAAAGAAGGAAAAAAAGAACAAAGACAAGCAAGGAAGACCGGATAAAAAACTTGACGTAATTTTTTTCAAGGAATATACTAAAAAGAAAACTGTAGGATGTTGCCCTACAACCCACCAACTTTTTTAAAAAAAGTTAGACAAAAAATTTTCAGAGGAAAACGAGCCTTTTTTCTGATAAAATCAATGTTTTTAAAACATGTCATTTTTGTGTAAGATTTTTTGCTTTTTTCTTTTAAGAAAAGAAAGGAGATGATAGATATGGATGGTAGTCCGAAAAGTGGTAATGACGATTCGCAACGACAATATGATATACAAAAAAGTATTTGGTCGCAAATGTAAAAAATAATCCAAAAACCCTATCCTTTGGATTTTGTGCCAAAGGCTTTTTTGTGCCAAAAAAATAAGAATAGGGTGATAACATGGAAGATATGAAAAATCAGGAACAATTCATACAATTAATGGAAACTGGAGATTATATTACATTAAAGCAAGAATTAAATGAGGAAAATCCTGCAAATATTGCAGAGCTGTTTGAAGAACTTTCTGGAGAAAAACAACTATTTTTATTTCGTTTGCTGACAAAAGATGCTGCGGCAGAAGCGTTTTCTTATATGGATTCGGATATGCAGGAACATATTGTACAATCTATTACAGATAATGAAGTGAGGAACATTGTAGATGAAATGTTTTTAGATGATACAGTGGATTTCCTTTCAGAAGCCCCAGCAAATCTTGTGAACAAGGTGTTGCGCAATACAGATACGGCAACAAGAAAATTGATTAATCAATTTTTAAATTATCCAGACAATTCTGCGGGCAGTATCATGACAATAGAATTTGTCCAGCTTCGAGAAACCATGACAGTAGAAAGGGCAATGCGTTATTTAAGAAAAACAGGTTTAGATAAAGAGACAATCTATACTTGTTATGTGTTGGATGAAAGAAAAGTTCTTTTAGGGGTGGTTCCTCTCAGACGTTTGATTTTAGCAGATGATGATGTGATGATAAAAGAACTGATGGAAGATGATGTTGTTTCTGTGCATACGTTAGATGACCAAGAAGATATTGCAAATATTTTTAAAAAATATAACTGGATTTCTTTACCAGTTGTGGACAAAGAAAATCGTATGGTAGGAATTATTACGGTAGATGACATTGTGGATGTTATTGAACAGGAAACGACAGAAGACTTTGAAAAAATGGCAGCATTGTTGCCTTCTGATGAGGAATATTTAAAAACAAGTGTATTTGCTTTAGCAAAAAATAGAATTGTATGGCTGTGTGTGCTAATGCTTTCTGGTACGATTTCAGCAGTTATTATCAGTGGCTATGAGGCTTTGTTAAGTGCAGCTGTTGTATTATCTAGTTTTATTCCAACATTGACCGGAACAGGAGGAAATGCAGGCTCTCAGGCTTCTACCATTATTATTAGGGGAATGGCATTAGGAGAGATTGAAACAAAGGACATTTTAAAAGTAATTTGGAAGGAATTACGTGTTGGTATTATTTGTGGTATACTGCTAGGAAGTATCAATATGCTACGCTTGACATTATTTAGTAAAACAACCACTGTCTGGGTTGATTTAACTGTTTCGATTAGTATGTGCCTTGTCGTTGTGGTAGCAAAATGTGTTGGTTGTTTGTTACCTATTTTTGCAAAGATTATGAAGTTTGACCCAGCGATTATGGCAGGACCTTTGATTTCTACAGTTGTGGATAGTATTGCGTTGGTGGTATTTTTTACAATCGCAAAAATGATTGTGTTATAATTTCTTTTTTTGAAAGAAAGGAATTTTTGTGGGAAACTAGCGTTTTGCTAAAAAGATTGATTTTATAAGGAAAAACGCTAGTTTTTCCATGAAAGTTTTTTGTCCAACTTTTTTTTAAAAAAGTTGGTGGGTGTGGGTGAAACCCACAAAAAAAGACTTTTATTGACAGAC
>CAJTZO010000038.1 GCA_910583755.1 uncultured Clostridia bacterium
TATTTTTAAAAATCTTTTTTGTATTTTTATTTTCATGTTAAGTTAACAGAACCTAATACAAAATTCATTCTTAATAAATATTTTTATCAGATTTTCTTTGTATTAAATTTAACACATCATTTTTTTGAGGCATTACCTTAAGTGCACCTTTTTTTGTTGTAATAATAGAAGCAGCAGCATTTGCAAATTGTAACATCTCATATAATTTTTGTTTATTCATATTATTCAAACCATTTTCTAAAATTGTATTTAATATACAAGCCATAAATGTATCTCCTGCTCCTGTTGTTTCAACTGTATTTTCACATAAAAATGGAGTGCATTCTACTTTTTCGCCATTATAATAAGCATTACTTCCCATCTTTCCCATTGTTGCACAAATAAGTGGTATATTGAATTGTTTTTGAATTTTTTCAATTCCTTTATCAATATCTGATATGCCTGTAAAAAATTCAATTTCATCGTCAGATATTTTTAAAATATGACATTGACTCATTCCATAAGCAATTTTTTCTCTTGCAACATCTAAATTTTTCCATAATAAAGGGCGAAAATTTGGGTCAAAAGAAATCAATGCACCATATTCTTTTGCAATTCCTAGAGACATTTTCGTTACATTTTCTATTTTTGTATCTGTCATTGACAAAGTCCCAAAATGAAAAATATGAGTATTTTTTAATATTGATATATCGAAATCTTCTTTTTGAAGCATCATATCTGCTCCAGGATTACGATAGAATGAAAAACTATGGTCTCCATCTGATGCAGTATGTACAAAAGCTAATGTCGTTGGAATTTCTTTATCTATCACTAAATTGCTTATATCAATGCCTTGCTCTTTCACAGCATTTTGAAGTATTTTACCAAAAAAGTCTTCTCCTGTTTTTCCTATAAAAGCCGTCTTTTTTCCTAATCGTTGCAGCATAGAAAGCACATTACAAGGTGCTCCTCCTGGATTTACTTCAAATAAATAATTTCCTTGTTCACTCATTCCATTCATTGTAAAATCAATTAACTTTTCATATATACTCATTCCTTTTTACAAAATCACTTTTTGATATTACTATAATTTATTAAATATGCCTGATAAAACTTTACTATATTTATCAGGCATAAAGTGGTTCTAATATATTTCAAAATTATTCTTCTATTGATATTATTTTTTCCATCTGTTTTGTTACTCCAGTTTTTAATATTTTAAAATGTGGATAATCACTGCTGTTTGTTAATAATACAGCAGAAGTTGTACTATACCCTGCTTTTTTAATTTTTTCCATATCAAATGTTAAAAGTTTTTGCCCAGCTTTTACCTTTTCCCCTTCTTTTACAAAAGGTTTAAAACCATCTCCTTTCATTTTTACAGTATCAATTCCAACATGAATTAATACTTCCATTCCATCTGGACCAGTAATACCAATTGCATGGAGTGTTTCTGCTAAAGAAGTAATTTCACCATTACAAGGGGCTACAACTTCTCCTGTTTCTGGTTCTACACCAACACCATCTCCCAACATACCAGAAGCAAATGTTTCATCAGGTATATTTTCTCTTGCAATGATATTTCCTTGTATTGGAGCAAAAAGTGCTTTTTCTACATTTTTATTCATTTCTTCTTTTTCTGAAACAATGGCTGATACAGGAGTAGTTTCTTTTTTCTCCCCTTTTTCTTCTTTTTTTCCTAATATTTGACCTAACACTATTGTAGCAATAAAAGAAGCAATAGTAGCAACAATCATAGAAATAACAAACTGTAACATACAATCTGGTCTAATACAAATGACGCCAATAATACCACAAGGACCTTGTGAAACAGATAATACCCCCATCAATGTTGCATAAGCAGCTCCAATACCTCCACCAATCAAGGAGCCATAAAAAGGATATCTTAATTTTAAATTGACACCAAATATTGCTGGTTCTGTAATTCCTAAAAATGCAGAAATACCAGAAGCAGAAGCTAAACTTTTCATTTTTGCATCATGTTTCATTTTAAACATAACTGCTAGTGCAGCAGCACCTTGTGCACAGTTTGCGGCAGCAACAACTGCAAATGTAGGAGAGCCACCTAATGTCCCAATATTAGCAAGTATTTGTGTTTCAGCAGTTACTAAACTATGATGCATACCTGTGATAACTAATAATGGATATGTAACACCATAAATCAAACCTCCAACAGCACCTAAATCAAAGAATAGCCACATTACTGCATTTGTCATGGCATCGCCGACACCTCTCATAACAGGACCAATAAACAAAAAAGTTAATGCTCCAGCAATCAAAACAGATAAAAGAGGTGTAATAATATTATCTAGCATTGCAGGAACAACTTTACGAAGTCTTTTTTCAACAAATGCCAAACAGAATGAAGAAGCAATGACAGGAAGAACGGTTCCTTGATATCCTACTTTGGCAACAGAAAGTCCAAATATTTCCCAATATGGTACTGTTCCATCTAATAATGCCTGACCATAACTATAACCATTCATCAAGTCTGGATGAATCATAATTGCTCCAATGACTGCTCCAAGTATAGGCGTTCCTCCAAAAATCTTAGTCGCAGAAAATCCAATCAATACTGGCAAAAATGTAAATCCGGCATTAGAAAATAGATTTATCATTTCTGCAAAATCTTTTATTGCTGGAAATGCTTCCACAAGTGATTTATCTGCAACAAACATACCTTGTGCCGTTAATATGTTGTTAATACCCATCAATAAACCAGAAGCAACCAACGCTGGCAATATAGGAACAAATACATCTGCAAGCGTTTTCAGCAATTTTTGTACAGGATTCATTTTTTTTGCTGCTTGCTGTTTCAATTCTTCTTTTGTCATTTCAGTGATATTAGCCATTTTAATAAATTCAGCATAAACTTTATTAACAATACCTGTTCCCAAAATAATCTGAAATTGTCCGCCATTGTTAAAATTGCCTTTTACCATGTCAATATCATCTAAGCCATCTTTGTTAATCAAAGATTCATTTTTTAAAACAAGTCTCAGACGTGTTGCACAATGTGCTGCACTAGCAATATTATCTTTTCCGCCCATACATTCCAAAATCTCTTGTGCCGTTTTTATATATTTATCTTCCATATGATTTCCTCCTTTGTATCATATATTTTAAAACGATTAAATAGATAATTTCATGCCATCATAAGCTGCAACCATTCCATTTTTTTGTGCAAATTCTTCTAAATCCTTATGGCTCATATTTCCATTATGTGAAAAATGATTGATAACCTTTATTGTATTAGAATGAAAACAGCCTTTTTCTTCCAATAATGATGCAAATGTAACAGCGTCTGGCAACCCCATATGATAACCTTCTGAATGATTTTTCCCCATTGTTGCATCTAATGAAATTAAGTCAAATTTATGGTTAAAAATCCAATTTTTTGCTTGTTCGCTTAAATTCAAACCTGTATCATGTCCGTATAATATACATCTTTCATCTTTTTCAATAGCATAAATAAAACAAGTTTCTCTTTTATCATGGTCTGCTGGAATTGCTGTAATATGATATTCTCCTGCCATAAAATCTGCAAAAGGTTCTAATTTTATAAATTTAACTGCATCATCTAATGGATGCACTTTAAATCGTTCTATGAGCACTGCATCAAAAAATGCTTTTTCTACCGCTTCATTACCATATACATGAAGTATTCCTTCTGCATTATGTCCAAAATGTTCATGTCTGTGAATGAGTTCGACTGGGAAAAAATGGTCCATATGAGAATGTGTAATGAGTAAATGTTGAATTTTTCCCATATTCAAAGAATAATTCAATGCGTGCATATAACTATCTGGTGGAAAGTCAATTAAAAGTTTTCCATCTATTATGGATTGCGTTCGAGTACGAAGCTCTTTTCCTTTTGTATTCCTTGCTTTTTGACAGATTTCACAGCTACAAAATAAAGCTGGCAATCCTTCTGCTGCCGCAGTACCTAAATATTGTATTTCCATAATACCCCTCCCTCTCTGCTTATATGCAGATATCATATTTTATTACATCAATACTGGCTATTCCGTCAGTATCAAAAATAATTTCATCTGCTTCTATAGGTGCATAAAATACAGATGTCATTACCTTTTCTCCATCATTGATAAATACTTCAATAGAATGTTTATCTAACAATAAACGTAATTTTAAAACTTCTTTTTGTTCTTCCATTATTGGCTCTACATCCATTTTTCTGCGACATACAACATCACGCAATAATTCTGAATGGGTTCTATCTACTGTTAAGCATTTTCTTCTATGGTTATATTGTAAAAGCATCTCATACTCCTCATTGTGTGCAAAATGAATTATAAAATGATGAAAATGAAATTCTGTAATATTCACTTGTAAGTCTATTACTCTGCCTTGAATACCTTCCAAACGAATAGACTCTGTTATTTTTTGTTGTTGATACTCTACTAAGTTTTTACGATAATTTTCAAGTTCTTTTACAGGAGTCTGATAAATTTTTCCCTGTTTTATTTGTAATTCTCTTGGTATTGTCATCATACCAGACCAATTTAAAAAGTCTTTCAGAAATTTAGCATCCCATGACTGCATCCAACCAATCATAATTCTTCTGCCATCTGATGTTAAAAGTGTTTGTGGTGCATAAAAATCTAGTCCATAATCCGCTGAAGAAATTTTTTCTCTTTTAAATTGATATGTAGTAGCATCATATTGTCCACATACAAACATAGAATTATTGCCATTATGAAATTCATAACCTTTTGCTCTCATATTTTGAGGAGAAACTAATAAAATTTTTTCTTTTCCTAAAGTAAAGAAATCTGGACACTCCCACATTTTTCCATATTCTCCATTGCTTTTATCTAAAACAGTTAAAAACTTCCATTTTTTTAAATCATTTGATTGAAAAAGAAGAACTTGACCATATCCATCTGCACCACGACTACCAGCAATAAGATAATAAATATCTCCTTCTTTCCATACTTTTGGGTCACGAAAGTCTTCTGTACTACTTCCTTCTGGAATATCTAATCCAGTGATAATAGGATTTTTTTGATATTTTTGATAATTGATACCATCTCCTTTTGCCATACATTGTACCTGTCTATAATCATGTGAACCATCATCAAGGTAATGGTCTATCACGCCAGTATAAAATAAAATGTGTTCTTCTCCCTCTTGTATAGCACTTCCAGAATAACATCCACCTTCGTCATAACTTTGGTCTGGTGCCATAGCAATCGGTAAATACTCCCATTTAATAAAGTCCTTGCTTTTGCAGTGTCCCCAATGCATAGGTCCCCATACATTACTAAAAGGATGATACTGAAAAAATAAATGATATTCATTTTTATAAGTAGAAAATCCATTTGGGTCATTCATCCATCCCATTGGAGAAGACAAATGATAAACAGGTCTGCTTTCTACAGAGATTTCAGAAATTCCTTTTTTTTCAATTTTTCGTGCTTTTTCTAATTGATTATTTTGATTATTTTGATTATTTTTCATATTTATCACTCTTTCTCTAAAATCATATGTATAAATAATAACCAGTTAAGTAATCGGTTAAGTTACCGGTTACTTTATATGTTTTATGCTATCATTAATTGATTCAAATGTCAATCATTTTTTGCAAAAAATAACCAATTACTTAACTAGTTATTTTAACATTGATTTTTTAATAGGATATTGTTATACTATAAGCATTACATTGTTATGTTTTTGGAGGTAAATTTTAATGAATAAAAATAAAATAACATTTGCTGATATTGCAAAATATACTAATTTTTCAAAAACAACCATATCCAGATATTTTAATCATCCTGATTCTCTTACATTAGAAAATCAAGAAATTATAGCAAAAGCACTGGTTGATTTAGATTATCATGAAAATAAATTAGCAAAAGTATTTGCAAATGGTAAAAGTGAATTTGTTGGAATTATTATTCCAAATCTTTACTTACATTATTATGCAGAAATGTTAAATCAAATATTAAATACCTATGAAAAATTTGGTTATAAATTTTTAGTATTTGTTAGTAATGATAAAGAAGAAACAGAACGCAACTACATTCGAGAACTGCTTGCTTATAAAATTGAGGGTATGATTATTTTAAGTCACACAATTTCTTCTAAAGAACTTGCTTCTTATGATATTCCGATTGTTGTAATTGAACGTGAAGATAAATATGTAAATAGTGTAAACACAGATAATTATTTAGGTGCTGTACAGGGAACAAACTTATTGTTTGAAAATAAATGCGATGTTTTACTGCACATTAATTCTATGGTTTCAAAAGATGTTCCTGCTTATGGACGTATTCAAGGTTTTCAAGATATTTGTGAACAGCATAATCTAAAACATGAATTGATTATACAAGAATTAGAACATTCTCAAGAAGAAATTGATAAATGTATGCTTAAAGTATATAAATATATAAAAAAGAAATATCCAAATCAAAAAAAAGGACTATTCTTATCAAATGACACCTATGCAAATAGTATACTAAATATTATTTTTAGAGAATATGGAACATTGCCGGATGAGTATCGTATTATTGGTTTTGATAATTCTCCTATTGCAATTCATGCAATTATGCCAATCAGTACCATTGCTCAACAAATTGATAAAATAGCATATGAAGCAATGGAACTATTAGTAACACAAATGGATGAAAGAAAAAAACGTCGCCCTAAACCACAAACAGATTTTATTCATAAAAATATAATGCCTATTTTAATTAAACGAAAAACAACAGATTAAATTACTTTTTTAAAGTAGCTAACTTAATTTCCACAACTTAAAAAAATATGTTAAAGAAATAAAAACAAACATATAAAAAATTTAATATATTCGCTTTTAAAAAATATAATATCAAATAGTAAAAACTATTTTTAATAAAATAGATAAAATTTTTTGACCATTTTTTCAAAAAAATAAATAGATTGAAAAATAATTCGAAACACTAAAAATTTGTATACAAACAAGGGTCTGTATCCATTGCAAGCAGGGGAAAGGGATATCCCTTTCCACGCTTGTTGGGGCGACCCCAAACCCCAAATGCAAATTTTTTTGAAATTTGCAAAACGCCTTCGGCGTGGCTTTTCCTTTTTTTGGAATGTCGTTTTTATTGTACTGTATATAAAAATTACTATTGAAAGTAAAATCATTTTTGATAAAATTTTTAAGCAAAAAGTCCCTTACTTTATTTAAAATTTTACAAAAAAAGTCCCTCTTAGTAGCCTAAAATACAAAATTTCTTTGTTCGTTTTTTATGTATTATCAATAAGAATTGCTATTAAAAAATAAAACTATTTTCATATAAATTTTGCAAAAAAAATCTTTCTCAATAGCTAAAAAGAAAAAATTTCTGTTTCTTTTTTCGCCATCAAGAAAGAAAATTATTGATAAAACAATACTACCCCCTATATATATATATAATATACATACATTATATATACCCCTCTATAATTTATAAAATAATATGAATACCTTATATTTGTTTTCAAAGCGTTGTAGATACAACACTTCTGAAGCCTATTTTTATTGTATTGACTTTATATACTTCTATTTATACTTATTTCTAAAAACGTTGTACATACAACATTTTTGGACGCCAGTAATATACATCTGTTTCAAATCACTACTTTTTGTGTTTAAAAAGGCAATTCCTCTTATCAACTAAAAAACAGAAACGTGACACGTTTCTGTTAATAGTAAACAAGGAAAACTCTACCATCGAAAACTGGAGTGAATTCCTTTTCTATCTAAATACTCTTGTCTAGCCTTTTCTTTTTCTTCTTTTGATGGAGCAGTTTTATATTTTGTATACAGGTTTCGGTTGATTATGCTGTCATATTTTTCCTTTAACATTTTTACAATTTTTTCCTCATCATTATGACATTCCAAAATATGGTATTTTATCAGTGATAGAAATAAATCCTCACTAATTTGTACTTGCTTCATATTTTACACCTCTATTTTTTAATTTTGTGACGATATTTTGTCTGCTGAATTTTAAAATATCGTCACACTTTTTTTTCAAAATTTACATTCAAAAAACGCTGTAAAATCAAGGTTTTTTTGTTATTTCATTTTATCTTTTTTAGTTCTATGACGATATTGACGATATTTTTATATATCTACTATTTTTTTAAATACCGTCACATTGTTCTCTTTTTATTTTTTAAATCAATTATCATAAAATCCAGTAAAATCAATACTTTTCATACATCTAAATTTATTTTTCAAGACATTTGTGACGATATTTTTTATCTATTCTCTGCTATCTAAAATACCGTCACATCGTCACACTCATTATTTTTTTGCTGTCTATATGCTTTAAAAGCCTTGAAAAATCAACATTTTTAGCTGTTTGATATTTTTATTTTTGTGTGACGATATTCAAGAAAAATCATGAAAAATATCGTCACACCTTTTATTTTTTCGTCAACGTCAATTTAATTTGTCTGCCTGTCCTAGTTCGGCTTGTTTGATAGTAAATGCTAAATTCTTCCAATAATCTTTCTGCATTGACATTTAAACGTCTTGTTAGAGCATTTGGAGAAATTTCTTTTGGCAATAAGGCAGCTAATTCTGAAGCCGTTCCAATCCAATCTGATTTATTTTTTGTTACTATTTCTCCAACCATTTTTACTACTGGGTCAAGCGGTTCTTTGCACAACTCTGTTTCCATTTTGATAAACTTCCAAAGGCATTTTTCTCTATCAAACTCCAAATAAATTTTTTGGTCTTGTTGGTCACGTCCAACAATATCAAGTATTCCTTTGTTGTCAATTCGCTTTGTTTTTTGAAGTATAAACGCCCCATCGGCAGCCCCTAGCAAACCATTTGTGCCAGAAATCATATCAAAGCAGTCTTCTGACTGTAGTTTTCTGGTGTGATGCACAATGAGCATACAAATATTGTATCTCTCGCTGAATTGTTTCAACTTCATCACAATATCATAGTCATTAGAGTAGTTATATCTGTCGCCATTGATTTCTCTTACTTTTTGCAAAGTATCAATCATAATCAATTTCGTGTCCGGATACTTCTTCATAAAATTAGTAAGTTGTTCCTCTAGTCCTTCATTTAATGCTTTTGATTTTGTAGCAAAATGAAAATTTGGTGTGCTTTCCATGCCAAACATTCTTGACAGTCTTTTTTGTATTCTACTAAAATCGTCCTCTAATGCAAGATATAATACAGAGCCTTGATTGACTTGATAGTTCCACAAAGGTAAACCCATGCTGACATGATAGCCTAGCTGTGCCATTAAAAATGATTTTCCAATTTTGGGAGCACCCACAAAAAGATATGTGCCATTGTAAATCAGTTTATCAACAATTGCTGCTTTTGGCGGATAAACTGTGTCATACAATTCTTCCATCGTAATCGTTTCCAACACCCCCTGTTCAAAATTTTTTAAATTTTCTGTGGCTTGTAAATTGCTTTTTTTCTGACTTTCTGCTATACTTTTGTTAATAGCTTTTGATTGTTCCTTTTCTGTGCCATCAGATGTGATAGGAACAATCTTTTTTTCTTTACTCATTGGTTTTCCTCCTTCATATTCTTTAAGATTTGACCTATAAATTGAATTGCCGATAGTGTTACATCGTCAATTTCTTGCATGTTTGATAATCTCTTTAATTCTGTAAAAATTTGCTCCATATGATTTTTTAGAGCCTTATATACTCTCGTATTGCCTACTACTACGACATCTCTACAAAGCAATCTTTTGATAATGTAGTCTTGCTTGGTTAATCCAGATAGCGAAACTAGGTTATCTAATAATGTCACTTCTTCTTTTGACATTCTGAATGAAACGGTTTTATTTCGCCATCTGCCCTGTTTATCTAAATTTTTATTCAAAACGTTCTCCTCCTTCCAAATTTAATTTCTCTGCCATTTCTGTTTGCTTGTTTGGGAATAGATGTGCGTAGCGATATGTAATGTCAATACTTTCATGTCCAACTCTATCAGCTATGGCAAGTGCTGAAAACCCCATTTCTATTAGAAGTGAAATTGCAGAATGTCCATACGATATAATTAAGACAAATCAGAAAACCCATTAAAATCAAGGGTTTGAACGGTTTGTCTTTTCTTTTTATACCCTTTTTCCAATAGATTTTATGTCCAAAAAATGCACTAAAAAGTGAAATTGTCATAAACACGACAAAAAAATAAGCAAATGAAAGGAATGGTAAGTATGGCAAAAATAATTGCAGTTTGTAATCAAAAAGGCGGTGTTGGAAAAACAGTGACCACTGTAAATTTAGGAATTGGTTTAGCACAATCAGAAAAAAAGGTATTGCTAGTAGATATGGATGCACAAGCGTCATTAACATTAAGTTTAGGATACCAACCAGAACAAATAGAAATGACTATCGCTCATATTATGGGGCAATACATGAGTGATAATGACATCAAAAGTAATGTATCAAAAAGCATTTTACATCACAATGAAAAAGTAGATTTATTACCTTCTAATATCGAATTATCCGGATTAGAAGCAGCACTTGTCAACACTATGAGCAGAGAAACCGTATTGAGAAATTCCTTAAAGGTGTTAAGGGATAAATACGATTATATTATAGTAGATTGTTCTCCTTCGTTAGGAATGTTGACAATTAACTCTCTTGCTTTTGCGGATACTGTGTTAATACCAGTACAAGCACAATATCTATCTATAAAAGGTTTAGAACAGTTAATCAGAACAATTTCCAGAGTAAAAATACACATCAACAGAAAATTAGACATTAGCGGAATACTGATTACAATGGCGAATATGAGAACGAATTATTCTAAAGAACTGGTAACTCTTTTACATCAAAATTACGATGGAAAACTGCATATATTTAAAGAATATATTCCTATGTCTATTAAAGCAGCAGAAATCAGTGCAGAAGGGACAAGCATTTATATTCATGATAAAAATGGAAAAGTAGCAAAAGCATATGAATCGTTAGTACAGGAGGTATTGACATGGCAAAAATGAAAGAAAATGCAGAAAAAGTGAATTTTAATGCAGAAGGAACAGATTTTGATAAAACTGAAACAGAGGAAAAGAAAACAAATTTGAAAAGCAGTGCCAAAAATGTGACATTAACATCTTATGATGAATTATTGCTTGGTTCAGAGACTATGGAATTTGTGCAAAGAATACAAATTGACAAATTAATTCACTTTCAAAACCACCCATTTAAAATAAACGATGATGAGGAAATGGAAAAGTTAGTACAAAGTATAGCAGAAAAAGGGGTTGTAGTACCTGCTATTGCCCGTGCTACAGATGGTGGATATTATGAGTTAATTTCAGGACATCGCAGAAAATATGCGTGTATAAAATTAGGAATAAATACTATGCCTGTTATCGTTAGACAATTAGATGATGATGAAGCAGTAATAGCAATGGTTGACTCCAATGTCCAAAGAGAACATATATTGCCTAGTGAAAGAGCATTTTCTTATAAAATGAAGTTACAAGCAATTAAACATCAAGGTAAAAGAACAGATTTAACTTCTGGACAAGTTGTCCAGAAGTTAAAAGGAAAAAATTCAATAGAAATTGTAGCTGAAGAAGCTGGAGAAAATTATAAACAGATACAAAGATACATTCGTTTAACAAAACTCATACCCAAACTACTACAAATGGTAGACAACAACAGATTAAAACTTAACACTGGTGTAGAATTATCCTATTTAGAACCAGAAGAACAGATAAATTTGCACAAATTTATGGAAACATTAAATGTCATTCCCTCTTTAGAACAGGCAAGTAAACTAAAAAAATACAGTCAAGAGAAAAATTTTAACGATGCTATAATAAAAATTATATTAACAGAAGAAAAAGAAAAAAGTAATAACAACATTACACTCAAAAAAAAGGATTTAAAACAATATTTTCCGAAGTCTTATAGCAAAAAAGATATGGAAAATGTAATATTTGAGCTTTTAAAACTGTGGCAGCAACAGCAGGAATATAACCAGACAGAAGAATAAAAGAAGTAAAATGTGATTTTCACAAATTCGTATTTTTGAAAGAAAGCAAAGCGACGAAAGGAGCGTTAAAAATGAGTACATTATCATTCGATTATTATTATGGGCAAGAATCAGAACAATTTATATTTTACAGAATACCAAAATTGCTTTTTACAGATGATAAATTTTCAGAATTATCCATAGAAGCAAAGGTTTTGTATGGTATTATGTTGGATAGAATGGGATTATCACTTAAAAACAAATGGCTTGATGAACAAAAAAGAGTTTATATCGTGTTTACCATTGATAAAATTATGAATTTACTGCATTGCAGAGAGCAAAAAGCAAACAAAATACTCAAAGATTTAGAAGAAATCGGCTTAATTGAGAGAAAAAGAAACGGTTTAGGCAAGCCAAATTTCATTTATGTCAAAAATTTTTTAGGTTTTCATAAAAATGAGAACGATGGAGCAAAAAAGGCAGAAGAAATAGAAGAAAAAATGCAAAAATCTGATGATTTTTCAGTACAAAAACCGCCAAATGAGGAAAATTTGTGGCAATCACAACACCAAAATAATGAAAAAGACAATTCCAGAAATGCGATTTCCACAACACAGGATTTTTCAAAATCACAAAGTATTAATACTCCTTTGATTAATGATACTGATTTTAGTGATACTGGTTTTAATGATACTAAAAAAACAAATGAAACTGTTTTTATAAATAATAATAAACATAATCCATCTTATCCATCTTATCTATCTAGTAAAGAGAAGCAGTCAGAACAACAAACAGATAAGATAGATGAGATAGATAATATTTTTTATTTTAATACAGAGAAAAAAGAAGAAAAAGAAAAACAGGAATGCAATATTGACAAAGAATTAGAGGAAATACCCTATTCTTATCCAAAATGTTTACTCAATTTAGAAAGGGAGTTAGCACAAGAGAAACAGAAAGAACAACAAAATCATATAACTAATACAAACATAGAGAAAAAAGAAGAAAAGCCAAAACAACAATTTTTTATTGACAAAGGCTTAGAGGAACAAATGTGCAGAGCTACTATACTCAGAAATATTGAATATGATTTCTTAAAACAAAAGCCAAGTATAAGATTTCGTATGGATTTAGTTAACAACATTGTAGACATTATGGTGAGTGTGATTACCAGTCATAAAAGCACAATACGAATTGGCGGAGAGGAAATTCCGCAGCAAATGGTGAAAGAGAGATTTTTAAAATTAGATTCAGAACACATAGAGTATATAGTGAACTGTTTAGAAAATACCAAAAGCAAAATACATAACATAAGAGCATATTATATTTCCACACTATACAACGCTTATGAAACGATGGAAGCCTATTCTTTTGCAGAAGTCAATTATGAGATGTATGGATAAAATAAAAAGGACAGCAACATTGTTTGCTGTCTTTTTTTGTTGAAAAAAAGGAAAGAAAGGAGTGTGACAACATGAAAAAGAAACTATTTTTGTTACTGTTGCTTTTGACAATGAGTTGTCCTATAAAAACAACATTTGCAGAGCAAACAGAAAGTATTCCCTTTTTGATTTCTTCAGACCAAAAACAAATAGAGGGCAGTATTTTTTTAACAAAAGTCTATGAAGTTGCAGAAGATTTTGACCCATCTGCATTAGTAGAAAACGGCTATGAAAAAGATGGCTATTTGTTTGCCTATCATAAAACAGATAAAAAAATGAATGAAAATAAGCAAACAAAAGAACTTTCTGAAAGTATTGCCATAGAAACCGCAACAGATAACAAAGAGGGCATATTAAACCGACTGCCCCAAACAATAGATTACAACAAAGAAGATTTTACAGGTGTTTTGTCATTGGAACATAACAGCATTGCAACAGAAGTAGCAGCATACAAAACCCAAAATACAACACTATCTACTGTAAAAGAATATACAGAGCTTATGGCAGCAGATAATTCTTATATTCCGCAGACAGCAGAAAAAGAGGGACAAACATTGCAATTAACTGATGTCAACTGGGCTGTGATGGGAACGGGATTATCAGGAGATACCCTTGTACCCACAGAATACAAAGCAACTGCAACTTATTCCAAAACCATAAGCGATAAAGTACCCTCTAGCTATGTCACAACAGCGATATATACAGGAACAGTGTCAAAACCAGAACCAACCACAATTACATATACATTGACCTATGTTGGTACACCTATCAAAGAAAACAGTACCATTATGGAAAAAGCAGAAAAACAAGCACACAAACAAATACAACAACAGGAGGAAAAAGAAACAAAGGCAATTAAAGAAATGAAACAAGGCAATCCCATTTTTATCAAAATGCTATTCGGTGCTTTTATAGGTGTTTTATTTTCTAGTGGTATGGTTTTGTTATTTTATAAAAAATCACAGAAAGGAGTGAAAATCTGTAACTTGCAAGATGAAGAATATATTTGTATTGGATACCAGAAAATGAATAAAAGTGATTTTATAATAGACCTCAATCCATTACATGAACGAATACAAAGCCCCTTTTTCTATTTTGTCATAGATAAATATACAGCAAAAAAACTCTATGGTAAAACAATATCTATTACATTGCATGATGAAACAAAAGAACAAATGATAATTCCAAACAGTATTAGCGAATATGGACAGCCGTATTGCTTTATGCTGGAGATAGGAGGGATAGAACATGAGGAATAGATACATCAAAATTCCTTTGTTGTTTTTTATGACAGCAAATTTTTGTACTTGTTGCAATATCAATGCTTTTGCAGTAACAAGTGATTTAGATTATCAATTCAAAACAGAAAACAAAGAAGAATTTTATATTACTGGAGAAAGTCACATTCACTTTGATGGAGCTGTACCAGACTATTTACTGGACATATACGATTTAGCACCACAAAAAAGACATGACTCTGAATATGGTGCAACAATTATTACACCATCAGAACAAAAACCGAATGTAACAACATATGCACCAGCAAATGCACCATCGGGAAAATTTACACAAAGTTCGAATGGTTTTGTAACAGGTGCAATACAAGGTACACAACAATCAGGCAGTACAACAAATTTAGCGAATACAGCAAAAACACAAGGAGTAACACAGCAAAACAATCAAAATAATATAACAGGTAATTCTTACCCTTCCACATCAACAAATTTGCCAAATGGAAATACAAACAATGTTGTATATTATGCCAACAATGAAGAACAAAAACTGCAATACCCCCTTACCACAATAGAACAAGTCAGAAAGTCAGACGGTAGTATAGGAGTTTTAAAAATACCATTGGTTAAATTGACTGTAACAGCATATGATGGTGATACTTATGCAGCAATGAAAAAAGGTATTGGACATATTTCTTCTACTTCTACATGGAATGGCAATGCTGGCTTTGTGGGACACAACAGAGGTTCAAGCGGTTATTTTCAGAAATTGAAAAATGTTTCTGAAGGCGATGAAATCACATACACTACCATACTTGGCACAAGAAACTATGTAGTGCAGTCTATCAGTAGAATATCTGAAACAGATTGGTCAAAATTAGAATACACTAATGACAATCGTTTGACACTAATAACTTGTGTGGAAGATGTACCAAATCAAAGACTTTGTGTACAGGCAGTAGAAAAAAGATAACCTGAAATAAAAGATAGGAGTGAAGTATATGGAGAAATTAAAAATAATACAGAAACAACAAATATTAGGAAAAATGATAAAGGATACGTTCATTCTGAAACATTTTGTTTTGAATATTCTAATGGCAAAAAAGATAGCAAAATGCTCACGAAATGGACACAAAAAGGCAGATTGTTTTTATATGACTTGTTAAAACAACAAGAAATATTGCCTTTGATAGAACAACAAGAAAATATATTATGAGAGGAGATAGAAATATGCAGAAAATAAAAAAAATAATATCGCTGTTTATGACATTTGTGTTTTTACTTTCCTCATTTTCGGAAGTGTTTGCAGGTACTTCACTGGAAAATGCTTTAAACAAAGTCCATCTTTATGTTAAAGAAGGCAAAGGACAGCAATTATTGACTTGGAAAGGTGTGATTGACGCAGATAACTTTGCACCAGCAATAATTGTGTATCGTTCAGAGGACGGCAACGAATATCCGGCATATTGTGCCAATCCTAACAGACCAGGTGTAGAAGATTTAATTGCAAAAAGTTACGATGTTGACGTAGATAAGTTAGATACCGACCCTCATGTATGGGGCGTTATTACAAACGGCTACCCTTACAAAACTCCTCAAGAATTGGGACTTTCTACAGAGTATCAGGCTTATTATGCTACAAAAATGGCAGTTTGGGCAACAGTTCATGCCAATTACAGCAACTTAAATGACTGGAAAGCAAACGGCTCACACAATCAGCCTGTAGAAGCAGCCATGAAAAATTTAGTAGCAAAAGGCAAAGCAAATGATGTTGTATATGCTACATGGCTTGCAGTCAATCCCAAAACACAAAAAGCAGAAGTGGATAGTATTGATAGCAGTTACTATTCACAGGAATTTGAAATCAAATCCAATGTAAAAATAGACAGTTTTAAAATTGTATTTGATGGAAATGTGCCAGAAGGTGTAAAAGCAACAAATTTGCAAAATGAAGAACAAGAAACATTCAGCGGTGATACAAATGCAATAAAAGTGTTAATTCCTAAAAAAGATGATGGAGAACAAAAAGGTACATTCAATGTCATTGCAAAAGGGAAATTGGAAAATAAAGCTGTTATGTTTGGAATATCTCACAGCGGTAAAAAACAAGATTATTATGTTGCACCCATACCATTTTATAATGGGGATTCCATTGGAAAAGTGACTTATTATGCAGATGGCACAACTCCCCCACCAGATGAACCCAAGGAGCCAGATAATCCAGACCAACCTGACACACCAAACACACCCGATATACCAGAACCAGGAAAAGGATTGCAGATAGTAAAAGTCAAAGCAGGTACAACACAAGGACTTTCTGGTGCAGTATTTCGATTGACAGACGCTGATGGTGGTATCATTGGGGATTATGTAACAAATGAACAGGGAGAAATTTCTATACCAGATTTAGTGGTTGGTGCTTACTATGTGGAAGAAATTGTTGCTCCAGAAGGATACTTATTAGATAAAAACAATCATAAAGATTTTGTTATCAATACGGTTGACCCTGTTATTATCACATTTGCCAATGAAGAAATGGCAGAGCTGGAAGTCAAAAAAGTAGATGCTGATACTGGTGAAGCATTGAGCGGTGCAAGTATACGAGTTGCTTATGATGGTGGAAGTGATTATTATGACCTCTATACCAATGACGCAGGTACAGCAACATTGTCCCATTTAAAAAGTGGTACATACACTGTAACAGAAATCACTGCTCCTGATGGATATTTGTTAGATACCACTCCTCAAAGTATCAAATTAGAAGCAGGTAAAAAAGCTACCATCACAGTAAAAAATAAAGCAAAACCGGGACTTTTAATTAAAAAATATGATGAAGATACTGGTATGCCTTTGGAAAAAGCAGAGTTTTCTGTAAAGAAAAAAGACGGCTCTATTGTATATGAAGGTATGACAGATAAATCTGGGCAGATAAAAATAGAAAATTTAGAGCCAGATTGGTATACCATTACAGAGCTTGCACCACCAAAGGGCTATTTGATAGCAACAGAAAGTAAAGAGGTTAAATTAGAGCCTAACAAAGTCACAGAAATTAAATTTGACAACAGGTTAAGACCAGCATTACAGATTATGAAAATAGATAGTCAAACAGGGGAAGCATTAAAAGGTGCAGTATTTAAAGTAGTGAAAACGGAGGACAGTACGGAATCTGAATATACTACAGATGATACAGGAACAATACTTTTACAGGATTTAGACGAAGCGATTTACACTGTTACAGAAGTAAAAGCTCCTGATGGCTATTTGTTAGATGAGCAATACAAAGATATTCAATTAGAATGGGGAAAAACAAAAACACTTGTATTTGAAAATAAAGCAAGACCAGCTCTTGAAATACTCAAAATAGATGAGGCAACCAAAAAACCACTTGCTGGTGCAAAATTCAAAGTCACAAGTACAGAAGGAAATACTACATCAGAATATGTTACAGATAACACTGGTAAAATATTGATTGAAAACCTCAACGCAGAAATCTACACCATAGAAGAAATCGTTGCTCCTGATGGTTACTTACTAGAAGAACAGCACAAAGATGTAGAGTTAGAATGGGGTAAAACAAAACAAGTCGTATTTACAAACAAAAAACGCCCTTCCCTTGAGATATTGAAAGTGGATGAGGCGACTAAAAAGCCACTTGCTGGGGCAAAATTCAAAGTTACAAGCACAGAAGGCAACACTACATCAGAATATATTACAGATGATACTGGTAAAATATTGATTGAAAACCTCAATGCTGAAATCTATACCATAGAAGAAATCGTTGCTCCTGATGGTTATTTGCTGGAAGAACAGCACAAAGATGTAGAATTAGAATGGGGCAAAACAAAACAAGTCGTATTTACAAACAAAAAACGTCCTGTTCTTACTATCAAAAAAATAGACAGTAAAACAAAAGAACCCTTAGCAGGGGCAAAATTCAAAGTCACAAAAACAGAGGATAAAACAGTAAGTGAATATATAACAGATAAAAATGGTACAATAACAATAGAAAAATTAGACGAAAGCATTTACACTGTGGAGGAATTCACTGCACCAGAAGGTTATATTTTAGAACCACAACATAAGGAAATTGCTTTAGAATGGGGCAAAAACAAAACACTTGTATATGAGGATACCAGAAAACCAACACTCATTATTACTAAAACAAATGCTTTAACATATAAACCAATCCCAAACACAACATATAAAATTGAGTATGAAGGGCAAAACGGCGGTATTACAACACTTGGTACATACAGAACAGACAAAAATGGTCAAATTATATTGCCTAAAGTAGAACCAGGTTGGTATATCATTACAGAAATTCGCCCAGCACAAGGATTTAGTAAGCCATCTAATATTATAACAAGAAAATATCTTGCATCAGGTGAAAATGCTTACACTGTAATAAATAAGGAAGAAAATACACAACAAAATGAGAATACTATTACTCCCCCATCAGCAAATGCAAACAATTCAAATAATGTTACTCCTCCATCAGCAAACAAAGATGATGTAACAGATAAAGTAGAAAATATTTTTACAAGTATTATTGAAAACAATAAAAATAATAGCCAAACTTTAAACAGTAATACAGCAGTCAAAGTCACATCAGGAAGTGATTACAACTTAGGTGAGGAAATTGTCAATTATCCTTTAAACAGTATTGTCATTAAAAAAGTAGACACAAATACTTCTGAATTGCTTGATGGTGCAGCATTTGAAGTGCGAAAAGTGACAGAAGATATTTCTGGAAATTCTGGTACAATTATAGGCAGATATACTACAGATAATTCAGGTGTTATTGTGATTACTGGTTTAGAACCTGGAGGTTATATCATTAAAGAAGTAAAACCACCTACAAACTACTTGCTTTCTGAAAATAGCCAGCAACAGGCATGGTTAAAAGCAGACGGTACTTCTATTGTGGAAGTCACTTTTGCTAATTATCCTTATGGCAGTTTATTGGTATCCAAAACAGACGCACTCACAGGAAAACCACTTGCAAATGCAAAATTTAAAGTGACAACAGGTGCAGGCACAGCAGCAGGCAGCAGTAATGGTGAATTTGTGACAAATGAAAACGGAGAGTTTTTAGTATCCAATTTAAAACCAGGAAGTTATGTTGTAACAGAGCTGGAAGCTCCTCAAAATTATGTATTAGACACTACACCACAAACTGTTGATATTGGTACAGATGGCAAAGTGTATAAACTGAGTTTTAAAAATCAGCCATTTAGCACTTTGGTAATATTAAAAATGGATTACAACAGCAAAAAGCCATTAGCAAATGCAGAATTTAAAGTCACTACAAGTAAAGGCGATGTAGTGGGCAAGGGTAACGGCATATTTAAAACAGATGAAACAGGTACAATTACCATACCTAATTTACAAAAAGGTAGCTATATTGTGGAAGAAATCAAATCACCTGATGGTTATTTATTAGAAAATCAATCTAAAACCATTTCTATAGATTATGGTAAAACATATACACTTGAATTTTTTAATAAGCCTTTAGCCTCGGTCATCATCAAAAAATTTGATTCAGAAAATAAAGAGCCTTTAATTGGTGCAAAATTTAAAATTTCTAAAAAAAGCGGTAATGTCATAGGAGAATATACCACTGATAAAAATGGTATGATACAAATAGATGAATTACAGCCAGGATGGTACTCTGCTGTAGAAGTGAAAGCACCAGACGGTTATTTATTAAATGATACTGTAAAAGATTTTGAAATCAAAACAGGCAAAACAGTCACTGTAGAGTTTTCCAATCAAAAATTAACATCGCTTATCATCAAAAAGACAGATGAAAAATCAGGACAACCTTTGAGTGGTGCGAAATTTTATGTAGAAAAGCAAAATGGAGAACACGTAGGAGAATATACTACTGACCAAGATGGCACAATCAATATTGCAACACTTTCCCCTGATTGGTACATAATTAGAGAAAAACTGTCACCAGACGGTTATTTGTTAGATGAAACTCCTAAAACAGTGGAAGTGAAAACAAATGTTCCTACTGTTGTTACTTTTACCAATAAAAAATTAACTGCTCTACAAATTAAAAAGATTGATGAAAATTCTGGAGAACCTTTGAGCGGTGCGAAATTTATTATAGAAAGACAAAACGGTGAAAAAATGGGAGAATATACTACTGATAAAGCTGGTAGTATTAATATTCCAGAACTTTCTCCTGATTGGTACGTGGTAAAAGAGATAAAATCACCAAATGGTTACTTGTTAGATGAAACTCCTAAAACAGTGGAAGTGAAAACAAATGTACCTACTGTTGTTACTTTTATAAACAAAAAATTAACTGCTTTACAAATTAAAAAAGTGGATGAAAAAAGTGGCGAACCTTTAAGTGGTGCAAAATTCAAAGTAACAAAGCAAAGCGGTGATGTCATTGGAGAATATACCACTGATAAAGATGGTTTTATCAATGTACCAACATTAGAGCCAGGTTATTATGCTGTATCAGAAATGAAATCCCCTGAAGGTTATTTGTTAGACGAAACACCTAAAACAGTAGAAGTGAAAACAAATGTACCTACTGTTGTTACTTTTACAAATAAAAAATTAACTGCTTTACAAATTAAAAAAGTGGATGAAAAAAGTGGCAAGCCTCTAAGTGGTGCGAAATTCAAAGTAACAAAACAAAGCGGTGATGTCATTGGTGAATATACTACAGATAAAGATGGCTTTATCAATGTGCCAACATTAGAGCCGGGTTATTATGCTGTATCTGAAATGAAATCTCCAGATGGTTATTTATTAGATGAAACACCTAAAACGGTGGAAGTTAAAACAGATGTGCCAACACTTGTAACATTTACAAACAAAAAATTAACTGCATTACAAATTAAAAAAGTGGATGAAAAAAGTGGCAAGCCTCTAAGTGGTGCGAAATTCAAAGTAACAAAACAAAGCGGTGATGTCATTGGTGAATATACTACAGATAAAGATGGCTTTATCAATGTGCCAA